>NZ_JAIBNX010000091.1:0-9290 GCF_026130045.1 Micromonospora sp. CPCC 205371
CGCAGCGCGGGCCAGCATTGCAGCGACCGGAGCGACTGGCGGCTACAGGGAGGCTTCGGGGCGCATGACCCGCGCGAGCGGATGCGAGCGCCAGTTAGTCGTGTCATGCCACCTCTCGTCCCCCCGGCCCCCAAGACCAACACGCGGCGTGGAGAGTATCCTGATCAGCCGCTCAGGGCAATCGTAAGGAATGTATGTCGGTTCCTTGCGATTGGCTGAATGGCAGCTGAAACCCCCAGGGGATGTTATCCCCCAAGGGCAAGCAGTGCATTCTGATCTGTTGACTTCGAAATAGATAAGGATCAGTGTTCCGACCAGCGAGCGGTCCATCGGGGCGCGAATCGCGCGACTTCGGTTATTGGCACCGCCGCGTGGGAGGAACGATGCGACGTTCACTTCTTGTCGCGTTCGTGGCGCTGATGACGCTGGCCGGCTCGTCGTTGGCTGTGTACGCCAGCGCGCTGGCGGTGCCGTTCGAGGTGCAGAGCCTGGATGGCAGCGGCAACAACGACGCCAACCCGGCCTGGGGGCAGGCGAACACCCCGTACTCCCGGGTGACGGCGGCGCGGTATGCGGACGGGCGGAGCCAGCCGGTCGCCGGCCCGAACTCTCGATACGTCAGCAACCGAATCTTCAACGACGTGGCCCAGAACGTCTTCTCCGAACGCCAGGTCACCGCGTGGGGCTGGACCTGGGGACAGTTCCTCGACCACACCTTCGGCCTGCGGCTGGGACGGGCACCCGGCGACCCCGCCGGCGAGACCGCCAACATCCCGTTCAACTCGAACGACCCGATGGAGGAGTTCGAGAACACCCTCGGCTTCATACCGTTCGCGCGGTCCGACCCGGCGCCGGGTACCGGTGTCACCAATGCTCGGCAGCAGGTCAACACGGCGAGTTCGTACATTGACGCGTTCGCTGTCTACGGCGGCACGAACACCCGCCTGGACTGGCTGCGAGAGGGCTCGGTCGACGGTAATCCGGCCAACAACAGCGGCCGGCTGCTGCTACAGAACAACTACCTGCCCCGGGCCACCGCGCGCGGCAACGCGGCCTCCGCGCCACAGATGGAGGTCGACGGAATTCTGCGCGCCAGCCCGGCGGACGCGATGGTGGCCGGCGACGTCCGAGCCAACGAAAATCTATTCCTCACCGCCACTCACACGCTATTCGCGCGCGAGCACAACCGGATTGTCGACGCGCTGCCGGCGTCGCTGAGTGAGGAGGACAAGTTCCAGATCGCCCGCCGGGTGATCATCGCTGAGCAGCAGTACATCACCTACAACGAGTGGCTGCCGGCGATGGGCGTGAGGCTGCCGGCGTACGGCGGGTACAACCCGGGCGTCAACGCCGCGCTGAGCAACGAGTTCGCCACCGTCGGATACCGGGTGCACAGCCAGATCCACGGCGAGATGGAGATCGCGGTCGAAGAGGGCCACTACAGCCCGGCGCAGCTCGCGGCCTTCGAGGCACAGGGCATCGAGATCGTCCAGGAGGATGGCGAGGTCGAACTGGTCATCCCCCTGAACCGCGGCTTCTTCAACCCCAACCTCGTGCCGGGCATCGGGCTCGGGCCGCTGTTGCAGGCGATCGGCGGCGAGCCGCAATACAACAACGAGGAGATGATCGACAACCAGCTCCGCAGTGTGCTTTTCCAGATCCCCGTCTCTGGCAACCCGGAATGTCTCGACGGTGAGGAACTGCCGGAGTGCTTCGACGGCG
The DNA here is from genome assembly GCF_026130045.1 of Micromonospora sp. CPCC 205371. GTDB lineage: Bacteria > Actinomycetota > Actinomycetes > Mycobacteriales > Micromonosporaceae > Phytohabitans. The sequence continues at coordinate 1,723 of NZ_JAIBNX010000091.1, forward strand.
TACTTGACCTCGGCGCGATCGACATCGAGCGTGGACGCGACCACGGAATGCCGACGTACAACCAGATGCGCCAGGCGTATGGCCTCCCGGCCCGCACCTCGTTCACCCAGATCACCGGTGAGTCCAGCGCGGCGTTCCCGCCGGGTACCACTGTGGACAGTCTCGCGAGCCTGGACTTCCCGCAACTGTTCGACGTGTTCGACGCCGAGGTCGACCAGGCCGACGAGGACGCCGTCGAGGGCACGCCGACCAGGTTCACCCGCGGGGCGCCGCTTGCCGCGCGCCTGGCGGCCATCTACGGCACAGTGGACAATGTCGACGCGTTCGTCGGTGCGCTGGCCGAGCCGCACGTGGCCGGCACCGAGTTCGGCGAGCTACAGCTGGCGATCTGGGCCCGCGAGTTCCAGCGGCTGCGCGACGGCGACCGGTTCTTCTACGGCAACCAGAGCACCGCGCTCAACACCATCCGCACCACGTACGGGATCGACTTCCGGCGTTCGCTCGGCGACCTCATCGCCGCCAACAGCGACGTCCCGCGGGCCGACCTTCCCGGCAACGTGTTCTTCGCCGAGGGCAACGTGCCGCCGGCGAGCTGCCGGGTGACGTACCGGATCGACACTCAGTGGGGCAGCGGCTCCGGCGGCTTCGGGGTGACGATGAGCCTCCAGAACACCGGTTCCACGCCGATCCCGGCGGGCTGGACCCTGCGCTTCGTCTTCCCCGACGCCCAGCAGATCACCCAGTTGTGGAACGGGGTGGTGGCCCAAGAGGGGGCCAGGGTGCCGGTTGCGAACGCCTCCTGGAACTCCCGCCTGAATCCGGGGCAGACCCTCGGTGGCGTGGGCTTCAACGCGACCTGGTCCGGCACGAACGGGCGACCGGCAGCGTTCTCGTTGAATACCACGGCGTGTGCCACCGGGTAGGCGTGCCGTGGGAGAGGGGGGGCGGCCGAAGATGTGCCCGCCCTCCCTCGTTCAGGCCTCGGGCACCAGCTGATCCAGCATCCCGAGGCCGTGCGCCGCACCGATGGCGCCCGCCCGGTTGTGCGTGCCCAACTTCAGGAACAACCGGGCCTGCGTGTTCTCCACGGTCTTCTCGGCGATCGCGAGCAACGCCGCGGTCTGGCGTACCGAATGACCCATCGCGATCGAACGCAGGATGTCCGCCTCTCGCGCGGTCAGCTCCGGTACAGGGCGGGGCTGATCCGGCCGCACGGGCACGCGGCGGGCGGGTACCAGTCCCAGCGCGGCCGCCCGGGCGACGGCCTGGCACTGCGTTGCCACATTGAGCTTCGTGTAGATGTGCCGTTTGGCGTTTTCGACCGCGCCGACACTGCTGCCCAGCATGGCGGCGATGCGTCGGGCCGGATGGCCCGCGCCGAGCAGCGAGAGGATCTCGCGCTCGCGCGGCGTGAGGCCGCCAGGCGCCGGGACCGTCACGTCCGTGCGCGGCCCGCGCGCCTGCTGGCGCAGGACGCTGAGCAACGCGTCCAGGCCGAGCGCGCCCGGCACGAGCGCGTCCACCCCGGCGCGGCGAGCCGCCACCACGGCCGCCGCCGGCACCTCGTCGCAGATGACGATTATTCGGGTACGCCCACAGCCTCCCCGAATCTCGGTGAGCGGTCCCAGCGTGGCGACCACATCGGAGCCCCCGTCCACGAGCACCAGGTCGGGTGTTCGCAGCGCACACAGTCGGGGGAGTTCGGCCACATCGGACGCCTGCCCCACGACGGCGAACCGCGATTGCCGCCCAAGCCACGCGACCAAGGCGTCCCGGAAGAGCCGGCGGCCGCTCTGCGCCACCACCGTCACACCACTTTTTGGTGTCGTTCCAATTCCGGTCACGGCGTCAGTCTCATGCGACGCGCCGCCCCGCACATCACCCCCAGGGGAATTTTGGACGGGGATAATCCGGTGCGTGGATCGCCAGCAGCAGGCTGCGGAGGCTCGGCGTGTCGCCGCCGACCTGGCCGCGCAGGACGTCCGTAATATCGCGCTGACCTGGGTCGACAACGCGGGCGTGACCCGGGTCAAGACGGTGCCCGTCGATCGGCTCGAACGGGCCGCCGAGTGGGGCGTCGGCATGTCACCCGTGTTCGACGTGTTCTGCGTCGACGACTCGATCACGACGAGCCGGCACGCGGGCGGGCCCGTGGGCGACCTCCGGCTGCATCCCGACCTCTCCCGCGTGACCGCGCTCGCCGCGCAGCCCGGCTGGGCGTGGGCGCCCGTCGACCGGTACACCCAGGAGGGCGTGCCGTACCCCGGTTGCCAGCGCCTCTTCGCGCGAGCGGCCACCGAGCAGGCCCGCGAGGCCGGGCTCGAACTGCGGATGGCGTACGAGTTCGAGTGGTTCGCGGGCACCCTCGACGCGACGCCGTCCACCACGGGTCCGGCGTACGGCATGACGCGGCTGGTGGAGCTGTCCGGGTACGCCGACGCGGTGCTCGCGGCGCTGGCCGCCCAGCGGGTGCCCGTCGAGCAGTTCCATCCCGAGTACGCGGCCGGGCAGTGGGAGCTGTCGGTGGCGCCCGCCGACCCGGTGACCGCCGCCGACCGGGCGGTGCTTGTGCGGCAGACCATCCGCGCGGTGTCCGCCACATTCGGGCTCCAGGTCTCGTTCGCACCCGTCGTGGTGGCCGGCCAGGTGGGCAACGGCGGGCACCTGCACCTGTCCGCGTGGACCGGCGAGCAGAACCTGTTCACCGGCGGCGGCGGCCCGCACGGGGTGACCGCCGAAGGCGAATCCATCCTTGCCGCGCTCCTGCACCGCCTGCCGGCGCTGCTCGCGATCGGCGCACCCAGCCCGGCCAGCTACCTACGCTTGGTGCCGCGGCACTGGGCAGGGCCGTACCAGTGCTGGGGCCGCGAAAACCGCGAGGCCGGCCTGCGCCTGGTCACCGGCAGCGAGGGCGAGCGCGACACGGCGGCGAACGCCGAGCTCAAATGCTTCGACGGTGCCGCCAATCCGTACCTGCTCGCGGGCGCGGTGACCACGGTGGCCGCGGCGACTCGCGACGCCGGCCTGACTTTGCCGCCCGAGGTGACGGTCGACCCGGCTGACCTGCCCGAGCCCGACCAGCCCCCGCGCCTGCCTACCTCGCTGCCCGAAGCAGTGGCCGCCCTCCGCGCCGACGACATCCTCCCGCCCGCGATGGGCGACCTTCTACTGGAAGCCTTCTGCGCCGTCCGCGAGGCCGAACAGGCCATCTTTGCCGACGCGTCCCCAGCCGATGTGGCGGCCGCCACCCGCTGGCGCTACTAACCTCCACGGGGAAAGTCGGTGGGGGGAAACTCGTGGTGCGGGTAGCCTGGCAGGCGAAATGGAACCCAGCCAGCGTCGGGCCAGCGTGCCCAAGATCACGTACCCCGAGGCGCTGCCGGTCAGCCAGAAGAAGGACGAGATCCTCGCCGCGATCCGCGACCACCAGGTCGTCATTGTCGCGGGAGAGACGGGTTCGGGTAAGACGACCCAGCTTCCCAAGATCTGCCTAGAGCTGGGCCGCGGCGTCGACGGGGTCATCGGTCATACCCAGCCGCGCCGGATCGCGGCTCGAACGGTCGCGGACCGGATCGCCGAGGAGCTGGACACGCCGCTCGGCACCGCGGTCGGATACAAGGTCAGGTTCACCGACAAGGTGAGCGACGGCACGCTCGTCAAGCTGATGACCGACGGCATCCTGCTCGCCGAGATCCAGCATGACCGGATGCTGCGGCGGTACGACACGCTCATCATCGACGAGGCGCACGAGCGGAGCCTCAACGTCGACTTCATTCTCGGGTACGTCAAGCGGCTCCTGCCCAAGCGCCCCGACCTCAAGCTGATCATCACGTCGGCGACGATCGACCCCGAGCGGTTCTCCCGCCACTTCGACAACGCGCCCATCGTCGAGGTGTCCGGCCGGACGTACCCGGTCGAGGTCCGGTATCGGCCACAGGAAGACGAAGAGGGCGACCAGATCCAGGCGATTCTCGACGCGGTCGACGAGCTGTGCGCCGAGGGGCCGGGCGACATCCTGGTGTTTCTCAGCGGCGAGCGGGAGATCCGCGACACGGCCGACGCGCTCAACAAGCAGAACCTGCGCAACACCGAGGTCCTGCCGCTCTACGCCCGGCTGTCCATCGCCGAGCAGCACCGCGTCTTCCAATCGCACACCGGCCGCCGGATCGTGCTCGCCACGAACGTCGCGGAGACCTCGCTGACCGTGCCGGGCATCAAGTACGTCATCGACCCGGGCACCGCGCGGATCTCGCGGTACAGCCACCGGCTCAAGGTGCAGCGGCTGCCGATCGAGCCGGTCTCGCAGGCGTCGGCCAACCAGCGCAAGGGTCGCTGCGGCCGCACCTCCGACGGCATCTGCGTCCGGCTGTACTCCGAGGACGATTTCCTGTCGCGCCCAGAGTTCACCGACCCGGAGATCCTACGCACCAACCTCGCCTCCGTGATCCTCCAGATGACCGCGCTGCGCCTGGGCGAGGTGGCGGCGTTTCCGTTCATCGACCCGCCGGATCGGCGCAACATCAAGGACGGCGTCGACCTGCTGCACGAGCTCGGTGCGCTCGACCCCAATCTCACCAAGCTCGGACGGCGGCTCGCGCAGCTGCCGATCGACCCGCGGCTCGGGCGGATGGTGCTGGAGGCCGAGCGCAACGGCTGCGTGCATGAGGTGCTCGTCATCGCCGCCGCGCTGTCTATTCAGGACCCTCGCGAGCGGCCCACCGATCGGCAGCAGGCGGCCGACCAGCTGCACGCGCGGTTCGTCGACAAGGAGTCGGACTTCCTCGCGTACCTCAACCTCTGGAAACACATACAGGAACAGCAGAAGGCGCTGTCTGGCAGCCAGTTCCGCAAGATGTGCCGCACCGAGTTTCTCAACTACCTGCGGGTGCGCGAGTGGCAAGACCTGTATTCGCAACTGCGTCAAGCCGTGAAACCAACGAAGGCGCCGGCGGCGGAGGCGGAGCGCGTCCACCAGTCGCTGCTCGCGGGCCTGCTCTCGCACGTCGGCCTCAAAAACAGCCAGAAGCACGAGTACCTGGGCGCACGCGGCGCGAAGTTCGGCATCTTCCCGGGTTCGGCGCTCTTCAAGAAGCAGCCGCAGTGGGTGATGGCCGCCGAGTTGGTGGAGACGTCCCGGCTCTGGGCGCGCATCGTGGCCAAGGTGGAGCCGGAGTGGGTGGAGAAGCTCGCCGGCCACCTCGTCAAGCGCAGCTACAGCGAGCCGCACTGGGAGAAGAAGCAGGGCGCGGCGATGGCGTACGAGAAGGTGACGCTGTACGGCGTGCCGCTGGTCGCCTCGCGCAAGGTGAACTTCGGCCGGATCGACCCGCGCCTGTCGCGTGAGCTGTTCATCCGCCACGCCCTGGTGGAGGGTGACTGGGAGACCCACCACCAGTTCTTCCACGACAACCGCGCGTTGCTCGACGAGGTGGAGGAGCTGGAGCACCGGGCGCGGCGGCGCGACATCCTCGTCGACGACGAGACGCTCTTCGACTTCTACGACCAGCGGATCGGTCCGGACGTGGTGTCGGCCCGGCACTTCGACAGCTGGTGGAAGCAGATCCGCCGCACGCAGCCAGACCTGCTGGCGTTCGAAAAGGCGATGCTCATCAACGAGGGTTCGCGGCGGGTCGACGCGGCGGACTACCCCGACGAGTGGCGCCAGGACGGCGTCGCGCTGAAGCTGACGTACCAGTTCGAGCCCGGCACGAACGCCGATGGCGTGACCGTCCACATTCCACTGCCGCTGCTGCCGCGGCTGTCGCCGGCCGGGTTCGACTGGCAGGTGCCGGGGCTCCGCGAAGACCTGGTGATCGCGCTGATCCGCTCGATGCCCAAGGTGGCGCGGCGCAACTACGTACCAGTACCCGATTATGCCCGCGCGGCGCTGGACCGGATGGCGGCGGGTGACGGCCCGCTGCTGGACGCTCTTGAGCGCGAGCTGCGCCGGCTGACCGGCGTGCCGGTGCCCCGCGACGCCTGGGATCTGTCCAAAGTGCCCGATCATCTGCGGATGACGTTCCGGGTGCTGGACGACGAGGGCGGCACGCTCGGCGAGGGCAAGGATCTGGTCGCGTTGCAGGCGAAGCTGAAGCCGACCGTGCGCGAGACGGTCGCGGCGGCGGCTCCCGGCGTGACCAAGCGGGGCATGCGCGGGTGGGAGGCCGGCACGCTGCCCCGCAGCATCCGGCAGGACCGGGCGGGCTACACGGTGACCGCCTATCCGGCGCTGGTCGACGAGGGCGAAACGGCCGGTGTGCGGGTGTTCGAGACCGAGGCGGAGCAGCGTAACGCGATGTGGCAGGGCACCCGTCGCCTGCTGCTGCTCGGGCTGCCCGTGCCCTCGAAGGTGATGCAGGGCCGGCTGGCGAACGAGGCGAAGCTGGCGCTCAGCCGCAACCCGCACCGCAGCGTGGTCGATCTGCTGGACGACTGCGCGGGCGCGGCCGTCGACCGGCTGCTCGCCGAGCACGGCGGTCCGGCGTGGGACGAGGCCGCGTTCGGGGTGCTGCGTGACCATGTGCGCGCCGGGTTCGTCGACGCGCTCGTCGACATCGTCGAGAAGGTGCGGCGGGTGCTCGCGGCGGCGTACACGGTGGAGCAGCGACTCAAGAGCACCAACAGGCTCGACCTGATGCCGTCGCTGACCGACATGCGCGCTCAGCTCGGCGGTCTCGTGTACCGGGGCTTCGTCACCGCGACCGGCTGGCAGCGCCTGCCGGACCTGCCGCGCTACTTGACCGCGATCGAGCGGCGGCTGGAGCGGCTGACTCAGAACCCGGGCCGTGACCTGGAGCAGACTCGGCGGATCGAGCGCGTCCAGGAGGAGTACGCGCAGCTGCGGCGGGAGCTGCCGGCGAGCCCGGAGCTCTACCAGATCCGGTGGATGATCGAGGAGTTGCGGGTCAACTTCTTCGCCCAGTCGCTGGGCACCCCGTACCCGGTCTCGGAGCAGCGCATCTACCGCGCGATGGACGAGCTATAGCACCATCTGCCACCTGGCAGAAAGCCAGCTTGCACGCGGCCTCCTGGCACCTCATCATGAGGGTAGCGAAGGAGGTCACGATGACCATCGGCCACCTCAGCGGGCCCACAAGGCCAGCCAGAGTCACCTTCTACAACCAGCGCGGTGTGATCGTCGACGACCAGAGTCTGCTCGTCTACGGCGCGCGCTTCCCGATCGCGGATCTTTACCACATCGAGCGGGGTCGCGGCCCGCTCTCGCCGCCCACCCGAGCCGCCATGGTCGTCGCGCTGGGTGAGCTGCTGGTGGTCACTCCGGTGGCCTTCGTCTTCCGGTCGCCAGCGGTGCTGGCCCTCGCACTGCTCACCGGTCTGGCCGCCGCCGGCGGCGTGCTCTTCTGCGGGCGTCGCTGGCCGGCGAGCTTCCAGCTCTGGGCGGAGTACCAGCACCGGCCGACACTGCTCTTCACCACCTGGGACGAGCAGGAGTTCGGCCAGGTCAGCCGCGCCTTGCTACGGGCGATCGAACACCAACAACGCTACTGAGCCTCCGTGATCAGGGCGTCCCTCAAGTCGCCCCAAGGCGGGGGCCAAAGCGGTCCTTG
>NZ_JAIBNX010000091.1:9300-33136 GCF_026130045.1 Micromonospora sp. CPCC 205371
TCCCTCAAGTCGCCCCTAACGACTTGAGGGACGCCCTGATCACGAAATCGGGGTGCCGGCGCGGAAGACGGCGCGGACGCGGGTCAGCGACGTTATGTCGGTCAAAGGGTTGCCGTCGACGGCCAGGAGGTCGGCGTCGTAGCCAGGGGCAACGCGGCCCTTGTGGGTGCCGACGCCGCACGCCTCCGCGGCCAGTGATGTCGCGGCGCGCAGCGCTTCGGCGGGGGAGAAGCCGGAGCGCTCGACCAGGGCGGCCACCCCGTATGGGAGGACGCCGTGCGGCTTGGCCTCCCGGATGCCGGCGTCGCTGCCGCACACGACGGGCACACCGGCCCCGCGGAGCCGGGCGACCATCTGGAAGTACTCGACGAGAAGCGTGACGAGCCGTGGCGGGTACGGGACGCCGGGATCGGCGCCGACGGTCACCGAAACCACCGTGCCCGCCGCGCGGAGGGTGTCGACGACGTCCGGGGTGGCGTACGAGCAGTGCTCGATCATGTCGACTCCCGCCGCCACCGCGTCGATGATCGTGCCCGCGGCGTGGGCGTGCGCGGTGACGGGCAGCCCGCGCCGGTGCGCCTCGTCGACGGCGGCGCGCAGCTCGCTGGGCCCGTACTGCGCCGTGTCCGCGCGGGAGCCAGGGGTCAGCTCGCCGCCGGTAGCCATGATCTTGATTACGTCGACCCCGCGTTCGGCCCGCTCGCGTACCGCCGCCCGGATGCCCTCGACACCATCCGCCTCGCCGCCGAGAAACCAGCAGTGACCGCCCGTCGTGGTGATCGGTGGGCCGGCGGCGAGCACCTGCGGGCCGGCCATCGGGTCGCGGGCCAGCTCGTCGCGGAGTACCAGCGACAGGTATCCGCGGTCGCCGAGGTCACGGACGGTGGTGATGCCCGCGGCAAGGGCGGTGCGCGCGGCGGCGCGCATGCGGTCGAGCAGGTCGTCGTCGCTCGCGGCGACGACGCGAGCGACCGGGTCGTCGCTGGCGTCGAGCGCGAGGTGCGTGTGCGCGTCGACCAGGCCGGGCATCAGCGTGGCGGAGCCCAGGTCCTGGATCTCCGATCCAGCAGGAGCGGAGCCGGTCACCGCCACGATGCGACCGGCGTCTACCAGCACCACCGGATCGAGGGTGTCGGTTTGGCCGTCGAAGAGGCGGGCTGCCCGTATGGCCAGCATGGAGCCACACCTTACCGGCCTGTCGTCTTAGCGCCATGTCTCTATTGCGCACGCCCAGGCTAGTGACCCGCGGTGTCGTAAACCCGCAGACTGCGATCTTGTCGCCCTCACGAAGGAGCATGCCGCCATGACACCGCTCACCAGAGGGGTGGCCGCGGTCATCGCGGGCGTCCTCACGGTCACCGCCGTGGGGACGCCCGCACAAGGCTCGCCTGGCGGCCCGGCCAAACCAAACACCTATTCACACAGCGTCACGCTCGTCACCGGCGACGTGGTCGAGATCGCCCAGGCGGCGCCCGGCCGGTACGCCGCGAGCGTGCGGCCCGCGCCCGGCCGCGAGCGCATCACGTTTCACACCCTCGAAGTCGACGGTGGTCTGCGGATCCTGCCCAGCGACGCCATCCCAGCGGTCGCGGCGGGCACCCTCGACGCCGACCTCTTCGACGTCGAGGACCTGATCGCCGACGGGCACACAGGTAGCCTGCCGCTGATCGTCCAGGGCGCGGGCGGCTTCCGGATCGCTGCCCGCGACGTGCGCGAACTGCCCAGCATCGGCGCGACGGCGCTCCGCGTCGACAGCGACGACCTGGCGGCGTTCTGGCAGTCCGCCGGCTCCCGCAGGCAGGCCGCCCGGATCTGGCTCGACGGCCGGGTACGGCCGGTGCTCGACCGCAGCGTCGCCCAGGTCGGGGCACCCGCGGTGTGGCAGGCCGGATACGACGGGAGCGGGATCGACGTGGCGGTGCTCGACACCGGCGCGGACCCCGCCCATCCGGACCTCGCCGGCCAGATCGAGGCAGCCCAGAACTTCACCGACAGCGCGGACACCATTGACCACTTTGGACACGGCACGCATGTTGCCGCGACGGTCGCCGGCACGGGGGCGGGGGCCGGCGGCACCCGCAAGGGTGTGGCACCGGGGGGCGGCCTGCTGGTCGGCAAGGGGCACTGCCACAGCGGGTCGGGATACGACTCATGGGTCATCGCCGGTATGGAGTGGGCGGTCGCGTCCGGCGCCGAAATCGTCAACATGAGCCTCGGCGACGACGCCACCGACGGCACCGACCCCCTCAGCCAGGCGCTCAACGACCTCTCGCGCGACAGCGGCACACTCTTCGTCGTCTCGGCCGGCAACGACGGCGCCGACTCGGCGGTCGGCACGCCGGGCGCCGCCAGCGAGGCGCTCACCGTCGGAGCCGTCGACCGCGACGAGCGGCTCGCCGACTTCTCCAGCCGGGGCCCGCGCCTCGGCGATCTCGCCATCAAGCCCGAGATCACCGCACCGGGCGTCGGCATCGTCGCCGCCCGTGCCGCGGGCACATCGATGGGTACGCCGGTGGACGCGAACTACACCGCGGCCTCCGGCACGTCGATGGCCGCCCCGCACGTGGCGGGCGCCGCCGCGCTGCTCGCCCAGGCGAATCCGGAGTGGACGGCGCCGCGCCTCAAGAACGCGCTCGTCAGCACCGCGCGCACCAACCCGGCCCTCTCCGTCTTCGCGCAAGGCGGCGGCAGGGTCGACATCGCACGCGCCGTGACACAGCGGGTGTACGCGGGCGGCACACTCGACTTTGGAGTGCACACCGATCCGGCCCAGCCGGTGACACGGAACCTGGCGTACACCAACGACTCCGGTGACGCGGTGACACTCTCCATCAGCGCGCCGGCCGGTTTCCGGGCACCGGCCAGCGTCACCGTCCCCGGTGGACAGAGCGTCCAGGTGCCGGTGACCGCGGATCTGGCGACGCGCGGCCGGCACACCGGCTGGGTCACCGCCACCGGCCCCGGCGGTGTGACCGTCCGGACCGCCGTCGCCGCTACCCTCGACGGGCCGCGGCACACCGTGACGTTCCGCGCGGTCGACCGCTCCGGCGCTCCGGTATCGGTACCGGTGGTGGCGCTGCACGGCGAGGACAGCCGGTTCGACGCGCTGGGCTGGCTGTCGACGGGCGGCACGTTCACCGTCGAGGTGGCCGAAGGCCCGTACCTGCTGCACGCGCTCATCGAAGACGGCGCACCGCTGGACGAGCAGGCGACGCTCATCACCGACCCGGAGTTGCGGGTGACCCGCGACCTGGAGGTGCTGCTGGACGCGCGCACCGGTACTCCCATCAGGATCGAGACGCCGAGACCGGCCGAGCAGCAGGCGGTGCTGAGCTACTACGTGCACCGGGTGCATGGAAATGGGCGGCCGGTCAGCCACGGCGTCATGCACTTCAGCACCGTGCGGCAGGTCAATGTCACGCCCACGCGGCGCCCGTCCGCGGGACAGTTCGAGTTCTCGTCGCGCTGGCAGCTCGTCGCGCCCATGGTCAAGGCGCGGGTGCCGGGGGTCGCCGCGCCGCTCGACATCAACCTGCTGCACCAGTCGCCCGCGTTCGACGGCACCCGGCGGTACCCGCTGAAGCTGACCGCGAGCAACGGCGTCGCCGCGTTGCTGGAGGCGTCGGACACGCTCTCGGAAGAGGAGCAGATCGCCGCGGCGGCGCAAGCCGGCGCGGCGGTGGCGCTAATCGTGCGCCCGCCGGACTTCTCGGCCTGGACCGTGTGGCGCCCCACCGGCGAGCGGCTTCCCATTCCGGCAATGGTGGTGGCGCACGACGACGGCCAGCGGCTGCTCGCCCGCGCGCGGGCCGGAAGCGCCACGCTGGACCTGACGCTGACGGTCTCCAGCCCGTACCTGTATGACGTGTTCCATGTGGAGCGTGGCCGGGTGCCGGAGCGCATCGTGCACCGGGTCACCGCCGCGAACACGGCTCACGTCACGGCGAAGTACGCGGACATGGGCGGCTTCGGCTGGGCGAAGGAGCAGCGGTTCGGCTGGCGGCCGTGGCAGGAGTACTCCTGGAACGACCGGCAGCGGTTCGTGGCGACGCCGACGAAGCGCGAGGAGTGGGTGTCGGCGGGCGACTCGTGGTGGCAGCACCGGGTGCACCATGAGTACACATGGGACGAGATGAACCCGTTGCAGGGCGGCCAGGCCGACGAGCCGCGCCGCTTCCGGGCCGGCAGCCGGGCCACCGAGGAGTGGTACACGCCGGTGGTGCGGCCGGTTTCGGTCGGCTCCACGCGCACCGGAGACACGCTGGCGCTGCGCGTGGCGGAGTTCGGCACGGCGGACCACTGGGGAGCGTCCACTGTCGACGACACCGTCGAGGCGAAGCTGTGGCGCGACGGCGTTCTGGTCGCGACGCTGCCCGACGCCTGGCAGGACGTCACGGTACCTTCCGGAGCGGCCTCGTACCGGCTGGCCCTGACCACGGCCCGCGCCTCGGAGGAGTGGCGGTGGGCCACCCGCACCGAGACGGTGTGGAGCTTCCGGTCGTCAACGGCCGCCTCCGCACAGAGGTTGCCGTTGCTCAGGGTCGACTACGACGTCCCGGCCGACCTCAGCGGGTACGTGTCGGGCAGGCATCGCGTCGGCCTCAGCGTGTCCGGTGGCCGGGTCGTCGGTGCCGAGGTCTCCTTCGACGAGGGGCGTACGTGGCGGGCGGTTGCCGTGATCGGAGGGAAGGCGGCGATCCCCGCCGGCCCGGACAGCGTCTCACTCCGCGTGCACGCCGTCGGGCCCGGCGGCGTCGCGGTGATGCAAACCGTCATACGTGCATATGGGGTGTCGCGGTAGATCAGCGTGTCACCCGCACAAATCGCGTTTCTCCGGAGAAGATCAGGCATTGGCAGGGACCGAAGGGTTGATTGACAGCTACCCGCAGTGACAGGAAGCTCACGCGTGGACCTGCTTCAACATAGAGGAGGCGCGATGAGGAAAGCACGGTTGGCAACAGCCTGCGTGCTCACTCTGGTAGGGGCGCTCGCACTGGCCGATCCGGTGCGGGCACAAGGACCGACGCAACCCGGCGCGGTTCAAGACGAGCTCGGAATCTTCGTGGGCACGGTGACCGCACCGCAGTTGGAGGAGCTGCGCGAGACCGGTCTCGACCACGAAGACCTGGCGGTTTCGACGGATAAATCTGGCAATTCCACTGTAGAGGCCGTGCTCAGTGAGCGGCAGGCGGCGCGGCTGGCGTCCAAGGGCATCAAGCTGGCGCCGAAGAAGATCAACGGCAAGGATGCCCAGGAGGTGCTCCGCGCGCAGGCGGAGGCCGGCTGGGACTCGTTCCGCTCGTACAGCGAGCCGGGCGGCATCCGTGACGAGGTTACGGCCACCGCGGCGCGGTACCCCAAGATCGCCAAGCTGGTAGACGTCGGCAAGTCGCTCAACGGGCAGCCGATCCTGGCGGTCAAGGTCACCAAGAACGCGCGCAACATCGAAGACGGCAAGCGGCCGGCCACGATGTACCTCGGTGCCCAGCACGCCCGAGAGTGGATCACCCCGGAGATGGTGCGGCGGCTCATGCACCACGTGCTGGCCGGGTACGGGACCGACCCGCAGATCACGGCGCTGGTCGACAAGACTGAGCTGTGGTTCCTGCCGGTCGCCAACCCGGACGGTTACGACCACACGTTCACCGAGGGCAACCGGTTGTGGCGTAAGAACCTGCGCGACAACGACGGCGACGGCCAGATCACCACGCTCGACGGTGTCGACCCGAACCGTAACTTCCCCTACAAGTGGGGCTACGACAACGAGGGCTCGTCGACCGACCCGGCCAGCGACACGTTCCGCGGCACCGGGCCGGCGTCCGAGCCGGAGACCCGCGTGCTCGACCGCCTGTTCAAGCGGGTCGGGTTCGAGTTCTTCATCAACTACCACTCGGCGGCCGAGCTGATTCTCTACGGCATCGGCTGGCAGCAGAGCACGCCCAGTCCGGACGACGAGATCTACAAGGCGCTGGCCGGCGACGACGCCAACCCGGCGGTGCCCGGCTACGACCCGGACATCTCGGCCGAGCTGTACATCACCAACGGCGACACCGACACGCACATGACGGTCAAGTACGGCACGCTCGGCTTCACGCCCGAGATGTCGACCTGCCAGGTGGCGTCGGCGTCGGTGCCCGACGACGAGTGGGAGCCCGAAGACTGCGTCAGCTCCTTCATCTTCCCGGACGACGAAGAGCTGATCCAGGCCGAGTTCGCCAAGAACATCCCGTTCGCGCTGGCGGTCGGCCAGTCCGCGCTCGACCCCGACGATCCGGTGTCCGTCGTGGGGCGCACCACGCCAGACTTCGTCACCGACCCGTTCGAGGTCTCGTACGGCACCAAGCAGCCGGTCGCCACGATCGCCCGGCGGGCGCTCAAGGACGTCAAGATGCACTACACGATCAACGGCGGCCGTCCCAGGACCGTCGGGGTCAAGGAGTGGCAGGGCGGCGAGCGGTACGGCGACACGCACGACGACTACTACGCGGAGCTGCGCGGCACGGTTACCGGGGCCAAGGCGGGAGACCGGGTCGAGGTCTGGTTCTCCGGCCGCAAGCCCAAGGTCGGGCAGGTGGCGAGCGGGCACTTCACGTACACCGTCAGCACCGACATCGGCGGCGACGTGCTCGTGTTGGCCGCGGAAGACGTGACCGGCATCAGCCCGGCGCAGGGCGTCACCTCGGCGAAGTACGCCGACGAGTACGTCGCGGCGCTCACGGCCGCGGGGTACACGTCCGACGTGTACGACTTCGACAGCCGGGCCCGCAAGGCGCCGCACCACCTCGGCGTGCTCTCGCACTACAAGGCGGTGGTCTGGGAGACCGGCGACGACATCATCATGCGGTCTGCCGGACAGGTCGGTGGCACCACGACGCTGTCCGCTCTGGAGACCGAGCTGGCCGTGCGCGACTACGTGAACGAGGGCGGCAAGCTGCTCGTCTCCGGCAAGTACGCGCTGTACGCCCAGGCGTTCAACACGTACGACTACAACCCGTACGCGCCACCGGAGTGCACGACGCCGGACACGTACCCGTGCCTTCCGCTGGTGAACGACTTCCAGCAGTACTACTTGGGCGCGCACACGTACGTCGACGGTGCCGGCACGACGGACGAGGGCGGCACCTACCCGCTCAGCGGCACCGGGGAGTTCGCCGGCTGGACCGGCGATCTCAACGCCACCGGCTCGGCCGGGAACCAGGACCACACGGCCTCGTTCCTGCCGACGTCGAGCTTCCTGCCCCCTGCGGAGTTCCCGCAGTTCACCAGCGAGATCGCGGCGAACTGGGTGCGGCCGGGCGCGGCGCCGTTCGACCCGCTGACCGGTGATTGGTACGTCTACAGCGGACAGGCGGACCAGTCGTACAAGCGGCTCATGCGCACCGTCGACCTCACTGGGGTCAGCGCAGCGGAGCTGAGGTTCTGGACCTCGTACGACACCGAGGCGGAGTGGGACTTCCTCTTCGTCGAGGCGCACGAGGTGGGCACCGACAACTGGACGACGTTGCCCGACGCCAACGGCCACACTCACACCGAGACCGGCGAGAGCTGCGCTGCGGGTTGGTCGGAGCTGCACCCGTTCCTCGCCCACTACCAGGGCGCGGACTGCTCGCCGACCGGTACGACCGGCACGTGGAACGCGGCGAGCGGGGCGTCCGGCGGCTGGCAAGAGTGGTCGGTCGACCTGTCGGCGTACGCCGGCAAGCAGGTCGAGCTGTCCATTTCGTACGTGTCGGACTGGGCGACCCAGGGCCTGGGCGTCTTCCTCGACGACGTACGAGTCCTCTCCGGTGGCTCGCCGCTGGCGGAGACGTCGTTCGAGACCGACCTCGGCGGCTGGACGGTGGCCGGTCCGGCGCCCGGATCCGATCCGAACTCCTCCGATTGGACGCGTTCACAGACCGCGTTCGAGGAGGGCGGCATCGTCGTCACGCCCGACACCGTGTACACCGGATTCGGCCTGGAAGGCCTGGCACCGGCCGTTCGCGACGACCTCGTCGAACGGTCCATGGACCACCTTCTCGGGTCCTGAGTAGAGGTGGGGCCTCGCGTTTCGCGGGGCCCCACCGCATTGACTTCGAGGCATACCGTGGGCGGATGCGTACAACGGGGAAGTTGATCGCTCTCGCTCTCGTCACCACCGTCCTCGTGCCGCCAAGCGCCGCGGCGGCAGCACCAAAGCCGCCCCCCAACGTCCCACGGATCGCCTGGGGGCCCTGTGCCGACGCCCCAGATCCGGAGCCCTTCGAACCACCCGCCCAGTGCGGCACGCTGGCCGTCCCCATCGACTGGTCCAACCCATCCGGGCCGACCATGAAGATCGCGGTGGCGAAGCGGCCCGCTCTCGACGCGGAAAACCGCATCGGCTCGCTGGTCATCAACCCGGGTGGTCCCGGCGGCTCCGGCGTCGACTTCGCGCTATGGGGCTATTACTACTTCAGCGAAGAACTGCGCAACAAGTTCGACATCGTCGGCTTCGACCCGCGCGGCGTGGCCCGCAGCAACCCGGTGGTGTGCGGCGCCGACCTGCTGTTCAAGTTCCCTGGCCCGCTGATCGAGACCCGCGGCGAGTTCCAGCGCCGGGGCGCCTACAACCAGGCTCTCGGCAACGACTGCCGGGCGCGCACCGGCCCGGTGTTCGACCACGTCGACACGATCAGCGTGGCCCGTGACATCGAAGCCATCCGGCGCGCGGTCGGCGACCAGAAGCTGACCTACTACGGCACCTCGTACGGCACGCTGATGGGCCAGCAGTACGCCGAGCTGTACCCGCACAAGGTGCGGGCGCTCGCGCTCGACAGCAACATGGACCACAGCCTCGGCACGACCGCCTTCCTCGAGACCCAGGCGGCCACCGCGCAGGACTCGTTCGACGAGTTCGTCAAGGGCTGCAACGCCGAGCCGACCTGTCCCATGTACGGCCAGGACATCAGCGCGGTCTGGCGGAACCTTCTCGTCAAGGCCGACAACGGCGAGCTCACCGACCCGGACGACCCGACGTGGCACTACACCACGCTGGATCTGATCGGCTTCGCATACGGCTCGTTCTACGGTCCAGACTGGTTCTTCCTGGCCGACATCATCAACTGGCTGAACGGTGGGTCCAGCCAGCCGCAGTCGGCCACGGCGGCCGAAGCGCGGGCGGCGCTGCGCGTGTACGCGCCGATCGACGAGGCGTACGAGAACTCGTTCGCCGCCGTCTTCTGCGAAGACTGGGCGGTACCGATGTCGAGCTTCCAGCAGTACACGACGCTCATGGCCAAGCAGCGGGCGGTCGCGCCGGACATGCGCTTCTCGCCGCTGGGCCTGGACGCCACCGTCGCCTGCCACGGCTGGCCGGCCAAGGCGAACAACCCGCAGCACCCGCTCAACGTGCCGGCCACCGGCAACAAGCTGCTGCTCATCAACAACCTGCACGACCCGGCGACCGGATACAACTGGGCGGTCGCCGCGGCCAACCAGCTGGGTGCGGCGGCGACGCTGTTGACGTACGAGGGCTGGGGCCACGGGTCCTACGCCCGCACGCCGTGCATCGACAACGCCGTCGACGCGTACCTCGTCTCGCTGACCCTGCCCGCGCCGGGTACGAGCTGCCCGGCGGCGCAGCCGTTCGCGGCCACCAACGGCGCCCGCGCGACCGACACCCCGTCCCGCCGCGACCTCCTACCCTCTGGCGCCCGCCCAGCCTGGGCCCGCTAACACCCCGAGCGCGCCGCCCCGCCCCTCGGGGCGGCGCCCGGCCCGCCCCGGCTGCGTCGGTCCGCCCCGGCGTGCGCGGAGGCCGCCCAGCCCCCGGGCAAAGGCGAAGGGACGCGGGTGGGGCTTCTTTCCGCGCGCATTTGCCCCTGGTTCCTGCAGAAGGTCCTGTTCGACGCTGATGAGCGAAGCGATCTGGCGCCGCGTCGAGCCCGGCCACTACGGCCGGCCGGCCGCCGCAGGACGCCCAGCCACCGACCCGGATTGTCCCGATCCGCATGGCGACACTTTCGGGCTGTGACCTTGACGCCTGGTTCGCGCCCTTGACTTGAGCTGCCGCGATGTGCGTCGTGGTCCAGACCGCTGCCCCGCGGCCTCACCCTCCGCGCTTCCAAACCCACTCCGGCCGCGTGGTCGGTCACTACAGTCCAGCATCCGGATCGCGGATGCTGAGGTGTTTCCTCTGCGGAAGCAGAGCAGAGCCACTGCGGTCTTCACCCGTGTTGAACGCGGGTGCGGCGCGCCGTATGCGCGGGGTTGGTGTGGACGCGGAGGGTGAGGCCGCGGGAGCAGCGGCATGGCCCGCGACGGGCGTCGCGGTAGCCCAAAACTCGATCCTGGTCTTGATTTTCTAGTTCTGGACCGGGTTTCCGGCTACATTGCGGCCGCGCGCGTGCCAGAGCAGGTGGCCGGCGTTCTTCGGGTGGTCCTTGTTGAAGCGCAGGGACTGGTTGAAGTAGCGGATGGTGTATCCGGCGCGGCGGCGGTCGCTGCGGTTTGCCTCGGCACCGTGGATGATCCGCGCGTCGTGCAGCGAGCACTGGTTGGGGTCCAGCTCGAAGTAGACCGCCCGGCTCTCGTCGACGTCGCCCTTGACGACCCGGTCGAAGCTGTTGGCGTCCAGGTCGGCGAACTCATACTCGGCACCCGGGTCGAGGTGGGTGCCCGGCAGCACGCGCATGCAGCCGTTTTCCCGGTCGACCCGGTCGAGCGCCAGCCAGACCGTCGCGATGCCGCTCATGCGGTCGAAGCGGTCCTCCCAGAAGAACGAGTCTTCGTGCCACGGTGTGGCGCGCCCGCTGCGCGGCTCCTTGGAGAGGAACGCGCTGGCGAACAGCCCGATGTCCGGGCCGATCACCGGCTCGACCAGATCGAGCAGCTCGTCGGCCAGCAGGAAGTCGAGCAGTCTCGGGTCGCGCTGGTGCGGCATGTCCAGCTCGCCGCTGTCGCCGCGGGTCGCGCCGGCCAGGTGCTCCTCGAAGATCGCCTTGAGGCGCGCGAACTCGGGCGCCGGTAGCACCGGTTGGCGATGCAGGACGTACCCGTCGGTTTGGAACTGGTGGACCTGAGGTGTGCTGAGTGGGGTCATGCCGAAAGTCTGTGGCCGCCACGGGTACCAGGTCATTGCGCCAGGCGGCCACCTGCTTGACGATTCAGGACACGCTCAGTACCGGATGAAGATTCGCAGCGGACCGGAAGCGGCCCGGCGGAGTGCCCAGCCGGCGCGTGAATGCCCTGGTGAACTGCGTGACGTCGGCGTAGCCGACGGCGCCCGCCACCTGCTTGATCGGAAGGTCGGTGCGCACCAGCAGCGCGGCGGCGTGGTCCAGCCGGGCCTGCTCGACGTACGCGGCGGGGGAGCGCCCGACGTATTCGGTGAACAGCCGGGTGAGGTGGCGGCGCGACAGGTGCACGTGCCGCGCCAGCTCGTCGACGGCGAGCGGCCGGTCGAGGTTGTCCTGCACGTACCGCAGCGCCTGCTGGACGGTGCTCGCTCCGGCGTCTGGCGGCTCGACCGGCGCGGGGCGCAGCGCCTCGGCACCGGCCTGGGCAAGCGCCACCACAAGCGCCTGCGCGACGGCGGCGGTGGCCACGTCTTGGCCGGGGAGCGGTGGCCCGTTGCCGGTGGCTCGCAGAGCCGTCCACAGCGCTGCCACCTGCTCGCTGGCGTCGTGTGAGAGTGCACGGGCAGAGCGCGCGAACGCGCCGAACAGGTCGCTGTCACCGGCCACCCGCAGGTGGAACGCCACCCAGGCGAGCCGGATGCCGGGCGGTTCGGCGCTGATGATCTGGTGCCGGACGCCGGGCCGGGCGAAGAGCAGCGACCCGGGCCCGATCGGGTGCGTCTCGCCCTCGACGACGAACTCGCCGTGCCCGCCCTCCACCCAGCACACCTCGAAGTACGTGTGCCGGTGCGGCGGGTTGACGACCATGTCTGCCATCTCGGCCCAGTGGTACACATCGACCTCGGCGCCGCCGAGCACGATGCGGCCCGGGTGCGCGTTCAGGCGTTCGGTCCAGCCCATCTCACTGGCCCAGCGCCCGGGTGACGACCTCGCGCACGTCCCGCAGGTGCTCGGTCATGAGCCGGCGGGCCTTGCGGGGGTGGCGGTCGCGCACCGCGGTGAGGATCGCCCGGTGCGCCTGGTGGTCGTGGTCGCGGTCGCCGTACAGCGCGAGGATGTGCCGCTGCTCCTCGTCGTGCAGCTCGATCAGCGAGTCGAGCACCTGGGCCAGTGCGCCGTTGCCGGCGAGGCGGGCGAGGGTGCGGTGGAAGTTCATGTTTGCTTCATGTAATGCGGCGGCACTGCGCAAGGCACTGCTTTCGACAAGCGCGGCGCCGGCCGCGTCGAGGCTGGCCGCTAGCTCGTCGAGCTGGGCGTCGGTGGCGTTGCGGGCGGCCGCCTCGGCGATGTGCGGCTCGATCAGCTCGCGCGCCTCCAGCAGGTCGAGGATCGCGTCCCGGTCGAGGCGCAGCCGGTTCGGGTTCACCATGATCATGCGCGCGAGGTCGGCGCGCACGTACACGCCGGAGCCGTGCCGCAGCTCGACGGCGCCGGTGGCCTCCAAGCGGCGCAGGGCCTCGCGCAGCGTCGGGGTCGCGACCAGGAAGCGCTCGGAGAGCGCGCGGTTCGAGGGCAGGCGGTCGCCCGGGCGCAGGCCCTCGTCGTGGATGTGGGCCAGGATGCGCTCGGTCACCTCGTCGAGCAGCCGGCGGCGGGCGATGGGTTGGGACACGCCCCATTCTCGCGGTTGATCGCGCGAAGGGCTAGACACCAGGTGAACAAGTCATCTAATCTCTTGCTCACTTTTAACAGACCCGAAATACGAGGAGGCAGGGCGTGACGGTCGCCGACGACGATGTGCTGCGCCGGAGCCTCTCCGACGCGCTCATCGACCGCGTCGTCGACCTGATCCGCAGCGAGGGGCTAGGGCCCGGCGATCGCCTGCCGGCAGCCCGTGACCTGGCCAAACGCTTCGCTGTGGCCACCCCGACGATCCGCGAGGCGCTGCGGCAGCTCCAGGCCACCGGCGCGATCGACATCCGGCACGGCTCCGGCATGTACGTGAATGCGGCGCTGCATCGGATCGTGATCGCCAACCCCAACCTGCCCGCGCTGGACGTCGACCAGCTCATCGAGCTGATCGACGCCCGACTCGTCATCGAGCCGCACCTCGCCGGGCTGGCTGCCCGGCGCGGTGGCACGGCCACCACGGTGGCGTTGCGGCGGGCGCTCGACACGGCGGAGGAGCACCTCGCCGGCGGCAACGACGCGGGGCTCCACGAGGCCAACATGGCCTTCCATCGTGCGGTCGCCACCGCCAGCGGCCACCGCATCCTGCACGAAGTCCTCGACTCGCTGCTGTCGGTGCACGCCGGCGAGCAGCGGGAGATCCTGCTGATTTTCGACGACCGGTCCCGCGACCATGACGAGCACCGGGCCGTCCTCGCCGCTATCGAAGCCGGCTCCGAGGAGCTGGCGCGCGACCTGATGCGGCGACACCTGGAAGACGTGGCGGCCGCCGTGGCGCGCCGCCGATCCACCCCCTGAAACTCCACCCTCGACTTTGACGCAAAGAAAGGTGATGTTCGTGCGGGCACGCGTACTCACCGCTCTGGTCGCGGCCGCATCGCTGGTCCTGACCGCCTGCGGAGGCGGCGACGACAAGGACAGCGGTAGTGGCACCAAGACCGAGCTGAAGCTTTACAACGACAAAGGGGCCTGGGGCCCGTACTTCGAAGACGTTGGCAAGCTGAGCCAGGAGCAGATCGGCATCGGCATGAAGCCGGTGGGGTACACCGACGAGCCGACCTACTCGGCGTTCATCAAGGCATCCTTCCGCACCAACAACAAGCCGGACCTGTTCACCTGGAGCACCGGCGGCCGGCTGGAAGAGATCGTCGAGTCCGGACAGGTCGCGGAGACCACCGACCTGTGGAAGGAAGCCGTCGCGGCGGGTGACCTCTCCAAAGAGTTGGAGAGCACATACACGTACGACGGCAAGCAGTACTGCGTCCCGCTGAACATCTCGTACTGGGTGATGTTCTACAACAAGAAGGTCTTCGACGACAACGGCGTCAAGCCGCCGACGACCTGGGCCGAGCTGATGGCCTCGGCGGACACGTTGAAGGGCAAGGGAATCAAGCCCTTCTACCACACGTCCGTGCTGTTCAGCTTCGTGTGGTTCCAGCAGCTGCTCATCGGCACCGACCCCGAGCTGTACAACAAGCTCGCCACCGGTGAGGCCAAGTACACCGACCCGGGTGTGGTCGCGGTGATGGAGCGCTGGAAGCAGATGATCGACGGTGGGTACTTCTCCGACCCGGGCAGCAAGGAGGACCCGGCCGTCCAGCTGAAGACCGGCAAGACGGCGATGGGCATCTTCGGCACCTGGTTCAACACGAGCATGACCCAGCAGGGCATGAAGCCGGGCCAGGACTATGGAATGTTCGTCATCCCCACTGTCACCCCCGGCTCCGGCAAGAACACGGTGGCGTTCGAGAGCGGTCCACTGTGCTCACTCGCGAAGGCGCCCGACACCGCGTCCAGCACCAAGTACATGAAGTGGTGGGTGCAGCAGCCGGCTCAGGAGAAGTGGGCCAACAGTCGCGGTGACGTCTCGGCGAACCCGAAGGTGACGATCCCCGACCCGAGCCTCGCGGCCATCGCCAAGGCGGCCGGCGACGGCGAGTACAGCCTCGCCAACCGGTACTTCGAAGCGGCACCCGCACCGGTGTTGACCGCCGCGCTCGACGCCTTCGGGGCGTTCATGGTCGACCCGGGTAGCTACATGAAACAGCTCGAAAACATCCAGAAGGCGGCCGACGAATACTGGAAGGGCCGCTGATGTCGGTCGCCACGGCGACTCCCACCCGTTCCCCGGCGGCTCCGGCCGCCGGGGGCCGGGCCGGGCAGAGCGACCCCGGCGCCCCGTGGGGCGCCCTCGGGTTCGGCTCACCCGGGGCCCTTGGTGTACTGCTGCTGCTCTATGCGCCGTTCCTGTACACGGTCGTGTTGAGCTTCACCGAATACGACGGGTTGACGTCTCCACAGTGGGTCGGCATCGACAACTTCACTCGGTTCTTCGAGGACCCGGCGATGGGCACGTCGGTGCGCAACACTCTCATGTGGGTGGTCGGCACCACGCTTGTACCGGTGGCGCTTGGGCTGCTCGTGGCGCTGCTCAGCTTCGGCATCCGCGGCGGCACGCTGCTGCGCTTGCCGTTCATGCTCCCGTACGCGCTCTCCGGCGCCGGGCTCGGCGTCATCTGGGGCTTCATCCTGCAGAGCGGCGGCGCGGCCAACGACATCCTCGGCGCGCTGGGTTTGCCGGGCGCGGACACGTCATTCCTGCTGGAGCAGCCCTGGAACACGATCTCGATGATCGTCGCCTGGACCTGGCAGCAGACCGGCGTCAACACGCTCTTCTTCCTGGTGGGTCTCCAGTCGATCCCGAAGGAGCCGCTGGAGGCGGCCCGCCTGGACGGCGCCACCGGATGGAAGCTCTTCCGGCACGTCATCTGGCCGCTGCTCGCGCCACTGACCACAGTGGTCGTCGGGCTCGCGCTGGTGGCCAGCCTCAAGACGTTCGACATCGTGTGGGTGATGACGCAGGGCGGCCCGGGTCGCAACTCCGAGACCCTCGCCGTGACCATGTACCGGGACGCGTTCGTCGCCGGTGAGTACGGGTACGGCTCGGCGGTCGCGATGGTGCTGACGCTCACGACCGGCGCGGTCACGCTGGCGTATCTGCGCCGTCAGGTGAAGGTGCGGGAGGACCTGTCATGATCCGTCGTGGGGTGCTGCTCGTGCTCGGCGCGGTGTGGCTGATTCCCGTGTACCTGTTGCTGGTCAACGCCTTCCGGCCGAGCACCGAGTTCGACGTGTCGAAGATCTGGGTACCCGATCCCGACTTCGGCTTCATCGACAACGTGCGGTTCGCGTGGGATGCCGCCGGGCTCGGGCCGAGTATCGGCAGCACGCTGCTCTACAGCGTCGCCTCACCCGCCATCGCCGTCGTGCTCGGCGCCATGGCGGCGTACGCCATCGTCGTGCTCCGGCTGCGGGCGGGCTTCTGGTGGTTCATCCTGCTCTTCGGCGGCACCATCTTCCCGACACAGATGTTGCTGATCCCGCTGTTCCTTGGATACAGCAGCGCGGACCTGTACGACCGCCGCCTCGGGATGGTGCTCATCTACACCGCGGTCTGCGTCCCGCTCGCCGCGCTCGTGCTCCGCAGCTTCTTCACCGGCGTCGCATACTCCATCTACGAGGCGGCTCGCGTCGACGGCGCCTCGATCTGGCGCATCTTCTGGCGGATCTACCTGCCGCTCGCGGTGCCAGCGCTGGGCGCGGTGCTGATCCTGTCGTTCGTCTTCGTCTGGAACGAACTGCTCTTCGGCCTGACCCTGTCGCAGGGCGAGACCGTCCGTCCGATGATGACCGCACTGCTGTCGCTGTCGAGCGCGTACGCCGGCAGCACCGTGCCGGTGGTGCTCGCGGCCGGCCTCGTCATGTCGCTGCCCACCGTGCTCGTCTTCCTCGGCGCCCAGCGCATCTTCGCGCGGGGTCTCGCCCTGGGCCAGTTCTGACCTCGAAAGGACACCATGACCAGTCGGCTGCTGCGCGCGAGCCTTGGCTCGCCTGGCTACGACGACATGCGTACGACGCTGCGCCTCGCTGGAACCTCTACGGATGGCGGCGTGCGCGCTTCATCGTTGCCGTTGTTCCGCGGCGTCGACCAGCTTGAGCAGGTGGTTCGGATCACCGGCGCGCCAGCTGGGGCGGCTGTCGAGCTGCGCGACGGCGATGCCGTCATCGACAGCGGCGTCGCCGGGGACGACCTGTGGCTGCCGGAGGTCAGCGCGCCGCGTGCGGTGACGGTGTCGGTCGAGGGTGTCGGCTCGGGCACGCTCGTCGTGCACCCGCAGCGCAAGTGGACCGTCCACGTCGTACACCACTCGCACCTCGACATCGGGTACACCGACCGGCAGGGCGTGGTGCTTCGCAACCACCTGGAGTACCTGGACTCCGCGCTCGACCTGGCCGCCGCCACCGACGACTGGCCCGACGACGCCCGCTTCCGCTGGACCGTCGAGTCGGCGCTACCGGTGCGCAGGTGGCTCGACGCGCGCGACAGGACGGCCGTCGACCGGTTCCTGGCGCTGGCACGCGACGGGCGCATCGAGGTGACCGCGATGCCGTTCCAGCTACACACCGAGGCGTGCTCGGTGGAGGAGCTGCACCGGCTGCTGCGGTTCACCGACGACCTGCGCGAGCGGCACGGCATCCCGGTCACGTCCGCCATGCACACCGACGTGCCCGGCGCTGTGGTCGGGTTCGTCGACGCGCTCGCCGCGAGCGGTGTGCGGTACCTGTCGGCGGCGCACAACTGGGCCGGCCGCTCGGTGCCGTTCCTCACCGGAGGGCAGGAGCTGGGCCGCCCGTTCTGGTGGCGTTCGCCGGCCGGTAACCGGGTGCTGGTGTGGTTCACGGACACGCCGCACGGCATGGCGTACATGGAAGGCAACGTCGTCGGGCTGGCGGAGAGCTTCTCAGCGGCGGAGGAGTTCCTGCCGGGGTACCTGTGGCTGCTCGCCAACGAGCCGGTGCCGTACGGCCGGGAGGCGTTCGGGTGGAGCGGGCACACCCTTACTAAGAAGGAGCCCTACCCGCACGACGTGCTGCACCTGCGGGTGCAGGGCGGCAACGCGGACAACGCCGGACCGTCCATCGTGCCGCCGTCCGTGATTCGCGCCTGGAACGAGAAGTACGCGTACCCGAAGCTGCGCATGTCGACGAACACCGACTTCTTCGTCGACGCCGAGGCCCGCTTCGGTGACCGCGTCCCCGAGCACAGCGGCGACTGGACCGACTGGTGGGCCGACGGCCTGGGCTCCGGGGCTCGGCCGCTCGGGTAC
Organism: Micromonospora sp. CPCC 205371; assembly: GCF_026130045.1. Lineage (GTDB taxonomy): Bacteria > Actinomycetota > Actinomycetes > Mycobacteriales > Micromonosporaceae > Phytohabitans. Next base: position 27,197 of record NZ_JAIBNX010000091.1, read on the forward strand.
GCCCGGCGGGCCCAGCACGCGGTGCGGCACGCGGAGACGCTCCACACGCTCGCGGGTGCCGACTTTTCTGGGGACGTCGATGCCGTCTACGACAAGCTCGGCCTCTTCGACGAACACACCTGGGGAGCCGCGAACCCGTGGCACGACCACGAGGACGGCTTCGACTCGGGCGGGTTGCAGTGGGCCCGCAAGTGCGAGATGGCGTACTCGGCCGCTGACGAGGCCGACGACCTGCGGCACGCCGGTGCGCACCGGCTGGGCGCGCGCCTCGCCCCGGCGGCCGGTGCGCTGGCGTCGTACCTTGTCACCAACCTCGGCCCGGCGGACCGCACGGATCTCGTGGAGGCCTTCCTGCCGGCCAGCGTCGTACCGCTCGACGCCTCTGTGTCCATCGTGGACTCCCGGACGGGCGCGGTGCTGCCTTTCGAAGAGACCGCCGTGCGGCCCGAGGAGTGGCCGACTCGACCGGCCGGGCGGCATCTGCGGTTCGTCATCGCGGTTCCAGCGGTTGGGCACGCACGGGTCGATATCGTGCCCGGCTCGGGAGCCTCCGCTGTCGAGCCGCTCGACTCGTGGCAGATCGAAAACGAGTACTACCGGGTCAGCGTCGACCCGCGCGACGGGGTGCTGGCGTCCATCTTCGACAAGCGCGCCGGCCGCGAGCTCGTCAACGGCGGCGCGTACGCCGGCATGAACCAGTACGTGTACGAGCGGTATTCGACCGCACCGCACGTCAACCACCTCTCCGGGCACATCGAGGCGCCCGAGGGCGACCTGGCACTCCTCGCGGGGCGCTCGATCGGGCGGCGGGCCTCGCTGATCCGGGCCACCCGCTCGGCCGTCGGTGAGACGCTGGAGATCGAGCTGGACGGCGAGGGCGTGCGATGGTTGCGAACGACCATCACGCTGACCGCTGGCGTGCCGCGCGTCGACATCACCAACAAGCTGTACAAGGACGGCGCGCCAGCCAAGGAGAGCGTCTTCTTCGCGTTTCCGTTCGCCATGCCGGCGCCGGTCGCGTGGGAGCTGACCGGCGGCGTAGGCGGAGGCGACGCCCCGATCGTGCCGGGTGCCGCGAGCCACATGACGCCGGTGCGGCACTGGGTCGCGTTCGACGACGGCGAGGTGACCGCCGCGTGGGCGACCTTGCAGGCGCCGCTGGTCATGTTCGGTGACATCTTCCTGCCGTACGCGCCGTTCCCGCCAACGCTCGACCCGTCACCGGCCGAGCCGGGCACCGTCTACTCCTGGGCGATGAACAACATCTGGGACACCAACTTCCCCGCGCAGCAGCAGGGTGAAACCACGTTCCGGTACGCGGTCGCCTCGGCAGCCGGTGCCGACCCGCGGGTGCTCGGTCCGGCCACCGCCGCCGGGTTCACCGACGCGTTCGTCGCGGTGCCGCTGACCGGTGCCGGTGCGCCGTCTCCCGTGCAGGGGCGGATCGCCTCCGTCGACCACCCACTGGTGCGGGTCGCCGGGATCGGGCCGTCGCGCCGTGACCACGACGTGGTGGTCTATCTGGCGTCGGTATCGGACGCGCCGGTGCGCACCTTCCTGCGCTTTCCCGGTGCCGAGCGAGCGTGGCTGGGCACCAGCCTGGAACGCTCGCTCGAACCACTGTCCATATCGGATGGAGCCATCGACGTCGAGGTGCCGGCCGGCGGCTTCGTAGCCGTCTCGATCGACCGGACTCTTTCATGAAGATCGTCGACATCCGTGCCACGACCGTCACCGTGCCGCTCGAGGCGCCGCTGCGGCACTCTAACGGCGCCCACTGGGGACGGTTCGTGCGCACGATCGTCGAGGTGGAAGCCGACAACGGTCTCATCGGCCTCGGCGAGTTGGGCGGCGGCGGAGAGAGCGCCGAAGCCGCCATCCGAGGGCTGCGCGAGTACCTGGTCGGGCACGACCCGTTCGCGCTGGAGGCGCTGCGGTTCGCCATCGCCAACCCGACCGCGAGCCTCTACAACAACCGGACGCAGCTGCTCGCCGCGGTCGAGTTCGCCTGCCTCGACCTCATCGGGCTGCACCTCGGCGTGCCGGTGTACGACCTGCTCGGCGGAAAGCTGCGGGATCGGGTGCCGTTCGCGTCGTACCTGTTCTTCCGGCTCGCTGACCAGGCGGGGCGCGGGGAGGTCCGCACGCCCGACCAGCTCGTCGCGCACGCCAAGGAGCTGCGCGAGGCGCACGGGTTCACCGTTCACAAGCTCAAGGGTGGCGTGTTCCCGCCCGAGTACGAGCTGGAGTGCTACCGGGCGCTCGCTTCGGTCTGGCCGGACGACCGGTTCCGGTACGACCCGAACGGATCGATGTCGGTGGCCGAGGCGCGGCGCTTCGGCCAGGCCATCCGCGACCTGCCCAACGAGTACTTCGAGGACCCGACCTGGGGCCTCAACGGGATGCGGCAGCTGCGCGACCTCGGCATCCCGCTGGCCACCAACACGGTCGTCGTCAACTTCGAGCAGCTCGCCACGAACGTGCGCGACCCCGCCGTCGACGTGATCCTGCTCGACACCACGTTCTGGGGAGGCATCCGGCCGTGCGTCAAGGCGGCCGCGGTGTGCGAGACGTTCCAACTCGGCGTCGCCGTGCACTCGTCGGGGGAGCTGGGCATCCAACTCGCCACGATGCTGCACCTCGGCGCCGTCCTGCCCAACCTCACCTACGCCGCCGACGCGCACTATCACCACCTGCGCGACGACGTCATCGTTGGCGGGAAGATGCCCTATGTGGACGGTACGATCGCGGTGCCGGACGGGCCGGGACTCGGCGTGCGGCTCGACCGCGAGCGGGTGGCCCGATACGCCGAGCTCTACCGCGAACTGGGCGGGTACCCGTACGACCGCGACCCCGCCCGCCCCGGCTGGTACCCGTTGATTCCCAACGACCGCTGGGCGGACCCGTCATGAGAAACTTCGCTGCTCGCATCCATCACGCCGCCCTGCGCGGCGTCCCCGCCGTGGTGCTGGAGAACGAACTGCTCCGCATCACCGTGCTGCTCCACGGCGCGCACATCATCGAGTTCAACCACAAGCCGCGCGACCTCGACTTCGTGTGGCTGACGCCGGGCACCTCCTGGCCCGGACAGGGCGACTACTTCGACTCGTACCCGGGTGGCTGGCAGGAGATCTTCCCGAGTGGCGGCGCACCGGCGACGTACCGGGGCGCGGTGCTGGACCAGCACGATGAGGCGGTCGCGCTGCCGTGGGAGTGCGAGGTCGTCGAGGACGACCCCGCGCGTGTCGCGGTCCGCCTCACCGTGCGCACCCGACGCACCCCGTTCCGAGTGTCCAAGGTGCTCAGCCTGGCCTCCGGCGAGGCGCGCCTGTCGGTGTCGTCGACAGTGACCAGCGAGGCGCCCGTCGAGACGCACGCGATGTGGGGGCAGCACTTGGCATACGGAGCGCCGTTCCTGCGGCCCGGATGCCGGATCACGCTGCCGCCCGGCGTGACCGTCCAGCCGCACGAGGTCAACCTGAACCCGCCGCGCCGGGCGGTCGCCGAGGGTGGCCCGTACCCGTGGCCGGTCGTCCCGACGCCGGATGGCGGCACCGTCGACCTGTCGGTGATTCCCGAGCCGGGCGCGCCGAGCGACGTCTGCTACCTGACCGGGTTCACGGAGGGCTGGTACGAACTGCGGCGGCCCGACGGCGACGCCGGGGTACGCGTCGAGTGGGACGCCGCCACGCTGCCATACCTGTGGCTGTGGCACGAGTTCGGCGACACGACCGGCCACCCGTGGTGGGGCCGTGCGTACGTGGCCGGCCTCGAACCATTCTCCAGCTACCCGACCAACGGCCTGCCCGATGCCGTCGCCAACGGCTCGGCCATCACGCTCGGCCCGTTCTCGTCACGCTCCACCGACTGGTCCGTGGAGGTCATATGAAGGTCGCGGTCGTTACCGGTGGTTCCCAAGGGATCGGAGCCGCCGTCGTCGAGCGGCTAGCCGCCGACGGCACGGCGGTTGTCTACTGTGGACTTGATGATCCGCCACCGGCCACCGAGACGGTCGTGGGCGTGCGGGCGGATGTCACCGTGCCCGCTGACATGGAGCGGCTCGTCGCCACCGCCGTCGGACGCTTCGGCGGACTCGACATCCTCGTCACCAGCGCCGGCATCCAGCGGTACGGCACCGTCGAAAGCACCACCGACGCGTTGTGGCGCGAGGTGATCGACGTCAACCTCACCGGCGTCTTCCTGGCCTGCCGTGCCGCCGTCCCGCACCTGCGGGCCCGAGGCGGTGGCGCGATCGTCGCCGTTTCGTCCGTCCAGGCGTTCGTGTCGCAGCAGGGCGTGGCCGCGTACGCCGCCAGCAAGGCCGGCATCAACGCGCTGGTCCGCTCGATGGCGCTCGACCACGCCGCCGACCGCATCCGCGTCAACGCCGTCTGTCCCGGATCTGTCGACACACCCATGCTGCGCTGGGCCGCCGACCTCTTCCGCGGTGATTCCACCGTGGACGATACGGTCGCCGGCTGGGGGCGCAGCCACCCGCTCGGCCGGGTCGCGCGCGCCGCCGAGGTCGCCGAAGTGGTGGCGTTCCTCGCCAGCGACCGCGCGTCGTTCGTGACCGGGGCCGAATATCGGGTCGACGGTGGCCTCCTCGCCGTCAACCCGGCCGCTCTACCACCCCCGCACTAGAACCATCCCCGCCCAAGAAAAGGAGAGTCATGCAAAGACGCACCCTCCTCGGTGGCGTAGCCGGCGCCGCGGCCCTCACGTTCGCCGGCGCCCGACCCGCCTCCGCAGCCCTCCCGGTCGCATCGGCCAGCCCCAACACCGCGCTCAACAACCTCTTCAACACGTACGGCAACAGCGGCGTCGGCTGGACCGGCGCGGACAGCACGTACTCCACGGCAATACCCGGCGGCAAGCGGCTCTGGATCTACTCGGACACGTTTCTCGGTCCCGTCGACTCCAACCTCGGCCGCCCCCTAGACACCCCGTTCCTGCGCAACTCCTTCATCGTGCAGAACGGCAGCAGCCTCACCACCGTCCACGGTGGCACCGCATCCGCTCCTGACACGCTGCTCAAGCCGTCCAACCCCGACAACTGGTGCTGGCTCGGCGCGGGCATCAACATCGGTGGCGTGCTCAACCAGACCGTGGTCGAGTTCGGCAAGACCGGCCCTGGACAGTGGGACTTCGCGTGGATGGGCACGTACCTCGCCCGCATCCCCACCGCCAACCTCACCCAGCCGATCAGCTTCACACCCCTCCCGTCGTCGACCGAGGTGACCTGGGCGGCCTGGCTCCAGATCATCGGCAACTACATCTACGTGTACGGCGTCGAGGACCTGGGCGCCAGCAAGTACCTGCACGTGGCCCGCGCGCCCGGCCGCAACCTGCGCGCCCAGTGGGAGTACTGGACCGGCGACGGCTGGTCCACAGCGGAATCCGACTCGGTTCGCGTGATGGATGGCGTCAGCAACGAGCACAGCGTCACGCCCTGGCGCGGCAAGTACCTGCTGGTCACGCAGGACACCACCGAACTGTTCAGCGCGAAGATCGTCGGCTACGTCGGCAACAGCCCGACCGGCCCGTTCACCGACAAGACGCTGCTCTACACCACCCCGGAGACGGGCCTGCTGGGCACGTACGAGAACGCCAACGTGTACACCTACAACCCGCACGCCCATCCCGAGCTGAGCACCAACAACAAGGTGGTCATCTCGTACAACGTCAACAGCCTGAACGGCGACGACCTGTACGAGGACGTGACCATCTACCGCGGCCGCTTCGTCAACGTCACCTTCTCCTGACGACCCGACGGCGTCTGTGGCGAGTTGGTGCCCCCATGGGGGCACCAACTCGCTACGATCCGCAGGCGTCGGCGCGTTTCGGCCGCGCCACCCCTGGCGTGCCGGTCCTGCCGCACGGCCCGTTCGGGCCGCGCTAGGCGCGCCGGACGCGGCGGCCGCGCGCGTCCGGGGGCGG
>NZ_JAIBNX010000092.1:0-4742 GCF_026130045.1 Micromonospora sp. CPCC 205371
GCGCCCTGCGGCGTGGCGCCCTGCGGCGTGGCGCCCTGCGGCGTGGCGCCCTGCGGCGTGGCGCCCTGCGGCGTGGCGGCGTGCGGGGGTAACGGGGGCTGTGCGGCGTGGCGCCGTGCGGCGTGCGGGTCGGCGGGGGAGACGGCGGGGGAAACGAAGTTGTAACAAAGGGTTGACCGGGGGGCGGCAGGGGCGCAGACTTCCGGAAACGTTTACACAAGGAGCTGCGGAGGTCAGGCGCGTGGGGCGTAAACGTTTACACGACGCGGCGGACGGGCGGCCTACGGTGCATACCGTGGCGGCTCGGGCCGGGGTGTCGATCGCCTCCGCATCCCGGGTGCTCAACGGGGTTGGCGGGAGTGCGGAGACGGTACGCCGGGTGCGTGAGGCGGCTGCCGCGGTTGGGTACGTGCCCAATGCGATCGCCCGGTCGCTCCAGTCGCAGCGCACGGGTCTGATCGCGTTCGCGGTCGAGGACATCGGCAACCCGGTCTATGTCGCCATGATGCGCGCCATCGAGGCGGTGGTCGCCGAGTCGGGGCGGCAGTTGCTGGTGCACGCGACCAGCGGCCAGGTGGCCAGCGAGACCGCGTTACTGCGGCGCCTCGCTCACCGTTACGTCGATGGCATGATCATTTCTCCGATCCGGGTCACGGACTCGCACATCGAGGCCATGACGGCCAGTCCGGTGCCGGTGGTCGTGATCGGCCAGCTGCCGGACGAGGTACCGGTGGACAACGTCCGCACCGACTCGCGTACCGGTGCCGCGCTCGCCGTCGATCACCTGGCTGCCGCCGGGCGTACCAGGATCGCCTTTCTCAATGGTCCGTTGGACACGGTGCCGGGCGTCGCCCGCGACGCCGGCTTCCGCGCGGCGATGGCGCGCCACGGGATGAGCGCCGACATGATCGAGGTGGGTGACTTCCAGTATGCGGCGGGCCGCGCGGCCGCGGAGCGGCTGCTGGCCCGCGCCCGTCCAGACGCGATCGTCTGCGCCAACGACCTAATCGCGGTCGGCGCGCTGCACGCGCTGCTGGTGTCCGGCCATCGGGTACCGGAGGACGTCGCCCTGGTCGGCATGGACGACACCGAGCTGGCCCAGATGTCGTACCCGCAGATCTCCAGCGTGTCGCTGGGCTCCGAGATCCGTGGCCGGCTGGCCGCTCGGCTGTTGCTGGACCGGATCGGAGACGCCGACCTGCCGCCCCGGCGCGAGCAGGTCCCGCCGAGCCTGGTGATCCGTGCGTCGAGCGGCGGTGTCGCATGACGACGCTCACCGAGGCGCCGGTGGCCCGGAAGCCCGACTACAAGACCAAAGCGCGATCCGATCGCACGACGATCTACCTGCTGCTCCTGCCCGCGTTGCTGCCGGTCGTGGTGCTGTCGGTGATTCCGCTGGTGCGCGGCATCTATCTGGGCTTCACCGACGCCCGCGCGGGCCGCAACGTCGACACCAACTTCACGGGGGTCGAGAACTACCGCGAGCTTATGAACGACGACCTGTTCTGGAGCGCGTTCCGGATCGGGCTGGTGTGGACGTTCGCGGTGACGATCCTGCAGTTCGTGCTGGCGTTCGGGCTGGCGCTGTTGCTGAGCCAGCCGCTGAAGTTTCGGGGGTTCGCGCGGGTGATGGCGCTGGTGCCGTGGGCGATGCCGCCGGTGATCGTCGGCATCATGTGGCGGCTGGTCTACCACCCGGACGCTGGCCTGCTCAACGAGGTGCTGTACCGCGGCGGCGCCGAAGGGCTCCAGCACAACTGGCTCGGCGACTTCAGCACCGCCCTCCCCGCGGTAATCATGGTGGGCGTCTGGTCGGGCATGCCGCAGACCACGATCGTGCTGCTGGCGGGGCTCTCCGGGGTGCCGCGCGAGCTGCACGAGGCAGCGGCGGTGGACGGCGCGACGGCGTGGCAGCGCTTCCGCAGCGTCACCGTGCCGTCCCTGATGCCGGTGATCGTGGCGATCACCACGCTCGACTTCATCTGGAACTTCAACTCGTTCGGCCTGGTGTACGTGCTGACGGCGGGCGGGCCGGGCGGCCGCACGATGCTGCCGATGCTCTTCGCTTACGAGGAGGCGTTCCGGTACGGCAACTACGGGTACGCGGCCGCGCTCGGCAACGTGATGGTCGTGATCATCGTGGCGCTGTTGGCCGTGTATCTGCGCCGACGTCTCCGGGAGGCGAACGCATGAGGGCGAGCAGGCTAGCGCGGACGCTCCAATATGGAGCGCTCGCGGTTTACATGGTCTTTCTGGGCTTTCCGCTCGTGTGGATGCTGTCGACGAGCTTCAAGCCGCCGCGCGAGATGGTGGAGATCCACCCCACCCTGATCCCGCACAACCCGACGCTCGACAACTATGTGGCGGCGTTCACCGAGCAGGAGCTGGGGCGGGCGGCGCTCAACAGCCTGCAGGTGTCGCTTTCCTCGGCGGTGCTGACGGTGCTCGTCGCGCTGCCGGCCGCGTACGCCCTCGCGCGCTTCAAGACCAAGCTGGGCACGGCGGCGCTGGGCTGGGTACTGCTCTCCCAGCTGTTCCCGTTCGTGCTTCTGGTGATTCCGCTGTTTCTCATCCTCCGGCAGGTCGACCTGGTCAACACCCATGCCGGCCTGATCCTGGTCTACGTCGTGTGGGCGCTTCCGTTCGCGCTGTGGATGCTGCAGGGCTTCGTCCGCAACATCCCGCGCGAGCTGGAGGAGGCCGCCGCCGTCGACGGCGCCACCCGGTTGCAGGTCTTGCGCCGGGTGGTCGCCCCGCTGCTCGCGCCCGGCGTGGTGGCCACCTCGCTGTTCGCGTTCATCTCCGCCTGGAACGAGTTCTTCTTCGCGCTGGTACTGCTCAAGAGCCCCGACCTCGCGACCCTGCCGGTGACGCTGGCGCGGTTCGTGGGTGTCGAAGGCATCGCAAGGCTCGGACCCCTCGCCGCCGGTTCCCTGCTGGCGACGATCCCGAGCCTGATCTTCTTCGCATTCCTGCAACGCCGGCTGACCTCCGGGTCACTCGCGGGTGCTGTCAAGGGTTAAAGGAGGCCCCATGCTTCGCAAACTGGTCGCCGTCTCAGCGGCGCTCCTCATAGGACTGTCCGGGTGCGGCAGTGGCGACGACGACGATTCGTCTTCCTCCGAAGGTCCGGTGAAGCTGCGGTTCCTCAGCCTCGCCTGGCAGAAGGAGTCGCTGACCGCGAACCGGGAACTCGTCGACAAGTGGAACGCCGAGCATCCCGACATCCAGGTCGAGTACGTGCAGGGCGACTGGAACTCGGTGCACGACCAGCTGCTGACCTCGTTCGAGGGCGGAGACGCGCCGGACATCTTCCAGTACGAGAGTGCGGCAATCGGTGAGTTCGCCAAGCAGGGGTACCTGGCCGACCTGTCCAGCCTGGTGTCCAGCGACCTGAAGGGCGAGATCAGCGACGGCATCTGGAAGACCGTCACGTTCGACGGCAAGGTCGCGGGCGTGCCGTTCCTGCTGGAGTCGCAGGTGGTATTGGCCAACAAGAAGCTCCTCGACGCTGCGGGCATCACGGTGCCGGCGGCCGGCCAGTCGTGGACCTGGGACGAGTTCCAGGCCAACGCGCAGAAGCTCACCAAGAGCGGCACGTACGGCGTTGCGTGGGCGCTGAAGTCGCCGACGAACCGCGTGATGAACCTGTCGCTCAACTTCGACGGCAAGTTCTTCTACACCGACGGCAGCAAGACCGAGGTGAAGGTGGGCGACGCCGAGAAGGAGATTCCGCGGCGCATCCACGACATGATCTACGTGACGAAGTCGGCCTCCCCGGACGCGGTGGGCATGGGCGGCACCGATCCACTGCCGGGCTTCTTTGCTGGCAAGTACGCGATGCTGCCGGGCGGCGTTTTCCTGCGGCAGCAGATGGTCGAGCAGGCGCCGGCGGGCTTCGAGTGGGTGACGTTGCCCCCCATCAAGGGCCTGAGCGCCAACCAGGCGGCCAACCCGCAGACGCTGTCCATTTCGGAGGACTCGAAGGGCAAGAAGCAGGCGATGCAGTTCGTCGAGTACTTCCTGAACCCGGCGAACATGGCCCGCCTCGCGCAGGGCGACTGGCTCGTGCCCACCGGCAAGAAGGCCGGCGAGGAGCTGATCACCTCGACGGGTGGCAAGCAGGGCTGGGATGTCGCGGTGGCGAGCGCCGGTGACCTGACGATCGCTCCATTCCAGACGGTCGACGGGTACCCGGAATGGAAGACGAAGTACGCCACGCCGGCTCTGCAGCAGTACTTCGCAAACAAGATCACGCTGGATCAGCTCGGTACTCAGCTGGTCGATGGTGGGAAGCAGGTCCTGAGGTAACCATGCGCCTTCTGCTCGACAAGTCGGTCGGCTGCCTCGTGGGCGCCGCTGTCGGTGACGCCCTCGGCGGTGCCACCGAGACGGCGCTCCCCGAGGAGATCCGGAACAGGTACGGCGGCTGGGTCGAGGGCATCGTGCCCCCGTTCCACGAGAACTGGGCCACCAACCGCCCACTCGCGCCGTACCACAAGGGCGACGGGCACATCACCGATGACACATTGATGACCCACGCACTGGTCCGGGCCTACGCGAAGAAGCGCGACCACCTCGACGCGTACGACGTCGTCGAGTTGCTCGTGCCCGACCTGATCGAGCGGGAGGTTTACATCCCCGACCTGGAGCGCCAGGCGGGGGCCTTCCACCGCCTCGCGGCCGCCGGACGCCGGCTCGTGCCCCCGCCGCACCCCGCGCCCGCCCCCCCACGCCGGGCC
>NZ_JAIBNX010000092.1:4752-32822 GCF_026130045.1 Micromonospora sp. CPCC 205371
GGTGTGTCCCGGGCCGCCTCGTGTTTTCCCCCCCCCGCTGGGGAGCGCGGGGCGGTGCCCCCCCCCCCCCCCCGGCCCGCCGAACGCTGGCTCGTGACCCGGCTGCACCACGCGCACGCCGACCCACGCGAGGCCGGCGTGGGAAACATCGTCAACTGCGGAGCGGCGATGTACATGGCGCCGGTCGGGATCGTGAACGCCGGTGACCCGGCGGGCGCTTACGCGGAGGCCATCGAGGTGGGGGGCGCCCACCAGCACAGCTACGGTCGCGAGGCCGCCGCCGTGTTCGCCGCGGCGGTCGCGGCCGCGATGGCGCCGGGTGCCGTAGTGGCCGAGGTCGTGGAGGCGGCGCTGGACGTGGCCCGGGACGGCACCGGCGAGGCCATCGCCGCCGTCGTCCAGGTCGCTGGCGGGTACACGGACTGGCGTGAAGCCATCGCGCCTCTGCGCGCCGCGGTGGCGCCGTACGACACGGTTGGGGAGGACTACCGCAACCCGGGGCTCGGGGCGCGGCGGCCCAGCCGGCTGCACTCCATCGAGGAGCTGCCGGTCGCGCTGGGCATGCTGGTGGTGGCGGGCGGAGGCTACCGGGACGCGGTGCTGGGTGCGGTCAACTACGGCCGGGACTCCGATTCGACCGCCACGATGGCGGGGGCGATCGCCGGTGCGCTGGGGGGCACGCAGGCGGTTCCCGCCGAGTGGGCGTCCACAGTGACGGCTGCCTCCCGCACAGACCTGGCCGAGCCGGGGCGCGTACTCGCCGACGTGGCCGCCGAGGTTTACGCGGCAGACCAGGCCCGGTTCGCTCGCCGGGCCGAGCGGTACGAGGGGCTGCGATGAGACTCACGTGGGTGCAGCCGGAGGATCTGCTGCCACACGAGCTGGCCGCCTGTCGCGACGAGGGCCGCGACGTGTCAGCTGTGGAGGCTCGATGGGTCGCCGCCGGTGGCTCGCTCGACGCCCCGGTGGGTGGGGCGTCACGGGAACCAGCCGGCCCCGAACTTCGCGCCCTCGCAATTGAGCTGCTGGACGAGTGCGATCGGCTGCCCGCACCGTCCAGCTACGCGGAAGGACCCCCGGTCATCGGGAGTGACATCGTCGGGGGTCCTTCCGCAAACCCTTCTGTGCGGGCTGATCGGGTACACGGCGCGTGGCTCGGGCGGGCGGTCGGGTGCGTGCTCGGCAAGCCGGTCGAGAAGATCCCGCGGCGGGGCATCCGCGAGATCCTGGAGTCGACCGGGCGGTGGCCGCTGTCCGGATACTTCACGGCCGTGGGGCTGCCCGGCGACGTCGCCGCGCGCTGGCCGTGGAACCGCCGCAGCGCGGTCGACAGCCTCGCCGAAAACATCGACGGCACCCCCGAAGACGACGACCTGAACTTCGCGCTGCTGGCGCTGCGGGTACTGGAGACACGTGGCCGCGACTTCACGAGCGCTGACGTTGCACAGGCGTGGCTCGACTGGCTCCCCGGAGGGCGGGTGTTCACCGCCGAGCGGGTGGCGTACCGGAACCTGTTGCTCGGCTTGACACCGCCGCAGACCGCGCGCCGGCACAACCCGTTCCGGGAGTGGATCGGGGCCCAGATCCGCACCGATGTGTACGGCTGGGCGTCGCCGGGCCGGCCCGATGTGGCCGCCGCTCTGGCGTACCGGGACGCGGTCGTCAGCCACGTCCGCGACGGCGTCTCGGGTGCGATGTGGGTGGCGGCGATGGCGTCGACCGCCGTGGTGGCGTCCACGGTGGACGACGTGCTGGACGCCGGTGAGTCGGTGCTGCCGCCGGGCTCCTTTGCCAGCGCGGTACGCGAGGCGCGTGCGCTCGGCGCGAACGCTGATTGGGACTCCGTCGTCGACGCGCTGGAGAAGCGCCATGGGCACCTGCATTGGGTACACGTGCGCAACAACGCGGCCCTCGTGGCCGCGGCCCTCGCGTTCAGCGGCGGGGACTTCGACCGGGGAATCTGCGCGGCCGTCAGCGGCGGTTGGGACACCGACTCCAATGGCGCCACGGTCGGCGGGGTACTGGGCGCCCTGACCGGAGCGGGCGGCATCCGTCCGGAGTGGACCGCTCCCTTGCGTGGCAGGCTCTCCAGCAGCATCGGAGGCTTCGACGGTGTGACGTTCGACGAGCTGACCCGGCGCACGATGGAGGTCTGCGCATGATGCCGTGTGTCGTGGTGGTGGGCAGCGCCAACATGGATCTCGTGGTCACCGCGCCCACGCTGCCCGGCCCCGGCGAGACGGTGCTGGGTGACGCTTTCACCACGGTGCCCGGCGGGAAGGGCGCCAACCAGGCGGTTGCCGTCGCGCGCGCGGGTGGCCGGTGCTCGTTCATCGGTGCGGTCGGCGACGACGGGTTCGCGACGGCGCTGCGCGACAACTTGGTGGCGTCGGATGTCGACGTGAGCCGGCTGCGCACGGTGCCCGGGCCGTCCGGGGTAGCGCTGATCGCTGTCGACCAGGCGGCGGAGAATCTCATCGTGGTGGCGCCCGGCGCCAACGCGACACTGACCACCCTGGACAAGGCCGACCGCACCGCGATCGGCGCGGCGAGCGTGCTCCTGTGCCAGCTGGAGATCCCGGTCGGCACGGTGATCCAGGCCGCCGCCGCGGCGCACGCGGTCGGCACCACGGTGATGCTCAACGCCGCACCGGCCCGCCCGCTGCCGGTCGAGCTGCTCCAGGTGCTCGACGTGCTCGTGGTCAACCAGGGCGAGGCCGAGGTGCTCGCCGGGCGGCCGGCGTCGCCGCATGACCTGCTCGACCTGGTACCGCGTGTGGTGATGACGCTCGGCTCCCGGGGCGTCGCGTACGCCGACCGGGATGGCACGCGCCTGCACGTCGACGCGCCGCGCGTGACGGCGGTCGACACCACGGCGGCGGGTGACGCGTTCACGGGCGCGCTCGCGGTCGCCTGGGCCGAGGGGCGGCCGGTCGACGAGGCGCTGGCCTGGGCGTGCGCCGCCGGCGCGGCCTGCGCGCAGCGGTTCGGCGCGTCGAGCTCGCTTCCGACCCGCGCCGAGATCGACGAGCTGGTGCTGCGGTGAACCCGTACGTACCCAGGCCGATCGACCTGCCGACCGAGGTGCCGCTCGACACGGGTGCGGACCTCGCCCTGCTGGACGAGGCGAAGATCTTCGCGGCGCCGCCCGACCCGGCGTTGTGGCCGGCGTGGCGGAGCCGCCTCGGGGAGTGGCGGGCGGACGCGCGGCGCCGGCTGGCCTACGACGGGTCACACTACGACGGCATCCGGCGGGACTGCTTCAGCGTCTGCCTGGCTTGGCTGTGGGACGAGGCGCTGTACGACCACGAGCGTGGCGAGTTCACTGTGGACGCGTTCCTGGACGCGGCCGAGCGTGACTTCGGCGGCTATGACGGCGTGGTGCTGTGGCACGCGTACCCGGTCATCGGGTTGGACGAGCGCAACCAGTTCGACTTCTACCGCGACGTGCCCGAGCTGCCGCGCGTCGTGCGGGCGTTCCAGGCACGGGGAGTGCGGGTCTTCGTCGACTACAACCCGTGGGACACCGGCACCCGGCGGGAGCCGGTCACGGACGAGGAAGCGGTCGCCGGCATCGTGTCGTGGCTGGGCGCCGACGGCGTCTTCCTCGACACGCTCAAGGAGGGCGCCGGCAAGCTGCGGGCCGCGCTGCCGCCGAGCGTGGTGCTCGAAGGGGAGTCTCGGGTGCCGCTGGCGCGGATCGAAGACCACGCGATGTCATGGGCGCAGTGGTTCGCCGACTCGGCGGTGCCGGGCGTGCTGCGCGCCAAGTGGTTCGAGCGGCGCCACATGCTCCACCACACCCGGCGCTGGCACCGCAGCCACCTCGACGAATTGCACTCGGCCTGGCTCAACGGCGTGGGCGTGCTCGTGTGGGAAAACGTCTTCGGCGTCTGGGTGGGCTGGAGTGAGCGCGACAGGGCGGTGCTGCGTGCCATGCGCCGGGTGTGGAGCAGCCACGCGGCGTGGTTGCGGTCCGAGGATTGGACGCCGCTCGCCGACCACGCCGGCGGGCAGGTGTACTCCTCACGTTGGGTGCACGACGGTACGCCACTGTGGACGGTGGTGAACCGTGGCGGCGACCACGACGGTCCGTGGCTCATCACCGAGCCGGCCGGCGCCTTCGCGGATCTCGTGAGCGGTGAGTCGCTGACCGTCACCCCGCTGCCCGACGGCCGCGTGGCGGTAGGCGGCCCCCTGGCGGCGGGCGCCATCGCGGCGATCACCCCCGTGATCAGGCCGTCCTTCAAGTCGCTAGGACGACTTGAGGGAAGCCTTGATCATGGGTTTCCAGCGCGGGCGGCGGTGCGGATCACGCGGGCCGCCAGGGCGCGGGATGTGGTGCCGGCGGGAATGAACGCGGTCGGAGGCGGGAGGTACGAGCTCACCGTCCGGTACCGGGTGCGGGAGACCGGGCTGTACGGGGAGGCGCCCTACGTCGACGAGTGGAAGCCGCTGCCGCCCCGCCTGCACCACACGGGCACCCTGCACCGCACCGTCCACCTGGGACGCTTCGCCATCGCCGCGCGCGAGGTGACGCATGGCGCGTACGCCGAGTTCCGGCGCGCCACCGGATACCGGCCGCCGCGCCCCGAGCGGTTCCTCGCCGGTGAGGGCCCCGCGGAGGCACCGGTGACGCATGTCGAACTGGCGGACGCGCGGGCGTACGCGGCATGGGCCGGGCTGCGGCTGCCCACCGAAGACGAGTGGCAGGTGGCCGCCGAGGCGGGCCTGCTCGACCTGACCGGTCCCCGGGTCTGGAACCTCACCGAGAGCGAGCACACCGATGGTCGCACCCGGTTCTGCGTGCTCAAGGGTGGCACCGACCACCGCGCCGAGGGCTCCGACTGGTACTTCGACGGCGGCCCGCAACCACCCGAGGCGTCCGTCAAGTTGCTGCTGATGGGTGCCGGCCTCACCCGCTCGCCCTCGATCGGCTTTCGCTGCGCCGTGGACCTGGAGGCTCCCGTATGAAGAGACTGGCCGTTCTCGTGACCCTGGTCCTGGTGGCGGCGGGCGGCGCCGCGCGGGCGGAGGGTGCCAAGGTGGGCACGCTCGCGACCGCGTCCGTCCAGTCGGGGGCGCTCGGCGGGGCGGTCGACTACACCGTCTACCTGCCCTACGGGTACGCGTGGAAGCGCAACGCCGCCGTCCGGTACCCGGTGCTGTACCTGCTGCACGGGCGCGGCGACACCATGCAGGCGTGGACCAGGATCAAGGCCGACCTCGACGCGCTGATCGCCGACGGCACCGTTCCGCCTGTCGTCGCCGTACTGCCCGACGCACCCTGGAACGAGCGTGGCTCCTGGTACGTCGACTCCGCGTATCAGGACGGCAAGGCGGTGGAGACCGCGCTTACCCGGGACCTCGTGTCGCATGTGGACGCCACGTACCGCACGGCGGCACACCGAGGCGCCCGCCTCGTCGGCGGGTACTCGATGGGCGGCTACGGCGCGCTGCGGTACGCGCTGGCGCACCAGGACGTCTTCGGCAACGCGCTCGTGCTGAGCCCGGCGGTCTACGCCCCGCTGCCCCCGGCAGACTCGTCGGCGCGCGAGTTCGGTGGGTTCGGCAGCGGCGACCGGGCGTTCGTCGACGAGGTCTACGAGCGGCTCAACTACCCGGCGCTGCTGCCCGGGCTGGACGCTGACACACCAACCCGGATGTTCATCGCGGTCGGCGACGACGAGTGGGCCAACCCCGATCCGGCCGACGCCAAACACGACCTGGACTACGAGGCCGCGACGCTCTACAACGCGGTACGCCGCTCGGACGGGGTCGCCGCGGAGTTCCGGGTACTCGACGGCGGGCACGACTGGAACGTGTGGCGGCCGGCGTTCGTGGCGGGCCTGACCCACCTGAGCGCCACGCTCAGCGCGGCACCGCCGGCAGGGCTCCCGGCACCGTTGCGGGGCACGGGAGGCGCCGACTGGGCCGGTGGCGTCACGCCGGGCGGCACGCTCGCCTACACGGTGACCGGCGCCGGCCTCGACGCGGTCGTCGAGACCTCACAGTGGACCCGCCAGTTCGGCACGCCGGCCAACGACCGGCTGTACGGCGCGGTGCCCGCGGCCGACGGCGGCGTCATCGTCGCCGGGTACACCCGGGGCGACCTGGACGGGGAGCACCCGGGCAGCCCGGCCGACGACGCCTTCGTGGCGAAGTACACGGCGTCGGGCGAGCGCGCGTGGCTGACCCAGGTCGGAGACGCCGCCAAGGCCGACCGGTTCTACGGGCTGACCGCCGCACCGGATGGCGGCGCCTACGTCAGCGGGTACACGAGCGGCGCGTTCGCGGGCGGGACCAGCGCGGGTGACAAGGACGTCGTGGTGGCCCGGATCGGGGCGGACGGCGTGCTCGGCTGGGCGCGCCAGCTCGGTGGTACGGGCGAAGACAAGGCGTACGCGGTGGCCGCCGACGGGACCGGCGTCTACGTGGCCGGGGTGACCTCGGCGGGGCTGCCGGGAATGCCTTACGTCGGTGGCACCGACGGATTCCTGGCGAGGTTCGATGTGGACGGTACGCCCCGGTGGGTGGTCGGCGAGGGCGGGCCGGGCGACGACCTTCTCGGCGGTGTGGCCGTCGCTTCAGGTGGCCAGATCGTAGCGACCGGATTCACCACCAGCGAGGCGACCGGGCGAGACGCGGTCACCGTCGCCTACGGCGGTGGCGGCGCCCAGAAGTGGCGCACGGTCACCGCTGGGCGCGGCGGCGACGTGGGCGCCGAGGTCGTCGCGCTGCCTGATGGTGGCGTGGCGGTGGTCGGGTTCACCAGCAGCGCCCTGGGTGTACCGGCCGGCGGTGCGGACGGGTTCGCGCTGCGCCTCAACACTCGCGGCAAGCAGGTCTCGGTGGCGCAGTTCGGCAGCGCGCGCGACGACGCGGCCGACCCGTTCGGCGAGGAAAATGTCTACGCCACGCTGGACGGCGACCGGTTGCTGGTCACCGGCCGCACGGCGGGCACACCGGTCGGCGGCGAGGCGCTGGGCAACGGCGACATCTTCGTCACCGAGGTACCTCTATGAGTGCCCCGCTGGAGGGGGTACGGGTCGTCGAGCTGGCCACGCTCTTCGCCGGGCCGCTCGCCACCGCGTTCCTCGGCGACTTCGGCGCCGACGTGGTCAAGGTGGAGCATCCCGCCAAGCCCGACCCGGCGCGTGGCCACGGTCCGGCCAAGGACGGCATCGGCCTGTGGTGGAAGGTGCTGGGGCGCAACAAGAAGACGGTGACGCTGAACCTGTCTACAACGGAGGGTGCCGAAATCCTCGCCGCGCTCGTCAGGGGCGCGGACGTCCTCGTGGAGAACTTCCGCCCGGGAACCCTGGAGCGCTGGGGGATCGGGCCGGACGTGCTGCACGCCGCCAACCCGGGCCTCGTCATCGCCCGGATCTCCGGCTTCGGCCAGATCGGCCCGTACGCCAAGCGCCCCGGCTTCGGCACCCTCGCCGAGGCGATGAGCGGCTTCGCGGCGGCCACCGGCGAACCCGACGGCCCGCCAACCCTGCCACCGTTCGGGCTGGCCGACTCCGTAACGGCGCTCGCCACCGCGTACGCCATCATGCTGGCCCTGCGCACCCGCGAGCAGACCGGCACCGGGCAGGTGGTCGACCTCGCCATCATCGAGCCCATCATGGCGATGCTCGGGCCGCAGATCACGTGGTACGACCAGATCGGCTACGTGCAGCCGCGACTCGGGAACCGGACGAGCAACAACGCGCCGCGCAACACCTACCGGTGTGCGGACGGCAGGTGGGTCGCCGTGTCGACGAGCGCGCAGAGCATCGCCGAGCGGGTCATGCGGCTGGTCGGTCGTGCCGATCTCGTCGGCGAGCCGTGGTTCGCGACCGGCACCGGCCGGGCGGCGCACGCCGAAGAGCTGGACGGTGCCGTGGCCGCGTGGGTGGCGCAGCGGGGCCGCGACGAGGTGGTGGCGACGTTCGAGGAGGCGCAGGCCGCGGTGGCTCCGGTGTACGACGTGCGGGACATCCTGGCCGATCCGCAGTACGAGGCGCTCGGCACCGCGGTCACGGTGCCCGACGAGGAGTTGGGCGAGCTGCGGATGCAGAACGTGCCGTTCCGGATGTCGGAGACGCCGGGGTCCATCCGGCACGCGGGACGGCGGCACGGGCAGGACACCGACCAGGTGCTGGGCGAGTTGGGGTACTCGCCCGCTGAATTGGACGGGTTGCGCGAGCGTGGGGTGATCTGATGCTGCTGACCTGGCTGTACGTGCCCGGTGACCGGCCCGACCGGTTCGAGAAGGCGGTGAGCTCGGGCGCCGACGCGGTGATCCTCGACCTGGAGGACGCGGTCGTGGCCGGGCACAAGCAGTACGCCCGGTCGGCGGTGGCGGAGTTTCTGGGTGAGCGGCACGGTGTGCCGGTGTACGTGCGGGTCGGCCCGGATCTCGACGCGGATCTCGCGGTGGTCGGCGGGCGGGTTGGACTGGCAGGGCTGCGGCTGCCCAAAGTGGAGTCCGCGGAGCGGGTCAGGGCGGTGGCGGCGCGGACCGACGCGGAGCTCCATCTGATTATCGAGTCAGCGGCCGGGGTGGAGTTCGCGTACCAGATAGCGAGCGCACACCCGGCGGTGGCCAGCGTCGCGCTCGGAGAAGCCGACCTGAGGTCCGATCTGGGTATTGACGACGACGCGGCGCTGGCGTGGCCGCGCGGCCGGATCGTGATCGCGGCCCGAGCGGCGGGGCTGCCGCCGCCGGCCATGTCCGTCTACACCAACGTGTCCGATCTGGATGGTCTGGCCGCCTCGTGCCGTGCCGGCCGCCGCATGGGCTTCGTCGGCCGCGCCGCGATCCACCCCCGGCAGCTACCGGCGATCGTGGCCGCGTTCCAGCCGGCGCCCGAAGAGGTGGCGCGGGCCCTGGCGCTGTTGTCCGGAGTGGACGCCGCGGCTGCCCTGGAATCGGGGACCGTGGTGCTGCCGGACGGCCGCTTCGCCGACGCCGCGATGATCGGCGCCGCCCGGCGCACCCTAGAGCTAGCCGCCCGCTACCACACGGCGTGATCAGGGCGTCCCTCAAGCTGCTATAGCGACTTGAGGGACTGCCCTGATCACGGGGTCGGGGTGGGGATCAGCACGCTCAGGCAGGTGACGCAGCCTTCGAGCTTTTCGAACTCGCTCACGTCGACCACGACCGGCGTGAAGCCGAGGTCGTCGAGCATGTGTGCCGTCTTCGGCGCTGAGGCGGCGATCAGCACCCGCTCACCGCCGAGCGGCACCACGTGACAGCCGGACTCCTCGTCGGGCGTGCGGACGGCCGAGAACACGGTGGTGTCGACCAGCTCGCGCCGGGCCAGGACCGTGCCGTCGGGCAGTGCGGTGGCGGCCGACTTGAGGTGCAACACCGGCCCCAGCGGCACGGCGACGACGTTGCGGTCGGG
This sequence comes from Micromonospora sp. CPCC 205371, assembly GCF_026130045.1. Classification (GTDB taxonomy): domain Bacteria; phylum Actinomycetota; class Actinomycetes; order Mycobacteriales; family Micromonosporaceae; genus Phytohabitans. Next base: position 14,151 of record NZ_JAIBNX010000092.1, read on the forward strand.
CAGCAGCCGGCGCAACTGCCGGATGGCGTCGGCGTTGGTGCGACCGCCGCGTCCAACGTAGACGGTGTCGCCGATCTGGAGCACGTCGCCGCCTTCGAGCGTGCCGGGCGACTCGATGCGCGTCACGTCGAGCCCGAGCGCCCGTACCGCCGACTCCGTGCCCGCGACCTCGGGCCTGCGCTGGCGGGCACCCGGCCGCGTGAGGATCGCCCGCGAACCGCACACCACGACGGTGTCTTCGACGAACACCGAGTCGGGGCAGCCGTCGGCCGGCACCACGTCGCGTACGGACCAGCCGGCTTCGTCGAGCGCGGCGCAGTACGCGTCGTGCTGCCGCCGCGCCAGATTTCCGTCGACCGGCGTGCGGGGGATGTGCGTGACGATGCCCTGCGCGAGCCGGCTGCTCGGCGTGCGGACGAGTGCGATTCCACGGCCCATTGATCAAGAACCTCCTGGGCGAGGAGATTACTCGTTCTGTTCCACCGCGCGCTGCACGGCGCGATAGATCTGTCCAAATCGGAGCGCGTCGGTCGTCCGCACCAGCACCCGCTCCTCGGCTCGGCACTGCACCCACAGCTCGTGGAGGCTCGTGCCGCGGTCGTACGAGCGCTCCAGCGCCATCAACGGTATCTCCAGCAGTGGCGCGAGAGCCATCGCCAGCACGACGGCGAGCGCCAGGCCGATGACCGCCGCGCCGGCCCGCTGGCCCCAGTCGGCGAAGAGCGCCGACACCGCGCACAGCGCGCCGAAGCCGAGCGGCGCGGTCAGCAGCGTCACCAGCATCCACCGGCTGAGCATGCGGGCGCCGACGCGCAGGGAGCGCTTGGTGCGGCGGTGCCAGACGTAGGTCAGTTCGGAGATCCGGTACACGTCGCCGCCTACGCGGATGAACTCCGACGTCACCAGCACCGAGTCATCCTGGTAGTAGCGGGTCACTCACCAAGTGTCACCCGACGGGGCTGCTTTCCATCGCACGCTGCAGGGCGCGGTAAATCTTGCCGAACCGGAGCGCGTCACCGGTCTGGAGCAGCAGCACCGGCCGCCCTTGCCAGGTCGCCCAGATCTCTAGCGTGCGATCGCCCCGCGTGTACGACCGGTCCATGTGCTCGAGCACGAAGTCGGCCACCGGGCCGGCCGCCAGGCCGATCAGGCAGGAGACGCCGACGATCGCGATCGTGACGGTGAGTGAGGCGTCGACCTGGAAGGCGATCACGACGCCGATTGCGGCGGCCACGAGCGGACCGATGATCGCGGCGCCGAGCGCGCCGCGCCCGGCAAGCGCACGCCAGGATCGCGCGCCGCGCTGGTGCCAGACCTTGGCCAGCTCCTTCAGTGGGTAAGCGCGCTCGCCCACCCGGATGGCATCCGAGGTGACCTGCACGGACCGGTCGCTGTAGTAGGTGACCATGGTCCCTTTAGCCTACTGGTATGGCTGAGTTCGTGCGTGTGGAGACGAAGGACGGCGTCGGCACCATCCGGCTCGACCGTCCACCGATGAACGCCCTGAACACGCAGGTTCAGGAGGAGTTGCGCGCCGCCGCTTCGGCGGTCACCACGGATGCCGAGGTCCGCGCCGTCGTCGTGTACGGGGGCGAGAAGGTCTTCGCGGCGGGCGCCGACATCAAGGAAATGGCCGACATGTCGTACGTGGACATGGCGGCCCGCGCACGGGAACTGTCCAGCGCGTTCGACGCCATCGCCCGCATCCCCAAACCCGTCGTCGCGGCGATCACCGGGTACGCCCTCGGTGGCGGCTGCGAGCTCGCCCTGGCGTGCGACTGGCGGGTGGTGGCCGACGACGCGAAGCTGGGGCAACCGGAGATCAAGTTGGGCATCATCCCGGGCGCCGGCGGCACCCAGCGGCTTGCCCGGTTGGTGGGCACGGCGCGCGCCAAGGATCTCGTCATGTCCGGCCGGATGGTCGACGCGGAAGAGGCGCTCCGGATCGGGCTCGCCGACCGAGTGGTGCCCCCGGCAGAGGTCTACGAGGCGGCAGTCACACTCGTGCGCCAGTACACGAATGGCCCCTCGCAGGCCCTGCGCGCCGCGAAGCTGGCGATCGACGGCGGTCTCGACATGGACCTCGCATCGGGTCTGGCCTGGGAGAGTCAGCTCTTCGCGGCCCTTTTCGCCACCGAAGACAAGCGCGAGGGCATGTCGGCGTTCGTTGAGAAGCGCAAGCCGAACTTCCTGGGGCGGTAGTCGTAAGGTGAGCGGCATGCCAGCAGACCGGACGCCGACCTCGGGCCATGCCCTCGGGATCGACTTCGGCACCTCGCACACCGTCGCGGTGGTGCGCTGGCCGGATGGGCGAGCCCGGCCGCTACTGGTCGACGGCTCGCCGCTGCTGCCGTCCGCGGTGTACGCGGAGCCCGGCGGCGCCTTCGCCGTCGGGCGCGACGCCCTGCACAGCGCCCGCCTCGACCCCGCCCGCTTCGAGCCCAACCCGAAGCGACGCATCGACGACGGCACGCTGCTGCTCGGCGACCGCGAAGTGCCGGTGGCCGAGCTCGTCGGCGCCGTGCTCGGCCGCGTCGCCGAGGAGTGGACCCGCACGGTCGGCAAGGCCCGGCCGGCAGTCACCCTGACCTGCCCGGCCACGTGGGGCGGCACCCGCCGCCGGCTGCTGGCCGACGCCGCAGCGCGTGCCGGCTTCGACGAGGTACGCCTGGTGGCCGAACCGGTCGCGGCGGCCACCTACTTCGCCAAGGTGCTCGGGCGGGACGTGCCGATCGGCTCGGTGGTGGTCGTGCACGACTTCGGGGCGGGCACGTTCGACGCGAGCGTGGTGGCCCGCACGTCCAGCGGCTTCGAGGTGCTGGCGGTCGACGGCCGCGACGACATCGGTGGCCTCGACGTCGACGCCGCGATCATCGATCACCTGCGGAAGACGTACGCCGATCGTGACCCGGACGCCTGGGCTCGGCTGGCCACCCCGACGACGGTGGAGGAGCGGCGCGCCAAGCGGCAGCTCTGGGACGACGTCCGGATCGCCAAGGAACGGCTGTCCCGCAGCACGGCCGCCGACCTTGTGGTGCCGCTGCTCGACCTTGAGGTGCACCTCACGCGGCAGGAGCTGGAAGGGCTGGCCAGCCCGATCCTGGAGCAGAGCGTCCGGGTGACCCAGGGCGTGATGCGCTGGGCCGCACTGCCCGCCGGCAGGGTCGCTGGTGTGTTCCTCGTCGGGGGTGCCAGCCGGATACCGCTGATGGCGACGCTGCTGCATCGCGCGTTGGGTGAGGCACCCGAGGCGATCGAGCAGCCTGAGCTGGTCGTGGCCGAGGGGAGCATCCTGGCTGGTGAGGCGCTGCTGGCGACCGCGCCGCCGGCACCGGGCCCGACGATGCAGATGCGCCCGGTCTCGCCCGCGCCGGTGTCTCCGGCGCCCGTGTCCCCAGCGCCCGCCCCCAAGAGTGTCGGTCGCGTGGTCGTCCCGGGCGCTCAACCACCCGGGCGCCAGCAGCCGGCGCCGCCGCCCGTCGCTGCGACCCGGCCGATGCCGCGCTTCGACGAGCCCACATCGCCGCCGCGCTACGAGCCCGCAGCCGCGCCGCGCTACGAGCCGACGCCGCCGCGTTACGCGCCTGCCTCGGCCGCGCCTCGCGTGGCGGCCCCGGCGCCCACGCCCGCGCCGCGGCTCGCCGCCAACGAGCCACCGCGCCGCCCCGGCCTCCTCCTCCGGCTGTTCCGCGCGCTGATCATCACGTCGCTGCTGATCGCCGTCCCCGTCGCCGCTGGCGTGATCGCGTTCAGCCTGGCGCGCGACACGTCGCCGGCCAGCGTCATCCAGGACGTGTTGGACTGGATCAAGAGTCGCTGAATACCCTTCGGCCCATGACATCAACGGAGCGGATCGAGGGACACGGCGGCGAGCTGGCCCTGGCGGCGCTGCGGGCGTACGGGGTCACCGAGATGTTCACCCTCTCGGGCGGCCACGTCTTCCCGCTCTACGACGCGGCGCACAAGAGCGGATTCCCCATCTACGACGTCCGGCACGAGCAGTCGGCGGTCTTCGCGGCCGAGGCGGTCGCCAAGCTGCAGCGGCGGCCCGGTCTCGCTGTCCTGACCGCCGGGCCCGGCGTCACCAACGGCATCTCGGGGCTGACCAGCGCGTACTTCAACGGCGCGCCGGTGCTCGTCATCGGTGGCCGGGCCCCCGCGTTCCGGTGGGGCTCGGGCAGCCTCCAGGAGATCGACCACGTGCCGCTGGTCGCGCCGGTCACCAAGCACGCCGCGACCGTGCTCGCCAATGAGGAGATCCCGGCCGCCATCGCGGGCGCGCTGACCGCGGCGCTCACCCCGCACCGCGGCCCGGCCTTCCTCGACCTGCCGCTCGAAGTGATCTTCTCGGCGGGCGACGCGCCCGCCGTCGCCGACCCGGCGGTACCGGTGATCGAGCCGGACCCCGACGAGGTGGCGAGGGCCGCGCGGCTCATCGCCGCGGCGGAGCGCCCGGTGATCATCGCTGGCTCGGACGTGTACGCGGGCGACGCGGTGGCCGCCCTGCGGGAAGCCGCCGAGGCGCTCCAGGTGCCGGTGTTCACCAACGGCATGGGGCGCGGTGCCCTGCCGCCCGAGCACCCGCTGGCGTTCGCCAAGTCCCGGCGTACCGCGCTCAAGGGCGCCGACGTCGTCGTGGTGATCGGCACGCCGCTGGACTTCCGGCTGGGCTTCGGCGACTTCGGTGCCGCCCAGGTCGTACACGTCGTGGACGCGCCGTCCCAGCGGGCCGCGCACACCACACCCGCCGCGGCGCCGGCCGGTGACCTGCGGCTGATCCTTTCCGCGTTCGCCGACCACGACGGCACCCGAGCCGACCACAGCGGTTGGATCGCCGACCTGCGCCAGGCCGAAGACGCGGCGAAGGCCCGGGACGCCGAGGAGATGGCGGCCGAGACCGACCCGATCCGCCCCGCCCGGGTGTACGGCGAACTGCGGCGGGTGCTGGCCCGCGACGCGGTGACGATCGGCGACGGTGGCGACTTCGTCTCGTACGCCGGCAAGTACCTGGAACCCGCCCAGCCGGGCACCTGGCTCGACCCCGGCCCGTACGGCTGCCTCGGCACCGGCATGGGCTACGCGATGGGGGCGCGCGTCACGTACCCCGACCGGCAGGTGTCCGTGCTGATGGGCGACGGCGCGGCCGGTTTCTCGCTGATGGACGTCGAGTCGCTGGCGCGGCAGCGGCTGCCCGTGGTGATCGTGGTGGGCAACAACGGCATCTGGGGTCTGGAGAAGCACCCGATGCGCGCCATGTACGGCTACGACGTGGCCGCCGACCTCCAGCCCGAGCTGCGGTACGACGACGTGGTCAAGGCGCTCGGCGGAGCCGGCGAGACGGTGGCGAAGGCAGCCGATCTGGGCCCCGCCCTGACCCGCGCGTTCGACGCGGGCGTCCCATACCTGGTCAACGTCCTGACCGACCCGTCCGACGCCTACCCGAGGTCCGCCAACCTCGCCTGATCCGATCACATCAGGGGGCGTCAGCCCCTTGTCAGGGCGGTGTCAGCGGGGACGAGCACCGTCGCTGGCATGACAGATACACACGCCATCCTCGCCGAGGGCCTGGTCAAGCGCTTCGGTGGGGCCAACGCGCGGGACGGCGTCGATCTCGCCGTCCGGCGCGGGTCGGTGCTGGGGCTGTTGGGCCCGAACGGTGCCGGCAAGACCACAGTGGTCCGCATCCTGGCCACGCTGCTGCGGCCGGATGCCGGGCGCGCCACGATCGGCGGGCACGACGTCGTCGCTGAAGCCCATGAGGCTCGCCGCCTGATCGGGCTCACCGGGCAGTATGCCTCGGTCGACGAGTCGTTGACCGGTACCGAGAATCTCATCCTCATCGGCCGCCTGCTCGGTCTGCCCCGTGCGGAGGCGCGGCAGCGCGCGGCGGAACTGCTCGCCGAGTTCCGGCTCTCGGACGGGGCCAGCAAGCCCGCGAAGGCGTACTCGGGCGGCATGCGCCGCCGCCTCGACCTGGCCGCGAGCCTGGTCGGACGGCCGCAGGTGCTCTACCTGGACGAGCCCACCACAGGGCTGGACCCGCGCAGCCGCAACGAGATGTGGGACATCGTCCGAGGCCTGGTTGGCGATGGGGTGACCGTGCTGCTCACCACCCAGTACCTGGAGGAGGCCGACCTGCTGGCCGACGAGATCGTGGTGATCGACCACGGTCGGGTCATCGCCACCGGCAGGCCGGAGGAGCTGAAGGGCAGGGTCGGCGGGCAGATGCTGGCCGTACGGCCGATGCTCGTGAGCGACCTGCCGATCGTCGAGTCGGTGGTGGCACGGGTGTCCGGTGCCACGCCGGAGGTGTGCGATGGGCTGGTCACCGTGCCGGCCTCGGACAGCGCCCTGCTGCCGGCCGTGGTGCGTCACCTCGACGACGCCGAGGTGCAGATCGGCGAGCTGGCCCTGCGCGGCGCGAGCCTCGACGAGGTGTTCCTTTCGCTCACCGGCCACCCCACTGAACAGCAGGAGGTCTCGGTATGACGACCATGGCGATGCCTCGGCAGACGTTCACGCTCGCGTGGCGCAGCCTGGTGCAGATCAAGCACAACCCGGCGGAGCTGCTCGACTTGAGCATCCAACCGATCATGTTCGTGGTGCTGTTCACGTACGTCTTTGGCGGTGCGATCTCCGGCTCGACCGGCGACTATCTCACGTTCGCGCTGCCCGGCATCGTCGTGCAGAACGCCCTCTTCGCCTCCATCACGACCGGCGTAGGTCTCAACACCGACCTGACCAAGGGGGTCTTCGACCGGCTGCGGTCGCTGCCGATCGCGCGGTCGGCACCGCTTGCGGGCCGCATCCTCGCCGACACGGTCAAGCAGGCGTGGTCGATCGCGCTGATCCTCGGGTTGGGGATCGTGCTCGGGTTCCGGGTGGACAACGGCGTCGCGGGGGTGCTCGGCGCGTTCGCGCTGCTGCTGGTCTTCAGCCTGGCCGCGTCGTGGATCGCGGTACTGGTCGGGCTGCTCGCCAGCGACCCGGAGAAGGTGCAGATCTTCGCCTTCGTCGTGATCTTCCCGCTGACCTTCACCAGCAACGCGTTCGTGCCCACCGACACGATGCCCGGCTGGCTACAGGCGTGGGTCGACGTCAACCCGGTCACGATCCTGGCCGACGCGACGCGCGGTCTGCTGACGGGTGCCACGTCGGCGAGCCTGATCGGCCAGTCGCTGCTGTGGGCGGCGGCCATCGCGGCGGTGTTCGCCCCGATCGCGATCCGCACCTTCAGACAGAAGGTATGAAGGTACGCACCGTCTCGGCGGTCGCGCTCTGTCCACTCTCGAACGCCTCGGCGAACCTCGCGTCGCCGAGGCGTTCGCGTACCGCCTGCTCCAGGCGCGGGCCGTCGCGCACCGACATGTCGAGGCCGCCCCGGATCGCGTCGGCGACGCCGAGCAGCTTGGCCGCCAACGCCGGCTGGTCTCGGCGCATCGCCAGATCGACGTGCCCGACGACGGCGTGCCCGATCACCGGTGCGTCACGGGACACGATGGCGAGGTCGATGGCGGCGTGGTGGTGTCGCTCGGCGGCCGCCAGGTCGCCCCGGTCGGCCTCGACCAGGCCGAGCGCGGTGTTGATCAGCGCGGGCCACTGTGGGGACGAGTTGAACTCGCTCACGACCGCGAGCGCCTGGCTCAGGTGCTCCCGGGCGCCGTCGAGGTCGCCCATGCCGTGCAGCGTCGCACCCAGGTGGTACCCCACCGAGGCGCGCGCCTCGTCGGTGCCGATCCGGTCGGCGGTGCGTCGCGCGTTCTCGAGTTCCGCGACGGCGCGGTCGGTGTCGCCGACCAGCCAGAGCTGGTACGCGTACCGGGACTGCATCTCGGGCACGTCCTCGGCCACCCCGAGCGGCACCAGCTCGGCCAGCGCCTCCTCGAAGTAGGCCGCGGCACGGGCGTGATCGCCGTAGCGGGCGGTCTGTTCGGCGAGCGCCGAGAGCGTGAGGGAGATGCCCCAGCGGTCGCCGAGCGAACGGAACTCGACCAGCGCCAGCGCGAAGTTCTCCGCCGACGCGTTGTCGCGCCGCCCGATGTTCACCTCGGCATGGCCGTACATCATGTGTGCCACGCCCCGCACCCACGCCGACGGATGGTCGAAGCATCGCCGCAGGCCGGCAAGCGCGCTGTCGTTGTCGGGTGGCGAGGCGAACAGCTGGGACATCGGCCCGACCAGGCTGAGCATCGGGTGCCGATCTTCCCGGCCGGTGGCCAGCTCGGCGGCGCGGTTCAGCAGCTCCTGGCCCCGTTCGAGCTGATAGAGCCCGGCGACCACGTTGAGGGCGGCGACGGATGCGGCGCCCGCCACGAGCGCTCGCGGCACGTTGCCGGGGAGCGCGAGGGCCTCCTCGGCGAGCTCGGCACCCTCCGCACGGCGGCCGCGTAGCCACCAGTACCAGCCGAGGGCGTCGGCGAACCGCACCGCCAGATCGGCGTCGGCTGCCCCGATCGACCAGCGCATCGCGCTCGCCAGGTTGTCGTGGTCGGCGTCCAGGCGCGCCAGCCAGTCGAGCTGGTCGCGGGTGCGCAGGGAACGGTCGGCGCGCTGCGCCAGCCGCAGGAAGTGTCGGGCGTGCGCGCGGCGGGTCACGTCGGTCTCGCCGGCCTCCGCCAGCCGCTCAAGGCCGTACGCCTTGATGGTCTCCAGCAGCCTGTACCGCCCATCCGCGTCGGCCACGACGAGCGACTTGTCGACCAGGGCGTACAGCAGGTCCGGGTCGCCGCCGCACACCGCCTCGACCGCTTCCGGGGTGGCGCCACCGGCGAAGACCGCGAGCCGGCGCAGCAGCACGCGTTCGGGCTCGTCGAGCAGCTCCCAGCTCCAGTCGACGACCGCCCGGAGCGTCTGATGCCGGGGCAGCGCCGTGCGACTGCCCGCCGCCAGCAGGCGGAACCGGTCGCCGAGCCGCGTGGCCAACTGATCGGTCGTCATGGCGCGCAGCCGGGCGGCGGCCAGCTCGATCGCGAGCGGCATGCCGTCGAGTGCCCGGCAGACGGTGACCGCCTGGTCGGTCACCCGGAACCCGGGCCGCACCGCCGCCGCCCGGTCGGCGAAGAGCCGTACCGCCGGATATCCGAGCGCGTCGTCGACGCTGGTGCCGGCGGGTGGCAGGGGCAGCGGCTCGACCGGGTACAGCGACTCGCCGGTGATGCCCAGCGGCTCGCGGCTGGTGGCGAGCACCCGCAGGCGCGGGCACCGGGAGAGGAGTCCGTCGGCGAGGCGCGCCGCCGCGTCGACGAGGTGCTCACAGTTGTCGAGCACGATCAGCGCCCGCCGCGAGCCCAGCACGCCGGTCAGCCGCAGCAGCGGGTCGGTCGGCTCGGCCGGCACCCGGCCGCGGGCGTTGACCAGCGCCTGCTCGCGCACGCCGAGCGCGGTGAGCACCACCGAGGCCGGCCAGCGAGGAACCACGCGATCGACCCGACCAGCGGGAAGAACAGGATTATCAGCACCCAGGCGAGCCGCGGCAGCGCGCGGATCTCGCTCTCCTCGGCGGAGAGGCAGCTGATGAGTGCGATCACCGCGAGTGCAATCTGCACCACGAAGACCAGCAGGTAGAGGCGGACCATTCCTCAATGATGCGCGCTATGCGAGAACTAGGAACACACCGAGACCCGCGTATCCCACCGTGGCCAGCGCCAGCAGGGTCAACACGCCCCGCGCCGGTAGGCCCGGTGTCCGGATGCGACGCCGGCCGAGGACGAACGCGGCGATCCAGACGGCCACCGCGGCGGCCACCACCAGCGGCAGGCTGTCGACGGCCGCCATCCGGGCGCCGAGCACCGCCACCGCGCCCATGGCGAGGAGGGTGCGACGCCAGGCGAGCTGGGTGCGCTCGAACGGGACGCCCGGCTCACGCTCCATCGAATGCCTGCACGACGACCGCGGCGACCAGTACCAGCGCGCCGACGCCGACCAGGATGGCCAGTACCGCTGGGAAGCGCGATGCCGGGAGGTCTCGCCCGAGCCGCATGGCGCGCTCGGTGCGCGCCCAGTGGTCGACCGCCCGCACCGCTACCGCGCCGCCCAGCAGCAGGAGCGCGATCGCGATCCCCTCGCGCAGGTATGCGATGGGCAACGGCGGCAGGAACTGTGCGGCGGCCAGCCCGCCGGCCACCAACGCCAGTCCGGTGCGAATCCAGGCGAGGAAGGTGCGCTCGTTGGCGAGGGAGAACCGGTAGTCGGGTGTGGTGCCCGTTCCCCGTACATCGTCTGTGTCGAACCACCGCCTGATCACGCCCAGCACACCAGCGATTATCTGCCCCCGTAATGTGTGACGAGTGACCGACCTAGCTGGCGCTCGCTCCGCTCGCGCGGGTCATGCGCCCCTCGTGCCTCCCTGTAGCCGCCAGTCGCTCCGGTCGCTGCGCTTGGTGGCGGCTGCGGGAGGCGGCGCATGACCGACCTGGACGAGGGGGCGTTGCTGGCGGCGTATGACCGGCAGTTGCGACCCGAGGTGCCCGACCCGGTGCCGGCGGGCGTGACGGTGGAGCGGGACGGCCCGCTGGTGCGCATCCGGGGGCTCGACAAGGGCGGCTTCCTCACGTACGCAGACCTCGGTGGCCTGACCGGCGCCGACCTGGATGCCCTGATCCGGCGCCAGGTGGAGTTCTTCACCGCGCTGGGTGAGTCGGTGGAGTGGAAGACCTACGGGCACGACGAGCCCGCCGAGCTGCCGGATCGGCTGCGTGCCGCCGGCTTCGAGCCCGAGGAGCGCGAGACCGTGGTGATCGGTCCGGTCGCACCCCTGGCCGCCACCCTGCCCGTCCCGCCCGACGGGGTGACCCTGCGGGAGGTCACCGACCGTGCCGACCTCGACCGGATCGTCGCCATGGAGTCCGAGGTGTGGGGCATCGACCGCACCTGGCAGGCGGCCGCTCTGGAGAAGGAGATCGCCGCCGACCCGACCGCTATCACGATCGTGGTCGCCGAGGCGGATGGCGAGGTGGTCAGCGCCGCCTGGGTCCGGTACATCCGGGGCACGAGCTTCGCGACCCTCTGGGGCGGCGCGACCCTGGCGGCATGGCGTGGCCGGGGCATCTACCGGGCGCTGGTCACGCACCGGGCTCGCCTGGCGGGCGCCCGCGGTTACACGCTGCTCCAGGTGGACGCGTCCGACGACAGCCGGCCGATCCTGGAGCGGCTGGGTCTGGTCGCCGTGACCACCACGACGCCGTACGTCTTCACGCCGAAGGTGGCCGCATGAGCGCGCTGACGTCCGATGAGCGGGTGACGTTGAAGACCGCCGCTTTCGGCGCGGTCTTCCTGGTGTCCAATGCCGACCCGGGCTTCTTCGCGATGTTCAAGGAGAGCTTCGCGGCGTCGGGCGCGCTGGCGGGCGCCACCGGCCTCGTCAAAGAGGTACTGACCACGGGCACGCTGCCGCAGCTGCCGCGCCGTTCGCCGGCCGACGTCGAGGCGATCGTGATACCGGCGCTGGAGCGTTCGATGGCCATCCTGCGCGAAAAGGCGCCCGGCGAGGCCGACAACTACCGGGCCACCGTGATCGCCGCCGTCGAGCAGACCGCTCGGGCCACGCACGGCGTCAACGAGCGCGAGGCAGATGTGATTAACAAGGTCCGGGGGGCGCTGGGCGCACCTCTTACTGGTGAGTAACATACGGCTTGTGGGTCTACTGGAGCAGGAGGTTGTCGAGGCGCGATGAATATCGTCGTACTGGTCAAGCAGGTGCCGGACTCCGGTGCGGAGCGCAATCTGCGCACTGACGACAACACGGTCGACCGCGGGTCGGCGAGCAACGTCATCAACGAGATGGACGAGTACGCCATCGAGGAGGCGCTGCGCATCCAGGAGGCGCACGGCGGTGAGGTGACAATTCTCACCATGGGGCCCGACAAGGCCGCCGAGTCGATCCGCAAGGCGCTCTCCATGGGTCCGGACAAGGCGGTACACGTCGTGGACGACGCCTTGCACGGCTCGTGCGCGCTGGCTACGTCCAAGGTGCTGGCCGCGGCGCTCGGCACGCTCAACGCCGACCTGGTGCTGTGCGGCGCGGAGTCGACCGACGGCCGGGTACAGGTGCTGCCGCACATGCTCGCCGAGCGTCTCGGTGTCGCGGCGCTGACCGGCGCCCGAAAGCTCACCGTCGACGGCTCGGCGCTCACCATCGAGCGGCAGACCGACGAGGGCTACGAGGTCGTCACCGCGCAGACGCCGGCGGTGGTGTCGGTGTGGGACACGATCAACGAGCCGCGGTACCCGTCCTTCAAGGGCATCATGGCCGCGAAGAAGAAGCCCGTGCAGACGCTCTCGCTCAGCGACCTCGGCGTGGCGCCGTCCGAGGTGGGCTTCGACGGGGCGACCTCGGCGGTCGTCGAGCACAGCAAGCGCCCGCCGCGCTCGGGCGGACAGAAGATCACCGACGAGGGCGAGGGCGGCGTCAAGCTGGTCGAGTTCCTCGCCACCGAGAAGTTCGTCTGAGGAGGGCTCACCAATGGCTGAGGTTCTGGTCGTCGTCGAGCACTCCGGCGGCGAGGTCAAGAAGGTAACGCTCGAGATGCTCACGCTGGCGCGTGAGCTCGGCACCCCGGCCGCCGTCGTGCTCGGCGGCCCGGGCACAGCGGCGCCGCTTCACGACAAGCTGTCCGAGTACGGGGCCGCGAAGGTGTACGCCGGCGAGAGCGACGATCTCGACGGGTACCTGGTGGCGCCGAAGGCGTCCGTGCTGGCGGAGCTGGTCCGGTCGACGTCGCCCGCGGCGGTGCTGCTCGGCTCCACCCAGGAGGGCAAGGAGATCGCCGGCCGCCTCGCGGTGAAGCTCGACAACGGGCTGCTCACCGACGTCGTGGGCCTTTCACCCGACGGCGTGGCGACCCAGGTCGTCTTCGCCGGCTCCACCATCGTCAAGTCCCGCGTGACGCGCGGCCTGCCACTGGTCACCGTCCGGCCGAACTCGCTCACCCCGGCACCGGCACCAGGCACCGCCGAGGTGTCCACGCTCGACGTCACCGTCGACGAGTCGGCCAAGCTCGCGCGCGTGGTCGACCGCAAGGTGGAGGCCAAGGGCGCTCGGCCCGAGCTGACCGAGGCGTCCGTCGTGGTCTCAGGCGGCCGCGGCGTCGGCAGCGCCGACAACTTCAAGCTCGTCGAGGAGCTGGCCGACCTGCTCGGCGGCGCGGTCGGCGCGTCCCGGGCGGCCACCGACTCCGGCTTCTACCCGCACCAGTTCCAGGTGGGGCAGACCGGTAAGACGGTTTCGCCGCAGCTGTACGTGGCGCTCGGCATCTCCGGCGCCATCCAGCACCGGGCCGGCATGCAGACGTCCAAGACGATCGTTGCGGTCAACAAGGACGCCGAGGCGCCGATCTTCGAGCTGGCCGACTTCGGCGTGGTGGGTGACCTGTTCAAGGTCGTCCCCCAGGCCGCGGAGGAAATCCGCAAACGTAAGTGACCCACGACTCGTGAGTGGTCGTGGCTGGGCGAGGGCCTAGGCTTAAGTTGATGGCTTATCTCGATCATGCCGCGACCACTCCGATGCTCGACGAGGCACTGGAGGCATACGCCGCTGCCGCCCGCGAGGTGGGTAACGCGTCGTCGTTGCACGCGCCCGGCCGGTGCGCCCGCCGCAAGGTGGAGGAGTCCCGCGAGCGGATCGCCGCCGTCCTCGGCGCCCGCCCCTCCGAAGTGATCTTCACCGGCAGTGGCACCGAAGCCGACAACCTCGCGGTCAAGGGCATCTTCTGGGCCCGCCGCGACGCCGGCCGCCGCCGCGTGGTGGCTAGCGCCATCGAGCACCACGCCGTGCTCGACTCCGTGCACTGGCTGGCAGCCCACGAGGGCGCCGAGGTGACCTGGCTGCCGGTCGACGAGTTGGGCCGGGTGCCGGTCGACGCGATGCGCGAGGCGCTCGACGAGTACGGCGACGAGATCGCGATCGCCACCGTCATGTGGGCCAACAACGAGGTCGGCACGCTCCAGCACGTCACGTCGTTCGCCGGGCTCGCCGCGGGTGCCGGCATCCCCTTCCACACCGACGCGGTCCAGGCCGTCGGTCAGGTCCCGGTCGACTTCGCCGCCAGCGGCGCGGCCGCACTGACGGTCAGCGGGCACAAGCTCGGCGGCCCAGCCGGTGTGGGCGCGCTGCTGCTCGGCCGCGACATCGCCTGCACACCGCTGCTGCACGGCGGCGGCCAGGAGCGGGACGTCCGGTCCGGCACGCTCGACGCGCCGGGCATCGTGGCGTTCGCCGTCGCGGTCGAGGCCGCGGTCAAGAGCCAGCAGGAGTACGCGGCCAGGGTCGCCGCCCTCCGCGACGAGCTGGTGGCACGGGTACGCGAGGCCGCGCCCGATGCGATCTACAACGGCGAGCCGGACGACCGGCTGCCCGGCAACGCGCACTTCTCGTTCCCCGGGTGCGAGGGCGACGCCCTGCTCCTTCTGCTGGACGCCCAGGGCATCGCGTGCTCCACGGGTTCGGCCTGCTCCGCGGGTGTGGCCCAGCCCAGCCACGTGCTGCTGGCAATGGGCGCCGACGATGATCGTGCCCGCTCGTCGCTCCGCTTCACGCTGGGCCACACCTCAACGGCGGACGACGTGGCCGCTCTCGCCGCGGCTCTCCCCGGCGCCGTGGAGCGCGCCCGCCGGGCTGGCCGCCGCTGACCTCGCGCGCCTTTCGCGCCTTGGTGCAGCCGGCTTCTGGCTCTTTGGGGCGAGGTCGACGATCAGAGCCACTCCCGCCAGCACCGCCGCGGTGCCCACGACGAGACCCAGGGTGATCGGCTCGCCCAGGAAGATCGCGGCCCAGGCCACGCCGAAGATGGGTGCCAGGAACGTCACCGTGACCGCCGCGACCGGTCCCACCCTGGCCAGCAGCCCGAACCACAGCACGAACGCCACTCCGGTGCCCAGCAGGCCGAGTGCCGCCACCGCCGCGACCGCCTCCAGCGTCGGTGGGTGGGCGGTGCCGGCAACCGAGACCGGCCCAGCGAGCAGCACGGTCGCGCCGAGCTGCTGACCCGCCGCCAGCGCGTACGGGGGCGTGCCGCCGAGGCGCCGGGCCGTCCACACGCTGCCGACGGCGTACGACAGCGCGGCCACCAGGCATGCGGCCGCAGCGGCGAGGGTGGTGGCGTGGAGTGGCAGCGTGCCGAGCCCCACCGCGGCCGAGACACCGGCGATGCCGATCGCGGCACCGACCACCCGGCGCCCGGTCACCGCCGTGCCGATCCAGATCCGGGCCACGACGATGCCCCACAGCGGCGTGGTGGCGTTGAGCACCGCGGCCAGCGATGCGGTGATCCGCAACTCGGCGACCGCGAACAGGGTGAACGGGAACGCCGCCAGCAGGAAGCCGACGACGAGCAGGTCGAACGCGCGCCCGCGAAGCGCCCAGAGCTGGCCGGTGACCAGGAGCACGACGAGGAGCACGGCGGCACCGAGCGCCACCCGGCCGCCGGCCACCGGCAGCGGGCCGAGCACCGGCGCGGCGACCCGGATGAACAGGAACGAGGCCCCGAACAGGGCGGCGACGAACACCAGGATGGCGAGATCCTTGCGCGACATGCCATCAGTGGTACGTTCACCCGAACGACAAGTCAAAGTAATGCGATTCATCTAGTTCATAAGAGACTCTCATGCATCTCGCTCAACTCAGAGCCCTGGTGGCGGTCGCCGACTGCGGCGGCTTCACCCGGGCGGCCGCTGATCTCGGGCTCACCCAGCCGGCCGTCTCGCACGCCATCGCCGCCCTCGAACGCCAGCTCGGTCACCGCCTCGTCGACCGCGATAGGGGCGGCACGACGCTCACGCCGGTCGGCAAGGCGGTGGTCGACGACGCCCGCGAGGCCGTGCGGGCTGCCGACCGGGTCGCCCAGCTCGCCTCGACCGCCGGTGACCTGACCGGCGAGTTGCGGCTCGGCGGCATGCCCAGCACCAACCTGGCCGTCCTGCCGGCGCTCCAGCGGCGTTTCGTCCGGCGGCACCCCGGTGTCCGGATCTCGTTGCTCGAAGGCACCGACGACGAGATGGTCGACTGGGTCGAGCGCGGCCTCGTCGACCTGAGCTGCGTGGTCACCGCGCTCGGCACGGTGTCGGGCCCGGTGCTGGCCGAAGACGAGTTCGTGGTCGTCGTCGACCCGGAGCACCCGCTGGCCGGCGAGGCCGAGGTGACCGCCGCCGACCTCATCGACGACCCGTTCATCACCAGCGCGAGCGGCTGCGAGCCGATCGTCGAGGCGATCTTCGGGGCGGCCCGGCTGCCGTTCCGGCCGGCACACCGGGTGACCCAGCTCAGCACGATCGTCACGATGGTCCGCGCCGGCATGGGCGTATCGATCATGCCGACCCTGCTGCTCGGCGACGACCCCGCCGGCGTGGTCACGCTGCCGTTGCGCCCCCGCGTGCCGCGGGTGGTACGAATCGGGCACAAGGTGGGTGGGCGGCCACACACGCTCGCCAAGGCCTTCCTCGACTTCGTGGAGGAAGAGGGGCCGGTTACGGTTGTCGGGTGAGGGTGCTAGCTGCGATGTCCGGTGGGGTCGACTCGGCGGTGGCCGCCGCGCGGGCGGTCGACGCCGGGCACGACGTCACCGGCGTACACCTTGCCTTGGCGCGTAACCCGCAGACCTACCGGTCCGGTGCGCGCGGCTGCTGCACGCTCGAAGACTCCCGCGACGCCCGCCGCGCCGCCGACGTGATCGGCATCCCGTTCTACGTCTGGGACATGGCCGACCGCTTCCACGAGGACGTGGTCGACGACTTCGTGTCCGAATACGCCGCCGGCCGCACCCCGAACCCGTGCCTGCGCTGCAACGAAAAGATCAAGTTCGCGGCGGTGCTCGACCGCGCGGTGGCGTTGGGCTTCGACGCGGTCGTCACCGGCCACCACGCGAGGCTCGGCCCCGACGGGCTGCTGCGGCGCAGCGTCGACATCGGCAAAGACCAGTCGTACGTGCTCGCGGTGCTGCGCCGCGACCAGCTCGACCGTTCGATCTTCCCGCTCGGCGACTCGACCAAGGCGCAGGTGCGCGCCGAGGCGGCCGAGCGCGGGCTGGCCGTGGCCGACAAGCCCGACTCGCACGACATCTGCTTCATCGCCGACGGCGACACCCGGCGGTTCCTCGCCGACCGCCTCGGTGAGACTCCCGGCGACATCGTCGACGCGCAGACCGGTGCGGTGCTCGGCACCCACCAGGGCGCGTACGCGTACACCGTCGGGCAGCGCCGCGGGCTGGCCCTCCAGACGCCGGCACCGGACGGGGGGCCCCGGTACGTGCTGTCGATCACGCCGGTGACCAACACCGTCACGGTGGGGCCAGCAGCCGCGCTCGACGTGTCCGACGTGGCCGGTGACCGTCCGGTGTGGACGGGAGGTCCCGAGCCGGTGGGCCCCATCGAGTGCGAGGTACAGCTGCGGGCGCACGGCGACGTCGTGCCCGCCACCGTAACCCTGGCCGATGGGCGGCTGCACGCCGCGCTGCACCGGCCGGCGCGAGGCATCGCCGCTGGTCAGGCGGTCGTCGCGTACAAGCCGGACCCGGCAGGCGACGTGGTGCTCGGCTCGGCGACCATTAGCTCGTGACCGACTTCCCCTGGCCGCCGGGCTCCGCCACCGGCATCGGCTCGCTGCCCGGCACCGACATCGCCGAGGCCCAGCGGATCGTCCTAGGCGAGCTGCCCAACCTGCCGCACCTGCCCGAGCTGCCGGCGCGCGGGCCAGGCGCCGAGATCATCGGTCGGGGAGGCGCCTTCCTCGTCGACCTGCCCGTCGAGGTGTACGCCGGGCGGTGGCGGGTCGCCGCACGCCCCGGGCACGACCTGCGGCGCGCGCTCGACCTGCTGGAGCGCGACCTCGACCAGATGACCGAGCAGGCCAGCGACTACACGGGCACCTTCAAGATCCAGGCGGCCGGCCCGTACACCCTCGCCACAGGGATCGACCTGGCCATCGGCGGTCGCATCATGCGCGACCACGGCGCGGTACGCGACCTCACCGAGTCGCTCGCCGAAGGGCTCCGCGCCCACGTCGCCGACGTACGCCGCAGGCTGCCCCGCGCCACCGTCCTGCTCCAGATCGACGAGCCCTCGCTGCCGGCCGCCCTAGCGGGCCACATCCCCACCGAGAGCGGCCTGCACACGTACCGCCGGGTCGAATCGTCCACCGCGTCGACCGCCCTGCGTACCGTGATCGAAGCGGTCGAGGCACCCGTCGTGATCCACTGCTGCGCGCCCGACGTACCCCTCGATGTGGTCCGGTCGAGCGGCGCCGCCGCCGTGGCCCTCGACCTCGACCTGCTCGAAAAGCTCGACCCCCTGGGCGAGGCCCTCGACGCGGGCCTAGGCCTCTTCGCAGGCGTCTCCCAGCACGCGGCGTCCGCCGGCGCCTCGCCGTCCGCGGCGGTGGCTGACCGGGTACGCGGACTATGGCAACGCCTGGGCTTCCCCGTGGCCGCCCTTCCCGCCCAGGTCGTAGTGACCCCGGCATGCGGCCTGGCTGACGCCTCCCCCGCAACAGTCCGCAAAACCCTAAAGGCCCTACACGAAGCAACCCTCCGCCTAACCGAATCCGCCTCCTCCTAACCCACCCCACCCCCCGCCTCCCGCCGCCGCGCGCTCCGCGCGCTCCGCGCCCGCGCGCCGCGCCCCCTCTCCGCCGATCAAGGGCAAACGCACGTGGTTCGATCTCTTTTCCGCGTGCGTTTGCCCTTG
>NZ_JAIBNX010000093.1 GCF_026130045.1 Micromonospora sp. CPCC 205371
GGCACCCGCTCCGGCCGAGGCGCTCCGGCCGCTGGCGGCCCCCCCATGGCGCCCGTACGGGGTCGACGCCGACAGCGCCGACCTGGTCCTGGCCGCGTCGCCCGGCGGCGCGGTACGGGCGGGCGTCGCCGGCGTCGCCCTCGCGTCGGTCGCTCCGGGGCGCCGGCCGTTCGAGGTCCAGGATGGACAGTCGATGGGCGGCCCGCCGCCGGACTCGCTCGGGCGGGCGCTGGACCTGGGCGCCCTGGCGTGCGCGGCGCACCTGCTCGGGGCCGGGCGGGCGCTGCTGGAGACCGCCGTCGAGTACGCCAAGCAGCGCGTGCAGTTCGGCAGCGCGATCGGGCGGTTCCAGGCGGTCAAGCACGCGCTCGCCGACGTGGCGGTCGGCCTGGAGTTCGCGCGGCCGCTGCTCTACGCCGCCGCGGTGACGCTCGCGCCGCGCGACGTCTCGGCGGCCAAGGTGGCGTGTGCCGGCGCGGCGAACCGTGCCGCGCGCGCGGCCCTCCAGGTGCACGGCGCGATCGGGTACACCGAGGAGTACGGGCTCGGACGGTGGCTGACGCGGGTGCGGGCCCTGACGGCCGCGTGGGGCACCTCGCCGGAGCACCGCGCCCGCGTGCTGGCCGCCCTCACCGCACCGGCCGAGCCCTGGAGCTGACTCTGCGATGGAGCTGACCGAGGAGCGGCTGGCGCTGCGCGAGGCGGTGCGAGACCTGCTACGCAAAGATCCGGACGGGCACTGGCCCCGGCTGTGCGGCGAGATCGGCGCCGCTGGGCTGGCCGTGCCCGAGCGGTTCGGCGGCGCCGGCGCCAGCCTCGTCGAGGCCCACCTGGTCCTCGAAGAGCTCGGGCGCGGGCTGACGCCGTCGCCGTTTCTGGGCTCGGCGGTGCTGGCCGTGCGGGCGCTCCTCGCGACAGGTGCCGACGCGGCGTGTGCCCGGCTGCTGCCCGGAATCGCGGACGGCAGCCGGATCGCCGCGCTCGCTTTCGCTGGCGGCGCAGTCACCGTCGCGCACGACGACCGGCTGCACGGCACCGCCCACCACGTCCTCGACGGCGACACGGCCGGCGTCCTGCTCGTGGCCGTCCCCAGTGGACTGTACGAGGTGGACCCCGCCGGCGCGGTCCGCACCCATACTCCCACCCTAGACCTGACCCGCAGGCTCGCCACCGTCGAGCTGCGGGGCGCGGCCGGGCGGCGGTTGGGCCCGTGCCGGCCCGCGTGGCTGCGCGACATCGCCGCCGTCGCGCTCAGCGCGGAGCAGGTGGGAGCGGCGTCGCGGGCGCTGGAGCTGACGGTCGAGTACACGAGGACGCGGGTGCAGTTCGGCCGGCCGATCGGGGCGTTCCAGGCGCTCCAGCACCGCCTCGCCGACCTGTACGTGCTCGTGGAGAGCGCCCGATCCGCCTCGTACGCGGCGGTCGACGCGATCGTCGCTGGCGCTCCCGACGCCGCCGAGCTGGCGGCCGTGGCGGCGGTGCACTGCACCGAGGCTTTCGAACGGGTTGCCTCCGAAATGATCCAGATGCACGGCGGTATCGGGATCACCTGGGAACACGACGCACATAGGTACTTCAAAAGGGCCCATGGCACCAAACACCTCTTCGGCGATCCGCACGAAAATCTGGCGCGACTCGCGGTCACCATCGTCGATGTCCCTGGGCTAGAGTGACCCCTGCGCGCCGGTCGCCTCCACCGGCCCGCTTCACGGGGGAGGGATGTTTTCGTGCGTCCACAATGGCTGATTCGTGCCTCGCTGACCTCGGTTCTCGTGGCGGCGATGGCGATGGTGGTCACGCCTCGGCCGGCCGATGCGGCACCGGCACCGCCCGCGCCACCGGCGAAGGACACCGCCGAGGGGCGTGACGAGCGCCACACCGTCATGCTGCTGACCGGCGACCGTGTCACGTACACCGTCCGCGCTGACGGGCGGCGGGCCGTGACCATCCAGGCGGCGCAGCGCCCCGACGGCACGCCGGTGTCGTTCAGCACCACGGCGCACGGCGACCACTACTACGTGATCCCGTCCGACGCGCGGGCCCGCCTCGCGGCCGGCGCCCTCGACCGCGCGCTCTTCGACATCCCGCTGCTGGTGCGCGACGGGCAGGCGAGCGCCGACCAGCCCGCCGGTGTCATCCTCACCTACCGGAAGGGCACCGCGGCCGCCCGCGACAGCGCCACCCTGCCCGGCGCGTCCCGGCGCGCGCCCCTGAGCAGCATCAACGGCGCTGCGGTCCGGCCCGGCAAGGGCCGGGCGCCCGAGCTGTGGCGCGCCGTTCGGGGCGACCGGGCCGCCGACCGCACGCTGGCGCGCGGCATCGCGCGGGTCTCGCTCGACACCGTGGTCCGGCCGGCGCTCGACGGCAGCGTCATCCAGATCGGCGCGCCCACCGCCTGGTTCGCCGGCTATCGGGGCGAGGGCGTGCGGGTGGCGGTGCTCGACACGGGCATCGACGCCAACCACCCCGACGTGGCGGGCCGCATCGTCAGCAGCGCCAACTTCACCCCGGAGTCCTCCATATCGGACGGTCACGGGCACGGCACGCACGTCGCGTCGACCGTCGCGGGCAACGGCGCCGCCTCCGCCGAACGCTTCCGCGGCGTGGCACCGGCCGCCTCGCTCATGGTCGGCAAGGTGCTCAACAGCGCCGGCGAGGGCGTGATGTCGCAGGTCATCGCCGGCATGGAGTGGGCCGCGCGCAACGGTGCCCGGGTGGTCAACCTCAGCCTCGGCGCCGGGCCGAGCGACGGCACCGACCCGGCCAGCCAGGCCGTCGACGCCCTCACCGCGGAGACCGGCGCGCTGTTCGTCATCGCCGCCGGCAACAACAACGGCGACGCCTCCGTCAACACGCCGGGCGCGGCCAGCGCCGCGCTCACCGTCGGCGCCACCGACAAGATCGGCGGCGCGGTCGCCTACTCCAACCGGGGCCCGCGGCGCGGCGACGGCGCCGTCAAGCCCGAGCTGAGCGCGCCCGGGCACCAGATCATCGCCGCGCGAGCCGCCGGCACCTCCATGGGTACGCCCTACGACGCGAACTACACGAGCGCCAACGGCACCTCGATGGCCACCCCGCACGTGGCCGGCGCCGCGGCGCTGCTCGCCCAGGTCCATCCGACGTGGACCGCCGCCCAGCTCAAGGACGCGCTGGTCTCGACTGCCGAGCCGAAGTCGCTGCCGCTGTTCACGGAGGGCGCGGGCTGGGTCGACGTGCGCCGCGTCATCGGCCAGGGCGTGTTCGGCCCGGAAGGCGCCGACTTCGGCGCGATACCGCCGACGGCCAGCGGAGTTCGCGCCAAGACGCTGGAGTACCGCAACGACACCACCGCCGCGGTGACCCTGCAGCTCGCGGTTCAGGGGCAGGGCTGGGACGGGCGCGCCCTGCCCACCGGGGCGGTCTCGGTGAGCGCGAGCACCCTCACGGTGCCCGCCGGCGCCAAGGGCTCGGTGGCGCTCACCCTCGACCCCCCACCCGGCACCCCCGGCGTGGACGGCGGCGGCGGCACCGCCGCCGACGCGGGCGGCGCGGTGCGGCTGCGCACACCGTTCAGCTACTACAAGGGCGCCGCGCACAAGCTGACCATCCCGGCGCTCGACTCGCGGGGCGCGCCGGCGACGTCGGCAGTCGTCACGATCGCCAAGCTCGACGGCGCGAGCAACCCGAACGACCCGCTGGTGACCGAGACGACGTGGGGCTTCACCGACGCGAACGGCAGGTTCGAGACGTACGTGGCGGGCGGTGTCTACGACGCCTACGCCACCATCTTCGAGTGGGACGCCGAGGTGCGCCGGGCCACCCACGCGATCGCCATCGAACGCCCGATCCAGGCGGCCACCACGCTGACCCTCGACGCCCGCCAGGCCCGCAAGGTAAACCCGGTGCTGCCCGAGCCTGTCGACACCCTGATCCTCAGCACGGGCACGCTGCGCGAGCTGCCCAGCGGCCAGCCGGTGGGCTCCGGCCCACTCGTTCCCTGGGAGAACTACGACCTGTATGTCACGCCCACGCCGGCGCCCACCATCGGCTGGTTCGACGAGTTCGAGCAGTGGATGCTGGGCTCGGCGCAGGTCCAGGTGCGCGCCAACGGCACGCTCGTGCCCGTCGAGTCGCACCCGTACCTCAACGGCCGGTCGCTGGCCCGGCACCAGAACAGCTCCTTGCCTCTGGTCTACGCGGGCGGCGGCAGCCCCGCGGAGCTGACCGCGGCGGGCGCCGCGGGCAAGGTGGCGCTGGTGCGCATCGAGGTGCCGGCCGGCACGCCGCACGCGACCTCCGGCGGCGTCGCGTGGAACGCGATCGAGGCGGCCCGCCTGCACGCCGCCTCCGAGGGCGCGGCCGGCATCATCGCGTACATCGACCGGCCCGCCGGCATCCCGATGCCGATCCGCGACGACCAGATCCTCGCCCTGACCGTCTCCGGCGCGACCGGGCGGGCGCTGCGGGCGCAGACCCAGGCCGGCCCGGTCACGCTGGCCGTCACGGGCGGCCGCGCCAACCCTGAAAAGGTGTTCCAGCTCCGCTACCAGAACACCGCGGGCGTGCCCGCCACCGCACCCACCGTCGACCCGGCGCAGCTGATCTCGTACCCGGCCCGCTACCACGCCGACCGGGAGGGCCTGACGTACGGGCTGGGCTCGATCGTGTTCGGCGAGCACGACAAGACGGCCTCCTCGGGCTTGGTCGGGTTCTGGGCGCCGATGAGCTGGACCGAGTACTTCGGTCCCGGCGACGCGCGGCTCACATGGTCCCGGCTCACGACCCAGCAGGCCGACTGGAGCGCGCCGGTCGGCGCCCAGCTCGAGTCCCGCGAGACGTTCCTGCCCGGCGACACCCGCGGCGCCGAAGACTGGTTCCTGCCGCCGGTGCGCACCGGCCCCGCCGACGTGCCCGACGGCTACCCGTTCCGGCTCCGGTGCACGTTCTGCCGCGAGGGCAACACGTTCACCGCCGGCTACTACCAGGGCGACGCCGACCCTCGGCACTACGAGATCACCGACGGCGCGGGCGCGACCTACCGGATGTTCCGCCCGGACGGCTCGGAGATCCCGGTCTCGGCGGTCAGCCCGTTCCAGTTCACGATGCCCACGACGCCCGGCGCCTACCGCCTCGACGCCGTCGAGACCCAGCGCGGCCTCGGCACGATCCGCACGCTCGGCCAGCGCATCACCTCGAGCTGGACCTTCCAGTCCGCGCCGCAGGCCACGCCGGGCAGGCCGGCCGGATACCGGTGCTTCAGCACCAGCTCGGAGACCGCCTCGTGCGCGTTCCAGCCGCTGATCCACCCGCGCTACCTTGCCGACCTCGATCCGCTCAACCGGGCGACCGCCGGACAGGCGTTCACGTTCGACGTGGTGGCGGCGCCGCACCGGCTCACCCCCGGTGGCTCGCCCGCAACCACCCTGACCCTGTCCACCTCCACGAACGGCGGCTCCACGTGGCAGCCGGCGACCGTAACGTCGCTGGGCGGCGGCCGCTTCCGCGTGACCGTGACGCACCCGGCACTATCTAGCACCGACGGATACGTGTGGCTGCGCACCGAGGCGTCCGACGCCGCCGGCAACAGGGTGACCCAGACGGTGGAGCGGGCGTACGCGCTGAAGCAGGGCCCGACCTGCCGAGTGAGCTACACGGCAAACAGCTGGGCCACCGGCTTCACCGCCAACGTCCAGATCACCAACACCGGCCCGACCGCCGTCAATGGCTGGACGCTGGCCTGGACGTTCCCCGGCGACCAACGCATTACAAGCGCGTGGAACGGCGTGCCCGCCCAGAACGGGCAGCAGGCGAGCGTCACCAACACCGCATCCAACGCGACCATCGCGGCGGGCGCGTCGACCAGCTTCGGGTTCCAGGGCACCTACACCGGCACCAACACCGACCCGAGCACCTTCACCTTGAACGGCGGCCCCTGCGTCAAGCAGTGATCTCGCTGGTAGCGCCGGTGGGTGAGGCGCGGCGGCGCAAGCCGCCGCCGCCGCGCCGCGCCCGGGCCCCGCGCCCGGCCCCTCTTCCGCCGATCAAGGGCGCGGGGCTACATCCAGTCGGTGTGTCGGTGCCAGGAGAGCAAGGTGTCTACTACCTCGGGTTCGTCGTGGGGGGAGATGTCTTGGGGGGCGGTGTAGCGACCCTTGTAGAAGAGCAAGGGCTTCGCGGCGCGGTTCTCCCCTAGCGCCGTGACCCGGCCGACCACGATGTCGTGGTCACCGCCCGGGTGTACGACCTCGATGTGGCAGTCGGCCCAGGTCAGTACGCCCGCGAGGATCGGTGCGCCGGCCGGTGACGGGCTCCAGGCCACGTCCCGCCACCGGTCGGCGCCCGCGGTGCCGAAGCGCCGGGACAGATCGCGCTGGTCGTCGGCGAGCACGTTGACGCCGAAGTGCCCGGCCGACCGGATGCGCCGCCAGGTCTCTGAGGTGCCGCGGGGGCAGAAGAGCGCCAGCGGCGGGTCGAGCGAAAGGGCTGCGAACGCCTGGCAGGCGAACCCGACAGGCTCGCCGCCCACCAGCCCGGTGATCACCGTGACGCCCGTGCAGAAGTGCCCGAACACCCGGCGAAACCGGTCGGTGTCGACAGCGGCGGGTGCTGTCACGCCGGCTAGCTCTGTCATCGGCTCTAGTGTGCGGCCGCGCGGGTGAAGCGGTGGCCCCAGACGCTGTGGGCGGTGGTCTGGCGGGCCACCCACGTCGTGTCGTCGACCGTCTGCCCGTCGGTGCCGTACTCGATGTCGAAGCCGCTCGGCGTGCGCAGGTAGAACGACACCATGAGGTCGTTGGCGTGCCGCCCGAGCGACGAGATCAGCGGCGCCCCATGCTTGCGGCAGCGGTCCATCGCGCGGCCGACGTCGTCGAGCGTCTCGACCTCGATCATCAGGTGGATGAGGCCGGACCGTGCCGGGATCGGTGCCACCGCCAGGCTGTGGTGCCGCGGGTTGCACCCGAGGAATCGCATCCACAGTGGAGTGTCGATTGCGGGCAGGCCGAGCGTCTCGGGGATCAGCCGCATCGAGTCGCGCAGCCGGAAGCCGAGCACCTCGGTGTAGAACCGCAACGCGGCGGCGTCGTCGCTGGCGGGCAGCACGACGTGGCCCATGCCCTGGTCGCCGGTGACGAAGCGGGTGCCGTACGCCGAGATGGCCGGCCGGGTGTCGAGGGCCGCGCCACAGAACAGTTCGAGCGTGTTGCCGAACGGGTCGTCGACGCTCACCATCTCGGCGACCCGGCGGTCGGCCAGCTCGGCCGCGCCCGCCGGCTTGACCGCGACGCCCGCCTCTTCCAGCGTGCGCACCGCTCGGGCCAGCGCCGGCGGGTCGGTCAGCTCCCAGCCGCTGGCGGTGAGCCGGTCGCGCTCCCCCGGCGTGACCACGAGCCGGGCCGGGAAGTCGTCCATCCGCAGGTACAGCGCGGACTGGTCTGGCCCGCGCCCCTCGACCATGCCGAGGACTTTGACCCCGAACTCCCGCCACGCCTCGATGTCGGTCGCCTCTATCCGCAGGTATCCCAGCGAACGGATGAGACTCATGTGCCTGCCCCTTCCAGGAAGTCGATCGCCAGCCGGTTGAACTCGTCGAACCGCTCCAGCTGCGCCCAGTGGCCGCAGCCACCGAAGACGTGCAGCCGGGCGCGGCGGATGAGCTTGAGCGCCACGAGCGCGCCGTCGAGCGGGTTGACCCGGTCTTCCCGACCCCAGATCAGCAGCACCTCGTTGCGCAGCCGGTGCGCCTCGCGCCAGAGCAACCCTTCCTCGTAGCGCGCCGGGTCGGTGAAGGATGCGCCCATCGCCTTCATCGCGCGCAACGCCGCCGGCTCGGTGGCTGCCCGGAACCGCTCCTCCACCAGGTCGTCGGTGACGAGGCTGGGGTCGTGCACCAGGGTGCGCAGAAAAGCCGCCAGCTTTTCGCGGGTCGGCCCGGGCGGCGCGGCGAAGGCCATCAGCCGCTTGACGCCCTCGGTGGGGTCGGGCGCGAAGACGTTCAGGCTCAGTCCGCCGGGCCCCATCAGCACGAGACGGCCGGCCCGTTTCGGGTACCGGAGGGCGAACCGCACGGCGGTGCCGCCGCCCAGCGAGTTGCCGATGAGGTGCACCCGCTCCAGATCCAGCGCGTCGAGCAGGCCGGCGAGCGCGTCGGCGGCGTGCGTGAAGTAGTGGCCGGTGATGTCGCCGGCCTCGGACCCGCCGTACCCCGGCTGGTCGACGGCGAGGGTGTGGAACCGGCCCGCGAACACCGGCACGTTGCGCCCGAAGTTGCTCCACGCCGACGCACCGGGCCCGCCGCCGTGCAGTAGCACCACCGTAGTGGCATCGGGGGAACCCGCCTCATGGTAGTGCAGCCCGGCCGCCGATTTGCGGCTCGTGCTCTCGAAGTCCACAGTAGACGTGCTCACGGCTCACACCATCGCGTCGGTGATCTGGAGGCCGAACTCGCCCCGCCCGTACATCGACAGCGCGCGCTCCGGGTCGTTGATGGCGTGTACCCGGCCGGCGTGCGCGTCGCGCCAGAACCGCTGGATGGCGGTGCCCATCGCGAGGGCGCGCCCGCCTGAGTTCTCGAACAGCCGGTCGACGGCGCGGATCGCCTGTGCGGTGCCGCGCACCTGGTCTCGGCGTACCCGGAGGCGAAGTCGCATGGGCAACCGCTCCCCGGCGGTGACGAGCGCCATCAGCTCGCGGAAGTTGTTTTCGAGGGCGAGCCACGCGTTGTCGAGGTCGCCCGCGGCCTCGGCTACCCGCACCTGAGAGTGCGGATCCTCCGCGGCCTTGACCCCGACGTAGGAGGCGCGGACCCGGTCGCGCAGGTAGTCGACGTGCGCGTCGTAGGCGCCGGTGGCCATGCCGATGATGGGTGTGGTGATGGCGTACGAGAAGAGTGAGCCGTACGGAATCCGGTACAGCGGCGCGGGGTTCAGCTCCTGGCCGGGGCACTTGCAGCGCGCGGTGTCCGCGAAGCTGAGCGACCGGTAAGCCGGCACGAACGCGTCTTCGATGACGATGTCGTTGCTGCCGGTGCCGCGCAGGCCGACCGTGTTCCACACCTCGTCGATGGTGTAGTCGGAACGGGGCACCAGGAACGTGCGGAAGTCGGCCGGGTCGCCGGGCGCGATGCCGCCGAGCAGCACCCACGAGGCGTGGTCGCAGCCGGACGAGAAGCTCCACCGCCCGCTGAGCCGGTAGCCGCCCTCGACGACGGTGACCTTGCCCGTGGGCGCGTACGAGGACGACATGCGGGTGCTCGGGTCGTCGCCCCAGACGTCTTGCTGCGCCTGGTCGGGAAAGAGGCCGAGCTGCCAGTTGTGCACGCCGATCACCGAGCCGACCCAGCCGGTGGAGCCGCAGGCGCTGCCCAGCAGCCGCACCGCCGTGAGGAAGGTGATCGGATCGGCCTCGTATCCGCCCCACCGCGCGGGTTGCAGCAGCCGGAAAAACCCGATCTCCGCCAGGGATTTCACGGTCTCGGCGGGCAGCGCCCGGCGGTCTTCGGCTTCCTGCGCGCGCTCGCGCAACACGGGAAGGAGGTCTCGCACCCCGTCGAGGACTTCGCTCATGTTCTGCCCCCTTGCTGGCCGGCTGGTTCGCCAGCCACTATAGTAGAACACGTTCTAGATTTGTCTGGCCACCGCGTACGAGCGAAGTTTAGCGCACTGTATAACGTGTTTCAGATCGATGAACGGGCATGTGGAGGGGCTGATGAACGACGGGGACGCCGTACGGTCCATCGACGCCGGCGAGCCGCCCAAACGGTTCGCCCGGGGTTGGCACTGCCTCGGGCTCGCCGACACCTTCCGCGACGGTGCCCCGCACGCCATCGAGGCGTTCGGCACCAAGCTGGTCGTGTTCGCCGACTCGGCGGGCAAGCTGCACGTGCTCGACGCGTACTGCCGGCACATGGGCGGCGACCTCACGATGGGCACCGTGAAGGGTGACGCGGTCGCCTGCCCCTTCCACGACTGGCGGTGGGGCGGCGACGGCAGGTGCGCCGGCGTGCCGTACGCGCACCGCGTGCCGCCGCGAGCGCGCACCCGGTCGTGGCCGACGCTGGAGGAGAACCGCCAGCTCTTCGTCTGGAACGACCCGCAGGGCAACAAGCCGCCGGAGGACGTCACGATCCCCCGCATCGACGGCGCGTTCTCCGACGAGTGGAGCCAGTGGACCTGGGATTCGGTGCGCATCGACGGCGCGAACTGCCGCGAGGTCATCGACAACGTCGTCGACATGGCGCACTTCTTCTACATCCACTTCGCCTTCCCGACGTACTTCAAGAACGTCATGGAGGGGCACGTGGCGGCGCAGTACCTGGAGACCCGGGGGCGTCCGGACGTCACGAACGGGTCCAACTACGCCGGCGACTCCGAGACCACGCTGCGCTCGGAAGCCGCGTACTACGGGCCCTCGTACATGATCGACAAGCTCTTCCACAACTACCACGGCATCGTCGTTGAGTCGATCCTCATCAACTGCCACTACCCCGTCACGCCGACGTCTTTCGTGCTCCAGTGGGGCGTCATCGTCAAGCGGCTGCCGGGCCTCACCACCGCGCAGGCGGAGAAGGTGGCCGGCAAGTTCGCCAAGAGCGTCGGCGTCGGGTTCCTGCAGGACGTGGAGATCTGGAAGCACAAGAGCCGCATCGACAACCCGCTGCTCTGCGCCGAGGACGGGCCGGTGTACCAGCTCCGGCGCTGGTACGAACAGTTCTATGTGGACGTCGAAGACGTGACCGACGACATGGTCGCCCGGTACGAGTTCGAAGTGGACACCACTCGGGCGATACAGGCGTGGGAGGTCGAGGTGGCCGACAACCTCGCACGGCGCGCGGCGGCCGAGACGTGACCGCCGATTTCTACCTCGAAGGCGGGCTGGTGCCGCTGGCGTGCGAGCACTGCGGGGCCCGCGTGCGGGTGAAGAAGGCCAGCGCCATGCAGACCAGCGTGCAGTGGACACGGGCGGCGGTTTCGGAATGCGCGGAGTTCACCGGTGGCCGGCCCAACGCGCTCGTCGCCACGTGCGTCAAGCTCCGCGACAGCATCGAGCGCGCGGTCCGCTGCGGCGAGCTGAGGGCGGGATGATCCGGTACCGCCGGCTGCCGGTCGCCGACCTCATCGAGGAGACGCCCGACGCGTGCTCGCTCGTGCTGGCCGTGCCACCGGAACTGGCCGCCGAGTTCGCCTACCGGCCGGGGCAGTACCTGACGATCCGGGTCCCCGGCGCCGCGGGGGGCGCGGTGGCGCGCTGCTACTCGCTGTCCAGCTCCCCGCACACCGACGATCACCTGAAGATCACGGTCAAGCGCGTGCCGGACGGGCGCGCCTCGAACTGGATCTGCGACCACGTCAAGGCCGGCGCGGTGCTGGAGCTGCTGCCGCCGTCCGGCGCGTTCACGCCCGGCTCGCTCGACGGCGACCTTTTGCTGCTCGCTGGCGGCAGCGGCATCACGCCCGTCATGTCCATCATCAAGTCGGCGCTGGCACAGGGCTCCGGCCACCTGACGCTGGTGTACGCCAACCGGGACACCGCGTCGGTTATCTTCGCGGCCGAGCTGCGGGCGCTGGAGGAGCGGCATCCGTCGCGACTGCGGGTCACCCACTGGCTCGACAGCGCGCAGGGGCCACCCGATCCGGCGTCGCTCGCGCCGCTGCTGGCCTCGTACGCGGACCGGGACGCCTATGTGTGCGGGCCCGAGCCGTTCGTCGCGGTGGCGTGCAAGGCGCTGGGCCAGCTGGGCGTGCCCGAGCAGAGGGTCCACATCGAACGCTTCCACTCCGCCCTGGCCCCCGTGACGGCCGAGGAGGCCGGCCCGGCACCCGCGGCAGCCGATGCGGGTGAGGGCGTGCCCGCCTTGAACGGCGCGGCGGCGGCGACCGCGGAGGTGCACATCGACGGGCAGGTCCACCAGCTGCCGTGGCCGGCGGGCACGCGCCTGCTCGACCTGCTCATCTCGGCCGGGCTCAACCCGCCCTACTCGTGCCGGCAGGGCACGTGTGGCGCCTGCGCGTGCCGGCTGCTGGAGGGCGAGGTCGAGCTGGTGCACAACGAAATCCTGGAAGACGAGGACTTCGCCGAGGGGTACACGCTCGCCTGCCAGGCCATCCCGCGGACCGCGAGCGTCCGCGTCACCTACTCCTGACGCCCGCGCGACGACAGGGTCAGCGCGATGTCGATCAGTTGGTCTTCCTGGCCGCCCACCAGGCGGCGGGCACCGGCCTCCACCAGGATCTCGGCGCCGGAGACGCCGTAGCGCTCGGCCAATGTGTAGGCGTGCTTGAGGAAGCTGGAGTACACGCCCGCGTAACCCATCACCAGAGCCATCCGGTCGAGGCGGCACTCCTCGGGCATCGCCGGCCGCACCACGTCTTCGGCCGCGTCGACGATCGCGAAGAAGTCCACCCCGGTGGTGATGCCGAGCTTGTCGCACACCCCGACGAACGCCTCGACCGGCGTGTTGCCCGCGCCCGCGCCGAACCGGCGGGTGCTGCCGTCGATCTGGGTGGCTCCGGCGCGGGCGGCCAGCACCGAGTTCGCCACGCCGAGGCCGAGGTTTTCGTGGCCGTGGAAGCCGACCTGGGCGTCGTCGCCGAGCTCGGCGACCAGAGCGGCGACCCGGTCGCTGACCTGGTCGAGCACGAGCGCGCCGGCGGAGTCGACGACGTACACGCACTGGCAGCCGGCGTCCGCCATGATCCTGGCCTGCTTGGCGAGATCCTCAGGGGAAATCGAGTGCGCCATCATCAGGAAGCCGACGGTCTCCAGGCCCAGTTCGCGGGCGAGACCGAAGTGCTGGGCGGAGATATCGGCTTCGGTGCAGTGGGTGGCGATCCGGCACACGGTTGCGCCGTTGCCGGCGGACGCGACGATGTCGTCCTTGACGCCGACGCCGGGCAGCATGAGAAACGCGATCTTGGCGTTGCGCGCGGTCTCCACGGCTACCGAGATCAGCTCCTGTTCGGGCGTGCGGCTGAAGCCGTACGTGAACGAGGAGCCGCCGAGCCCGTCGCCGTGGGTAACTTCGATGACCGGTACGCCGGCCGCGTCGAGGGCGCCGACCACGGCGGCCACCTCGGCGGTGGTGAACTGGTGCCGCTTGGCGTGCGAGCCGTCGCGCAGGGACGAGTCGGTGATGCGCAGGTCGAGCGCGTCAGAGAAGCGGCGCGGCAACATGAGACTCTCCAATGGATCGGGCCAGTTCCTCGCCGACGCGGGTGGCGGCGGCGGTCATGATGTCGAGGTTGCCGGCGTACGCGGGCAGGAAGTCACCGGCGCCAGCGATCTCGACGAAGATGGCGACCCTCGTGTGTGGACCGTGCCGGTCGAACTGCGCCTCGTTGAGCAGCCGGTACCCGGGAACGTAGCGGGCCACGTCGGCGGCCATCGCGGCGATCGAGGCGGCCACCGCGCCGGTGTCGGCGCCCGGGTCGATGGCGCAGAAGATGGTGTCGCGCATGACCATCGGCGGGTCGGCGGGGTTGAGCACGATGATGGCCTTGCCCCGCGCGGCGCCCCCGATGACCTCCAGCCCGCGGCTGGTCGTGCGGGTGAACTCGTCGATGTTGGCCCGGGTGCCCGGCCCGGCGGACTTCGATGCCACCGTCGCCACGATCTCGGCGTAGCTGACCGGGGTGACCCGGGAGACCGCGTACACCATCGGGATGGTGGCCTGGCCGCCGCAGGTGATGAGGTTGACGTTGGGCGCGTCGAGGTGGGCGTCGAGGTTGACGTGCGGCACCACGGGCGGGCCGACGGCCGCGGGTGTCAGGTCGATCGCCCGGATGCCGGCGCCCGCGTACCGGGGAGCGTTGGCCCTGTGGACCGCGGCGGAGGTGGCCTCGAAGACCAGGTCGGGCAGCGGGTCCTGAGCCAGCAACCAGTCGACGCCGTCCACTGTGGTCGACAGGCCCAGCTCGGCGGCGCGGCGCAGCCCCGGGCTCGCCGGGTCGATGCCGACCATCCAGCGCGGCTCCACCACGTCGGAACGGAGCAGCTTGAACAGCAGGTCGGTGCCGATGTTGCCGGATCCGACGATGGCGGCGGTCGCCTTGGCCACGGTCACCCTCCCATGAACGACAGCGAGACGTCACCCAGACCCGTGAACGACGCGCGGAACTCGTCGCCCGGGTGGGCGTCGACCGCGCGGGCACACGCCCCGGGCAGGATGAGGTGCCCGGCCCGCAGCCGTACCCCGAAACGGGCCACGGTGCGCGCGAGCCAGGCCACGGCGGTCACCGGGTTGCCCAGTACCGCGTCGGAGCGGCCCTGCGCGACGGCCTCGGTGCCGCGGTAGAGCACGGCGTCGATGAGGCGGATGTCCACCTCGGACGGTGGCACCCGGGCGGCGCCGACCACGAACCCCGCCGACGACGCGTTGTCGGCGATCGTGTCGGCCAGGCTGATCCGCCAGTCGAGGATGCGGCTGTCGATCAGCTCGATCGATGGGGCGTACGCCTCGGTGGCGGCGACCACGTCGTCTTCGGTGCAGCCTTCGCCGGGCAGGTCGGCGCCCAGCAGGAACGCCACCTCGATCTCCACGCGGGGGTAGCAGTACCGGGTCGCGTCGACCGGGACGGTCTCGGACAGGCGCATGTCGGCGAGCAGGTGGCCGTAGTCGGGCTCGTCGACGCCCATCATCTGCTGCATCGCCCGCGACGACAGCCCCACCTTGTGGCCCACCACGGGCGCGGTGCGCCGCCGGATGTTGTGGAGCTGGATCTCGTAGGCGTCGGCGGCCTCCAGCTTGGGGTGCGACTCGACGAGCGGCGGGATCGGCGCCCGGTCACGCTCGGCGTCACGAAGCCGGTCGGCGAGCATGGACAGTTCCGCCTCACTCAGCACGATGCCTCCTCCTCGGAGCCGGCGTGCCGGCCCGCGCGCCGGCCGGAGAACACGCAGTCGGCCAGCGACAGGCCGCTGACGTACGAGTTGGAGCAGAGGCCCACGGCGGTGCGGCCGGCGGCGTACAGGCCGGGGATCGTGTCGCCGCCGGGCCGGCGTACCAGGCCGGTCTGCTCGTCGACCAGCAACCCACCCAGGGTGAGCATCGGCGCGGGCTGGCCCAGCCGCGGCCTGATCGAGCAGTCGATCAGCGAGTACGGCGGCCGGGCGAGCGGCCGGACGAGGTCGGCCGGCTTCCCTGCCGGGTCGGGCTCGCCGGCCTCGGCGGCGGCGTTGTATGCCTTGACGGTCGCCGCGAGCCCGCCCGGGTCGACGCCGGCCTTCGCCGCGACCGCGGCCAGGGTCGGCCCGCTGACCCGGTCGACGGTCAGCAGCCACCGCGCCTGCAGCCACTGAAACCACAGCGTCTGCTCGCGTACCTGTCGGCGCGCCTCGGCGAGCACGTCGGCGTCGACCAGCAGCCACGCCCGGCGCTGGTCGCACCGCAGCACGGCGTCGCCGATCGCGGCGCCGTACCGGGACTCGTCGCACACCCGCTGCCCGGCCCGGTCGACGAGCACCCCGCGCACGAGCGCGGCGGGCGGGGTGATGAAGCGCCACAGCGACATCCGGTCGAGGTGGCCGGTGCCGGCGCCGACCTCGGTGCCCAGCCGGATGCCGCTGCCGTCGTCGGCGGGCGTGCCGAGGCGCAGCCCGCCCCGGTAGGCGGGCGCGTGCTCGGCGACCATCCGTCGGTTGTGGACGAAGCCGCCGGCCGACAGGACCACGCCGCGCCGGGCGGCGATCCGCAGTGGACGGCCGAAGCGGCGCTCCAGCCAGGTGACCGGCCGGTGCAGCGCGCGCCCGAGCGCGGGCAGGTACAGGCCGGGCTTCACGGACCAGCGGTGCAGCGTGCCGTGCGCGAACCGCACCCAGCCAGGCGCGCCGCGCAGCGTGGTGGCCTCGACGCCGACGACCCGGCCACCGTCGCCGGTGACCAGCCGGTGCGCGGTGGTCCGCGTGCGTACCCGGACCCGGCGCTCCCGCGCGGCGGCGGCCAGCCGGGCGTGCAGCACCGCACCCGACGTGCCCTTGCCGACGGCGCGGTGGCCGCGCGGCGCGGGTGCGGCGAACGACAGTTCACTCCCGGAGTAGTACAGGTAGAACCTGTTATCGGGATACGACGTCTTGTATGGGCACAGGCTGGCGTCGAACGGGACGCCGCGCTCCTCCAGCCACGCCAGCGCGCCGGCGCTGCCCTCGCAGAACCGCCGCAAAGTCGCCGACGAGACGGCGTCGCCCACCTCGTGACGCAGGTACGCGAACATCGCCTCGGGGGTGTCCTCGATGCCGGCGGCGCGCTGCTGGGCGGTGCCGCCACCGGCGTACACGACGCCGCCGGAGAGCGCGGTCGAGCCGCCGCCGCCGAACCGGTCGAGCGCCACCACGCTCGCACCCGCCTCGGCCGCCTCGATGGCGGCGCAGGCGCCGGCGGCGCCGAAGCCGACCACGACCACGTCGGCGTACTCGTCCCAGGCCACGGTCACCTCCTAGGCATCGCTCCCGCAGAACTATAACCTGTTCTAGTGACAGAGTTCGACTCAACAGCCTTCGACCTCGTCGTGGTGGGAAGTGGCGCGGCGGGCATGACGGCCGCGCTGACCGCCGCGCACCATGGGCTCACCACGGTCGTCCTGGAGAAGGCCAGCGCCTTCGGCGGCTCCACGGCACGCTCGGGCGGCGGCGTCTGGCTGCCCGGCAACGACGTGCTGCGCCGCGCCGGCGTCCCCGACAGCGAGGACCAGGCCCTCACCTACCTGGCGCACGTGGCCGGGCCCGAGGTGCCCGAAGCGCGGCAGCGAGCACTGATCGAGCACGGACCGGCGGCGCTGGCGTTCGTCGCGGCGCACTCGCCGCTGCGGTTCTCGTGGGTGCCCGGGTACGCCGACTACTACCCGGAGGCGCCGGGCGGGCTGCCGCAGGGGCGCACGATCGAGCCGGTGCCGCTCGACGGACGGGTGCTGGGGACCGATCTCGACGCCCTCGCGCCGCCGTACCTGCCGGTGCCCGAGGGCATGGTCGTGACCGCCGTCGACTACCGGTGGCTGTCGCTGGGCACCCGGCACTGGCGGGCGGCACTGACGGCGGTGCGGCTCGGTGCGCGGGCGGCCGTGTCGCGGGCGTTGAAGCGGCGCCGGATCGGCATGGGCCAGGCGCTCGCCGCCGGCCTGCGCGCGGGACTGCGGCAGGCTGGGGTGCCTGTGTGGCTGGACACGCCGATGGCCGACCTGTACGTCGTGGACGGCCGGGTGGCCGGCGTGCGGACCGCGGACGGCCGCCTCGTCGGAGCCCGCCGCGGCGTCCTGATCGCTTCGGGCGGCTTCGAGCGCAACGAGGCCATGCGCCGGCGGCACCAGCGGGCACCGATCGGTACCGAGTGGACGGTCGGCGCGCCCGGCAACACCGGCGACGGGATCGCGGCCGGCGAGCGGCTGGGCGCCGCGCTGGACCTGATGGACGACGCGTGGTGGGGCCCATCGATACCGCTGCCGAACGGCCCGTACTTC
Organism: Micromonospora sp. CPCC 205371; assembly: GCF_026130045.1. Lineage (GTDB taxonomy): Bacteria > Actinomycetota > Actinomycetes > Mycobacteriales > Micromonosporaceae > Phytohabitans. The sequence goes on from NZ_JAIBNX010000093.1 coordinate 17,424, forward strand.
TGCCTGGCCGAGCGCAGCCTGCCCGGCTGCGTCATCGTCAACGAGCGCGGCCAGCGGTTCGTCAACGAGGCCGCGCCCTATGTGGACGCCGTGCACGCCATGTACGACACCAGCAGCGTGCCTGCCTGGCTCGTGGCCGACCAGACCTACCGTGACCGGTACCTGTTCGCCGGGCGTGGGCCGCGCGCGCCCCTCCCCCGCCGGTGGTACGAAGCGGGCGTGGCGCACCGAGCGTCCACCCTGGACAGCCTCGCGTCGAAGATCGGCGTACCGGCCGACGCCCTGCGCGACACCGTCGAGCGGTTCAACGGGTTCGCCACGCTCGGCCACGACCTCGACTTCGGGCGCGGCGACTCCGCCTACGACCGGTACTACGGCGACCCGCGCAACCACCCCAACCCGTGCCTCGCACCGCTGCGGAGGCCGCCGTTCCACGCGTTCCGGATCGTCCCCGGTGACCTGGGCACCAAGGGCGGGCTGCGCACCGACGAGCGCGCCCGCGTCCTGCGCCCGGACGGCTCGACGATCCCCGGCCTGTACGCCGCCGGCAACGCCAGCGCCTCCGTGATGGGCCACAGCTACGCGGGCGCCGGCGCCACGATCGGCCCGGCGATGACTTTCGGATACCTGGCCGCCCTCGACGCCGCCAAGGAGGCGTGATGCCCATCGACCCCGCCGTCGCGATCGGTGCCGAACTGCCCGGCCGCGACCTGTCCTGGACCAGCACCGACGTGCTGCTGTACCACCTCGCGCTGGGCGCCGGCGCCGAGGAGATGTCCTATGTGTACGAGCGAGACCTGCGGGTGCTGCCGACGTTCGCGGTCGTCGCGGGCACCCTGCGCGACACCGAGCCGCCCGCGCTCGACATGCCGGGCGTCGACGTCGGCCTCGACCGGGTCCTCCACGGGCGGGAGGAGCTGGTCATCCACCAGCCGCTGCCCGTGGCCGGTGAGGCGAAGGCGTGGTCGCGGATCGCGGACGTGTACGACAAGGGCAGCGCGGCCATCGTCGTGCTCGAGATGGGCACGCCGTACTACACCATCCGCAGGAGCGTCTTCCTGCGCGGCGAGGGCGGCTTCGGCGGCGATCGCGGGCCGAAGACCACGGTGGCGGTGCCGGAGCGGGCACCGGACGCCGAAGTGCTGTGCCGCACGTGGCCGGAGCAGCCCATGCTGTACCGGCTGCTGGGTGACCGCAACCCGTTGCACGCCGATCCGGACTTCGCCGCTCTGGCCGGCTTTGCACGCCCGATCATGCACGGCCTGTGCACGTACGGGATGGCGTGCAAGGCCGTCGTGGACGCGATGCTGGACGGCGATCCGACCGCGGTGACCGGCTACAGTGCCCGCTTCGCGGGCGTGGTCTTCCCCGGCGAGACGCTGCGCGTGCGCGCCTGGCGCGCCGACGGCGGCATCGCCGTCACCGCGACGGTGGCCGACCGCGACGACGCCCCGGCCCTCTCCGACGCCCTGGTGAGCGTCAGCCGGTAGCTGGCGGGATGTTCTGGTTGAGGCGGAAGAGGTTGTCCGGGTCGTAGCGGCGCTTCAGGTCGCGGAGCCGGTCGTACTTCGCGGGCCCGTACGCCTGCCGCACGCGGTCGTCGCCCTCGTCCATCAGGAAGTTGACGTAGACGCCCGCGTGGTAAGGGCTGAGCGCCGACCAGAAGTCGCGCACCCACTCGCGCTCTTCGTCGAACCCGTCCGGGCCGTCGGTAGCGGCGGTGATGTTGAACGTGTGGCCGGTGACCCGGCCGTGGAAGGCCGTGTCGTCCGCGCCGACGCGGGCCGCGGCGCCGCCGACCTGCCAGATGGGGAACGCGGTGCGCGGCGACCGGATACGCATGGCGTGCTCGACGGTGATGTCGATGACGTCGTCGGTCAGCTCGACGACGTCGCAGGCGCGCATGTAGTACCACCAGCCGTGCGGGTAACTCGGGTCGAACATCGCCTGGTGCGCAAGGAATGGCTTGGGCCGGCACAGGTCGAGCACCGGCGACCCGAACCGCCGCAGCGGCCGCACCACGCGCTCGCCCTCGTCGACCGGGCCGGCGTAGCAGCACACGACGGCGACCACGAGCTCGCCGTGCAGCTCGGTCGGGATGAACGGCAGCGGCGGGGCCTTGCGGTGCACCACCGCGGTCATCAACTCGTCCGGCGCGTCCGCGATCCAATCCCGGTAGAACCGCAGCACCCTGTGCGACTCGGCCATCGGCCAGAAGATCGGCCCGGCCAGGACCGTCGGGCCCACCGGGTTGAGCCGGAACTCGAACTCGGTGACGACGCCGAAGTTTCCACCGCCGCCGCGCACGCCCCAGAACAGGTCGGCGTTTTCGCTCGCGCTCGCCTTGACGAACTCGCCGCCCGCGGTGACCACATCGACGGACAGCAGCTGGTCGATCGTGAGCCCGTACTTGGGCATCAGCCAGCCGAGCCCACCGCCCAGCGTGAGCCCGGCGACGCCGGTGTGCGTGACGATGCCGGCTGGCACGGCCAGGCCGAACTCCTGCGTCTCGCGGTCCAGTTCGCCGATCAGCACGCCGGCCTGTACCCGGGCGGTGCGCGCGTCGGGGTCGACACGCACACCCTTCATCGGCGACAGGTCGATCACCAGGCCGCCGTCGCAGACCGAGTACCCGGGGAAGCTGTGCCCGCCGCCGCGGACGGCGACGGTCAGGCCATGCTCCCGCACGAACCGGGCCGCGGTCATGACGTCCGCGACCCCGGCACACCGGACAATCAGCGCCGGACGGCGGTCGATAGAACCGTTCCAAACCCGACGGGAAGGGTCATACTGGGCATCGGCCGGCTGGACGAGATCGCCCCGGAGTGTTGTCACAAGATCAGTAACCGCGCGTTCGTCGACCGGAGCCGGCGGAACGGCAGCCGTAGCCAGGCTGGTCATGCCCTCAGTGTCGTCCTGTCCCGCCGGCCTGTCAGGAGCTTGGCGCCGCCGAACGCTCAGGATCAGGATCAAGTTTCGGGCTACCGCGGCGCCCGTCGTGGTCGAGACCCGCTGCTCCCGCGGCCTCACCCTCCGCGGTTCACGATCAACCCCCGCGGGTCGTGGGAGCGGGGAGAGCGAGGCCGCGGGAGCGACGGCATGGACCGCGACGGACGTCGCGGCAGCTCAACGCCGGAAGCCCCGAGACGCCGGACGCGCGCCGCCCACGCCAGCCGCGCCGCCCCCGGGCGATCGCGCCGCCCGCGGCAATCGCGCCACCACGCCACCCGCGCTCGCCGCCCCGCTGGCACCGCCACGCGCCGCCCGCGCCGATCAAGGAAGATCCCATGGATCAAGGGCAAATGCACGCGGAAAAGAGATCCAACCACGTGCATTCGCCCTTGATCGGCGGAAGAGCCAGCGCGGCGGGCGCGGCGCGCGGGGCGCGGGGCCGCAGCGCGCGGGGGCCCCGCAGGGTTAGGGGGACGTGAGGATCAGGGCGCTGGTGGGGACGCCGGTGCCGGCGGTCACCAGGACGGGGCCCGGGTCGGGGACCTGGTTGACGGCGGTGCCACGCACCTGGCGTACCGCCTCGGCGATGCCGTTGACGCCGTGGATGTACGCCTCGCCGAGCTGGCCGCCGTGCGGGTTGAGGACCAGCCGGCCGCCCGGCTCGACGCCGCCGTCCGCGAGGAACCGCCCGGCCTCGCCGCGCGGGCAGAAGCCGAGCTCCTCCAGCTGCATCAGCACGTACGGCGTGAAGTGGTCGTACAGGACGGCCACCCGCACGTCGTCCGGGGTGTATCCAGACCGGCGCCAGAGCTGGCGCGCCACGACGCCCATCTCCGGCAGGCCGGCGAGGTCGTCGCGGTAGTAGCTGGTCATCACGTACTGGTCGGGGCCGCTGCCCTGGGCGGCCGCACGGATGACGGCGGGCGGATGGGGCAGGTCGCGTGCGCGGTCGAGCCGGGTCACCACGAGGGCGACCGCTCCGTCGCTCTCCTGGCAGCAGTCGAGCAGCCGCAGCGGCTCGGCGATCCAGCGCGACGCCTGATGCTCGGCGAGCGTGATGGGGCGCTCGTAGAACCACGCGTGCGGGTTCGTGGCGGCGTGGCGGCGGCTGGCGACCGCCACCCGACCGAAGTCCTCTGTGGACCCGCCGTACTCGTGTAGGTACCGCCGGGCCACCATCGCCACCATCGCGGCGGGCGTGGCAAGGCCCATCGGGTAGTGCCAGCCGGCGTCCACACCGGACGACGTGGACGCGCCGGCGAGGGCGTGCGACACCTGCCCGAACCGGCGGCCGGAGCGCTCGTTGAGGGCCCGGTAGCAGACCACGACGTCGGCGAGCCCGGCGTCGACGGCCAGCATTGCCTGCTGCACGACACCGCAGGCCGCGCCGCCGCCGTACCCGACCTGGCCGAAGAACGTCAGCTCCGGCACGCCCAGCTCGCGGGCCACGGCGATCTCGGTGCTGGTGTCCATCGTGAACGTCACCAGACCGTCGACATCGGACGGTGCCAGCCCGGCGTCGGCGAGCGCGGCCCGGACCGCCTCCACGGCCAGCTTGAGCTCGCTGCGCCCGGAGTCCTTGCTGAACTCGGTCGCGCCGATCCCCACGATGGCGGCGCTCATGGCAGTCGCACCCGCACCGTGCCGGTGACGTGCGCGCCGAGGCTGTTGCGCCCGGCCACGTCGACCACGCATTCGCCGCCGGCGACCTCCGCCACCGTGCCCGTGAAGGTGAGCGTCTCGTACGGGTAGCACGGCACGCCCAGCCGGATGGCGATCCGGCCCACCACCGCCTCGGGGCCGGCCCAGTCGGTGACGTACCGCTGCACCAGGCCCGTGGTGGTGAGGATGTTGAGGAAGATGTCCTTGCCGCCGCGCTGGACCGACCGGTCGCGGTCGTGGTGCACGTCCTGGAAGTCGCGGGTGGCGATGGCGGTGCTGACGACGAGCGTCGGCGTGATCTCGACCGACCACTCAGGCAGCGCGGTGCCCGCGGCGGTCACGACAGCCGCCACGCGGGCAGCGACAGCGACGCGTCGACGCGCACGAAGTCGACCCGCACGGGCGCGCCGATCCGCGCCTCGGCCGGGTCGCAGTCCAGCAGTTCTCCCACCACGCGTACCCCTTCCGGCAGCTCGACCAGCGCCACGACGAACGGTGCCTTGCGGCCCGGCACCTGCGGGTGGTGGTGCACGACGTAGCTGTACACGGTGCCGGTGCCGGCCGCGACCACGTATCCCGGGCGCATGGCGCCGCAGCGCGGGCAGGACGGGCCGGGCGGGTGCCGCAGCGCCCCGCACTCCTCGCACCGCCAGATCCGCAGCTCTCCCTTGACCGTGCCGGCCCAGAAGAACTCGGTGTCGGGGCTCGCGACGGGCCGGAGCACGGCCTGCGGCGCCGGCTTGTACTTGAGCACCCGGAACAGCATCGTGGCGACCGGCTCGGTGCCGACGTACCAGGTGCTCTCGGTGGTGACGAACCAGCCTTCGCCGAGCGCGGTGCGCTTGGGGCCGGTGACGTCGACCAGCCGGCCGCGCACCGCGACCCGCTCCCCCACGCGCAGGTACCGGTGGTAGGTCTGCTCGCAGTTGGTGGCCACGACGGAGGTGAATCCGGCCGCGTCGAGGACCGCTGTCATCGCGGCGAGCGGGTCGTGCGGGTCCGGAACGGGGCGCAGTCCCCGCATCGTCCACACCTGCGTCATCGCGGGTGGCGCGATCCCGTCCCGCTCGTACACCGGGTTGTCGTCACCCATCGCCTCCAGCCAGTTGCGCACCATCGGCAGGTTGACAGCGTCCCGTGCCACCCGGGGCGGGCTCTCTCCGGCCGCGATGATGCGCTTGGCCTCATCGAGGATGCTGGCATCCACGAAGGAAGCGCTCATCGCGGCACCCGCGGCAACGATAGGCCGGCCGTCGCGATCAGTTCCCGCTGGATCTCGTTGGCCCCGCCGCCGAACGTCAGCACCAGGTTGCGCTTGACCTGGATGTCCAACCAGGACAGCAGCCGCCCGGTTTCCTCGTCGGCCGGGTCGCCGTACCTGCCGACCACCTCCGCCAGCTCCTCCCCGAGCCGTTGCAGGCTCTCCGAGGCGAACACCTTGGTCGCCGAGGCGTCCGCCACCCGCACCGGGTCGACGGCCGCCACCTGCCAATTGAGAAGCTCGTTGACGCGCAGCGTGGCGTGCGTGCGGCTCAGCACCCGCCGCACGTCCGGCTCGTCCACGAGGGACCGCGCCGCCGCCCAGTCACGCACCCGGTCGTAGAGCGCGCCCAGCCGGCCGGCCGGGCCGAGCATCACCCGCTCGTGGTTGAGCTGGGTCGTGATGAGACGCCAGCCGGCGTTCTCGGCGCCGACCCGCATCTCGACCGGTACCCGCACGTCGCTGTAGTACGTGGCGTTGACGTGGTGCGCGCCGTCGGCCGTGATGATGGGAGTCCACGAGTACCCGGGGTCTTTGGTGTCGACGATGAGGATCGAGATGCCCTTGTGCTTGGGTGCGTTCGGGTCGGTGCGGCACGCCAGCCACACGTAGTCGGCGTCGTGCGCGCCCGTGGTGAACGTCTTCTGTCCATTCACGACATACGCGTCACCGACACGCACGGCGGTGGTCCGCAGCGACGCGAGGTCGGTGCCGGCGCCCGGCTCGGTGTACCCGATGGCGAAGTGGACGTCGCCGGCCAGGATGCGGGAGAGGAAGAACGCCTTCTGCGAAGCTGTGCCATGGGTCAGCAGGGTCGGCCCGACGGTCTGCAGCGTCACCGAGGGCAGTGGCACGTCGGCGCGCACGGCCTCGTCGACGAAGATCTGCTGCTCCACGGGCCCGAAGCCGCGCCCGCCGTACTCCACCGGCCAGCCCACGCCCAGCCAGCCGTCGCGCCCCATCCGCCTCACGACGGCCCGGAGCACGGGACCGTGCCGGTCGCGCAGCAGCGCCGCCCGCTCGTCGGGTGTCATGAGGCCGGAGAAGTAGGCCCGCAGTTCGGCGCGCAGCGCGTACTGCGCCTCGGTCAGGTCGACGAACACGGCACCTCCCCGAGGCGGTACTCCGAGCCACCGATCAGCCGCACCAGGTCGGTCACGACGGCGGAGTACCGGTGTAGCGGGTAGCTCACGTCGACTCCGACGCCGCCGTGCAGGTGGTGGCAGGTGCGCATGGCGGGCGGCCCCTGACTGGCGAGCCAGTACGCGGCGATGCTCAGGTCGGTGTCGGCGGGGCGGCCGGTGCCGAGGCGCCACGCCGCGGCGAGCGCCGCCAGGTGCGTCGTGCGTGCGGCCACGTACACGTCGGCGACCTGCTGCGCCACCGCCTGGAACGTGGCGAGCGGCCGACCGAACTGCTCCCGTTCACCCACATACGCCGACGTGCTCGCCAGCGCCCCGGCGAGGACACCCGCGCCGGTCACGCAAATGGCGGCCAGCGCGCACCGGTACAGGTCGGCCACCGTCACGCCCGACAGCAGCTCCGCTGCGACCGCGTCGAGCCGCACGGTGTACTCCGGGTCGCCGGTCGAGCTGTGCGTGCGTTGGAGTGTCACGCCCGCGTCCGCGGGGTCCACAATGGCCACCGCCGTCCCACCGTCAATGGATACCGGCACCAGGATTCGGCGAGCCTGCTCGGCGTACGGGACGCCCACCTTGACGCCGCTCACGGCGGGAGTCGCCACGGTGCGAGGGCGCGCCGGCATGGGGGCGCCGGGCTCGCGCAGGGCGGCGGTCAGCAGCGCGTCGCCGGCCGCGACACCGCTCAGCAGCGCCCCCCGCTGCGCCTCGTCGGTGCCACGTGCGGCCGGTAGGACCCCTAGCGCGAGGGCGAGCGCGGGCACCGGCACGGCCCGCCGGCCGACCTCCGCCAACACGAGGCAGGTCTCGACCACGCCGAGCCCCGCCCCGCCCGACTCCGGCGGTATCGCCAGCGCGAGCAGCCCGGCCTGGGCGAGCGCCTTCCACACCCGGTCGGGCGGGTCGTCGCCGGTGCCGTCGAGCACCTCGGCGGCGAGCCGTACCACGGCCTCCTGCGTCTCGTCGGGAGCGAAATCCATCAGCGATCCTCCCGTGGTAGGCCGAGCACCCGCTGGGCCACGACCGACAGCAGGATCTGCGTGGTGCCGCCGGCGATGCTCAGGCACCGGCTCAGCAGGAACTCGTGCACCGCCTCGGCACTGTCGCCGTCGGCCGCGGCACCGGCTTCGCCGAGGCACACCAGCGCCGCCTCGGCGCCCGCCTGCCGGTGTGCCACGCCGACCAGCTTCGCGACGGCCGACTCCGGGCCGCTGGGCTGGCCGTCGAGGCGGCGCAGCGCGGCCCGTACGTCCAGAAGGGACACCGCGAGGCCACCCGCCACGAGACCGCCGAGCAGCTCCGCCGGGGCGCCGGCCGCCAGTCCGCCGAGCAGCCGCTCGACGCCCTCGCCGAACGACGAGCCGCGTGACATCGCCACCCGCTCGTACGCCAGCGTGCCCCGCGCCAACCGCCACCCGTCGCCGGGCTGACCCACGACACAGTCGTCGGGCACGAACGCACCGTCGAGGAAGACCTCGTTGAAGACCGCACGCCCGGTCAGCTCGCGCAGCGGCCGCACCTCGACGCCCGGCGACCGCATCGGCACGAGGAAGTACGTGAGCCCCTTGTGTTTGGGCGCGTCGGGGTCGGTGCGGGCCAGGCAGATGCCCCAGTCGGCGTCGGCGGCGAGGGAGGTCCACACCTTCTGGCCGGTGAGCCGCCACCCGCCGGGCACCGGCTCGGCACGGGTGCGCAGGGAGGCCAGATCGGAGCCGGCCTCCGGCTCGCTGAACAGCTGGCACCAGGTGATCTCGCCGCGCAGCGACGGGCCGGCGAAGCGCTCGCGCTGGGCGTCAGTGCCGTGGCCAAGGATCGTGGGCACCGCCCAGCCGGCAATCGCGATGTCGGGTCGGGTCACCCCGGCACGGTCCAGCTCGGCGTCCAGGGCGAGCTGCTCGGCCGGCCCGGCACCGAGCCCATACGGGACCGGCCACTGTGGAGTGAGGTACCCAGCTTCGGCGAGGGCGGTGCGCCGCTCCCCCTCCGGCAGCGCGGCTATGTCGGCCACCGTGGCCCGCATCTTCGTCGAAACAAAAACCTCCCCTATGGACAGGGTGCGCCGGGCTCCGGCCACCGCCAGCTCGGCGGTTCGCGCACGCCAGGCCGCACCGCCGCCGAGAAGCTGCCGCAGCGCCACGGCCCGGCGCAGGTACAGGTGCGCGTCGTGCTCCCAGGTGAACCCGATGCCGCCGAGCACCTGTACGCAGTCTTTGGCGTTGTCGACGCCCGCGTCCAGCGCGACCGACGCCGCGGCGGCCACCGCGAGGGGAAACTCCTCGGGCGCCTCGTCGAACGCCCTTGCCGCGTCCCACACGAGGGCGGTGGCCCGCTCGGCGCGGCAGAGCATCTCGGCGCACATGTGCTGTACCGCTTGGAAAGCGCCGATCGGCCGGCCGAACTGCTGGCGCGCCTTGGCGTACTCGACGGCCGTGCGCGTGGCCCAGCCGGCGACGGCGGTGGACTCGACGGCGGCGAGCAGCGCCGCGATGTCCTTGACCCGCGCGGTCGCGAGCGGCAGGCGGCGCTCGGCTGGCAGCACGCCGGCCTCGATGACGCCGATCGGCCGCGAGAAGTCCACGGCCGCGCGCCGCGTCACGCGAGCGTCCATCAGGTACCAGCCGGTGTCCCCCGGAAGGAGCACGTGCGAGGCGCCGGCCCCGAGGACCAGCCCGCCTGGCGCCAGGCCGATGGCCACGGTCGCGCCGCCGGACGCGAGCGCGGGCAGCAGCTCCTTGGCGGCGGGCAGATCGGCGTGGTCGGCCAGCGCCAGCGCGGCGACCAGTGTGGGCAGCACCGGGCCGGGTGCCAGTGCCTCGGCGAGCGCCTCGACGGCGGTGGCCAGGTCGGCGACGGTGCCACCGGCTCCACCGGAGGCCGCCGGAAGCGCGATCGCGAACACCCCGAGCTCCGCCATGCCCGCCCAGTGCCGCTCCCAAGCCGCCGGCGTGTCCTCCATCGCGCGGACGGTCGCGAGCGTGCCCGCGCCGGCGGCCCAGCGGCGCACCGCCTCCCGCAGGGCCCGCTGCTCCTCCGTGATTGCGATCGGCACGCTGGAATTAGAACACGTTCCACTACGTTGATACCAGTACACATGCGCGTAACAGCAGGATTGCTAGTCTTGATGCACCTAGATCCCGGAGAGGAAGCATGGCAGCACCGAGAACAAATACCAGCAACCCCGCTCTGGGCACGCTCGCCGCCGAGGCCGAGCAGGGCTCAGCCGCGCAGCGCGACCGGCGCCGGCGCATCCTCGACGCGACGCTCCAGCTCGCCTCCAAGGGCGGCTACGACGCCGTGCAGATGCGCGCCGTCGCGGAGCGCGCCGAGGTGGCGCTCGGCACCCTGTACCGCTACTTCCCCTCCAAGATCCACCTGCTGGTCTCGGCGCTCGCCCGGGAGCTGGACCGCTCGCAGGAGAAGCTCAGCCGGGCCCCGATCCCCGGCGACACCTCGTACGACCGGATGCTCTTCGTGCTCGGCAAGGTGACCCGCTCGATGCAGCGCGACCCGCTGCTGACCGAGGCGATGACGCGGGCGTTCATGTTCGCCGACCCGTCGGCGGCCACCGAGGTCAACGCGGTGGCGCGGCTGATGGAAGACATGTTCACGCGGGCCATCCACGAGGGCGAGTCCACCGAACCCTCCGCGGACGACCGGGCGACGGCCCGGGTGATCGGTGACGTCTGGCTGTCGAACCTGGTCGCCTGGGTGACCCGGCGCGCCTCCGCCAACGACGTCATCAACCACCTCGAGCTCGCCGCCCGGCTGCTGCTCGCGACCCCTCGCCCCGAGGGAAACGCAGAGTAGGGAAGCTCAGAGTAGGGCGGTGAACTTGGCCAGGGACTGCGCGGCGGCGGTCCCGGCCTGCTTCTCCAGCATGCCCGCCATCGGCCCGGCCAGCGCCGGCCCGTTGAACTCCATCTCATACGTGATCTTGGAACCGTCGCCGGACGGCTCGACGAAGAAGCGGTTCGCCGCCTTGACGCCCATCGGGCCGTCGCCGGCCAGCTCCAGCCGCCCCGCGTCGGCGGTCGCCACCCGCCACGCCATCTCGGCGGGCATCCCCATGAGCTTCACCCGCTGGCGGTACGCGGCGCCCTCGGTGAGCGTCGCTGGCACCTCCCCCGTGAAGCCCTCGTGCATGGTGTTCCACTCGGCCCACCGGGGCAGGTCGGTCGCGAGCTCCCACACGCGCTCCGGTCCGGCGGCGGCTTCGGCTGAAACGGTTACCTTCGGCACTGCGTCCTCCTGTAACTTGTTCTAACTCTGGGCCAGGTCACGGCCGGCGACGTACCCGAAGGTCATCGCCGGACCGAGCGTCGAGCCGGCGCCCGCGTAGCTGTAGCCCATGACCGCTCCGCTCGCGTTTCCGGCCGCGTAGAGGCCGGGGATCACCGAGCCGTCGGGGCGCAGCGCGCGGGCGCGCGCGTCGGTGCGGATACCGCCCTTCGTGCCCAGGTCGCCGGGGACGATCTTGAAGGCGTAGTACGGCGGCAGGTCGAGCGTCGCCAGACAGGGGCTGGGCTGGTTGGTGGGGTCGGCGAAGTACGCGTCATAGGCGCTGTCGCCGCGCAGGAAGTCGGTGTCGCGGCCGGCGCGGGCCAGGCCGTTGAAGCGGGTGATCGTGGCGCGCAATGCCGCCGGCGGTACACCGATCTTGGTGGCCAGGCCCTCGATGGTCCAGTCGCGGTGCAGGGCACCGCTCGAATACCACGAATCCGGGTACGGGAGCGCCGGCGAGACATCCTTGAAGAGGTACCGGTTGCGGTACTTCTGGTCGGTCACCATCCAGCACGGGATGTGCGGCACCTGGGCGGTGTGCTTGTCGTACATGGTGTGCACGACGTCGGAGTACGGCGCGGCCTCGTTGACGAACCGTTTTCCCGCCGCGTTGACGAAGATGTTTCCTGGCAGGGTGCGCTCGGACAGGCAGAAGTACGGCCCGTCGGGCAGCGGGATCATCGGGCCCCACCAGGCGTCGTCCATGAGCTCCAGGCCGGCGCCGGCCCGCGCACCCGCCTCGATGCCGTCGCCGGTGTTCGAGGCGGCGCCGACCGTCCAGTCCACGCCGATCGGCTCCCGCTGGAACTGCTTGCGCATGCGCTCGTTGTGCTCGAACCCGCCCGAGGCGATGAGCACCCCTCGGGCCGCCTTGACCAGCAGATCCTCACCGTCGGCGGTGGTCGCCCAGACGCCCGCCACCCGCCCGTTCGCCACGTACAGGTCGGTCAGCGCGGTATTGAGCAGCACCGGCACGTCGGCGGCGATCAGGCCCGCGCGCAGGCCACCCGCCAGCGCCTGACCCATCGTGATCGGCTTCTGCCCCCGCAGGGAGAGCTCCAGGTACCGGCGGACGATCTCAGTGGCGGTGGCCAGGCCACGCGGGTGGCGCGCGATCAGGGCCAGCCACTTGTAGTCGACGGCGAGCACCACCGTGCCCGCCGGCACGGCCAGGTACGGCGGATTGAGGTTGGCGGCTTCGGTGCCGAGGATGTTGGCGTCGAGCGGCGCCGGCTCGATGGAGCGGCCGTTCGGCATGCCGCCGGGCAGCTCCGGGTAGTAGTCCGGGTAACTCTCCATCCAGGAGAACCGCAGCGGCGTGTTGCGCAGCAGGAACGAGATGGTGGCGGGGCCGTTGTCCAGGTACGCCCGCTGCCGCGCCGCGGGTGCGCCCGACCCGACGACCGCCGACAGGTAGGTGGCGGCCTTGGCCGGCGTATCGGGTACGCCCGCCGCGAGCACCACCTCGTTGTTGGGCACCCAGATGCCCGCGCCGGAGCGGGCCGTGGAGCCGCCGAACTTTCCGGCCTTCTCGATGAGGATGGTCCGCAACCCCTGTTTGGCCGCGGCGAGCGCGCCGGTCATGCCCGCCGCACCAGCCCCGACCACGACGGCGTCGTACTCTACAGTGGTGGTCATCACACCTCCTCAGAATTAGAACAGGTTATAACTAAGACATGGGCTGGAGCTACCACACGATCGACTCCACTTCGCCGCCTACCCCCGAATCCGCCTCCGTGGAGGAGCGGCGCGCGGCCATCGCGGAGCTCGGCGAGGCGCTACGCACCCTCGTCGAGCAGGCCGCCGCCACCGAGTCACCGGCCGACGAGCTGCGCCGCGCGGCAGCCCTCGTGCGCGAGGCCACCATCCCGGTCGGCAAGCAGCAGCGCACCCGCGGCCAGCTCCCCAGCGCCGACGACCTGCTCGGCGGCGTGCGGATGTACAACCCGGTGTGCGGTGACGGCAGCGCTATCGCGCCGCCGCTGCACGTCGAGGTCGTCGACGGGACCGCCGTCGGCACGTGCACGCTCGGGCTCACCTATGAAGGCCCGCCGATGTACGCCCACGGCGGCATCAGCGCGCTGCTGCTAGACCAGATCCTGGGGTACGCCACCAGCGTCGCCGGCCATCCGGGAATGACCGTGCGGCTCGACACCCAGTACCGTGCACCGGTGCCGTTGCAGACACCGTTGCGGCTGGCAGCGTCGGTCGTAAGCGTCGACGGCCGCAAGGTAACGGCCCGCGCCACCATCACGACGGAGGCCGAGCCGGAAGCGGTACTCGTCGAGGCGACCGGCTTGTTCGTGGCCCTCCGCTCCGACCAGGCCGAACTCCTGTTCGGCGAGGCCCTACACCCCGACGCCTCAAACCCAGCAGCCGCCCACGACTAACCCACTCCCCACTCCCCCGCCCCCGCCCCCCGCCCCGCGCCGCCCGCGCCGCCCTCTGCGCGCCGATCAAGGGCGAATGCACGTGGTTCGATCTCTTTTCCGCGTGCGTTTGACCTTGATCGATGAGATCTTCCTTGATCGGCGAACGATCGCCGCGTGCCGCGGCGCGGCGCACCGCGCCCGGGGCCGGCGGGGTCCGGTCGTGCGCGCCTGGCGCCGCGCGACTGGTAGCGGCGGCGGTCTCGGCGGCGGCGCCGTCGGCCCTATACGGTTCGTCGCCGGCGGGGGGATGCCGCGCGCCGAGATCGGTCCGGCGGGCGGCGAGATCGGTCCGGCGGCGGCGAGGTCGGGGTCAGGTGCCGGGGGCGTTGTGGAAACGGCGGTGCAGCTCGCGGACGCGGGCCGTCAGCTTGGTCACAGGGCCCTCCACGTCGGCCTCCGGCACGATCTCGTGGATCGGCAGCGCGCGCACCGGCGGTGGGGGTGCGTCCATCTCGGCGAGCCATCCCTCCAGCTGGGCGGACGACGCCACGTAGACGATGCGGCCGAGCCCGACCCAGCCGTGCGCCGCCGCGCACATCGGGCAGTGCTCGCCGGAGGTGTACACGGTCGCGGCCTTGCGCTCGGCGGGGCTGAGGTTGGCCGCCGCCCAGCGCGCCAGCGCCAGCTCCGCGTGCTGGGTGTTGTCGCCGCCGGCGACCCGGTTGTGGTCTTCGGCGAGCACCGTGCCGTCGGCACCGACGGGCACCGCGCCGAACGGCTCGTCGCCGGCGGCCCACGCCTCCTCGGCGAGCTCGACGCAGCGGTGCAGGGGCCGGGGGTCCCCGGGGCCCATCATGCCGGCCAGCCTAGAACGGACGGCTACGCGGCGCTGACCGCAGCCGTCACCTCGACCTCCAGGACCGCGCCTGGAAGGAAGAGGCGGCTCACTTCTACGGTGGTGCTCGCCGGCGGGTTGCCGCCCGCGAACACGCGCCGCCGCACCGCGCCGTACGCCGGCAGGTCGTCGAGGCTGGTCATGAACGTGCGCACGTGCAGCACATCGCCGAAGCCCGCGCCGTGCGCGGCCAGCACGCCGCTGATGATCTCGAAGATCCGCTCGGACTGCGCGGTGGCGTCGCCGGGCGCGTACACTGCGCCGGTGTCGTCGACGGCGACCTGGCCGGCCAGCACGAGCAGCGCGCCACCGGCCATGTCGACGCGGGCCACGTGCGCGAACCGGTCGCCGAACGGAGCGGCCACGCTCGCCGGGTTGTCCAGGGTCAGTCGCACTGTGCACTCCTCATTGGACGATCGCGCCTAGGTCGGCGCTTCGGTCTCCTACAGTGGACAAAGCGATGGCCGCGCCTTGGGCCACCGGAGCGGACGACGGACCCAGCGCGCGCCGTGCCAGGTCGAGGTCCCTCGCGGCGGGCGCCACG
>NZ_JAIBNX010000094.1:0-6141 GCF_026130045.1 Micromonospora sp. CPCC 205371
CGGCCCGGCCGTGCTGGCCGTGCTGGCCGGGTCGGACGGAAGCCTCGCCACGGTGGTGCGCAGGTTCGACCCGCCGCTGCGTACGCCTGGTCCCCGGCCGTCGGACACGGTCGGGGTGGGCAGCACCTTGGCGACCTGGACCGCCGCCGACGGCAGGGTCAGGTCCCCGTGCGAGCCGCGCTGCCCGGGACAGCCCTTGGAGCCGTCGGTGGCGCGCGGCGTGGGCAGCAGCCGGGTGGCGTCGGTCAACGTGCGACCGGTGTGCCGGGAAAGCGGCGTGGTCCGCCTGGCGGTGGCGTTCGCCGAGGAGCGGGAGTCCGCCACCGTGGGGGTGGGCAGCAGGGGGCCGGGGGTGAGTTGCTCGCGGACCAGTTGTGGCAGGCTCGGCCGGCGGGCGGCCCCCGGCGACGGTGACCGGTTGGAGCCGGCGGAGGCGGTCGTGGGGGTGGGCAGCAGGGCGTGCCGGCTGCCGCCGGGTTCGACCAGATCGGGCAGGCCGTACTGGTGGCCGGGGCCTTTGCCGTCACGGGCGCAGGGCGTCGGCAGGGTCCGCATCGGCGCGGAGGAGATCGGCTCGGACGGCCAGCAGGAACAGCCGGTCGCGTCGGTGGGCGGCACCGATGTCGGATGCGCGTAGGCATAGCCAGCTCGTGTCGTACCCGAGCGCGGCCAGGTCGGCGTGGACGACGTCGAGGCCTCTTCGGAGGAGCGCGGCCACGTTTTCCACAAGGACGAGCGGTGGTTGTAGTGCGCGAACAGCGTCGGCGACGGCTGTCCACAGGCTGCTGTGGACACCGGTGATGCCGGCCCGCTTGCCGGCGTTGGAGATGTCCTGGGCAGGGGAATCCGGCGGTGACGATGTCGACCGGCTCGACGGTGCTCCAGTCGACGCCGCGGATGTCGCCGAGGTTCGCGACGCCTGGCCACCGGTGGGCGAGGACGGTGCTGGCGTGCGGGTCGGTTTCGGCGTACCAGGCGAGTCGGCCGCCGAGCACCAGTTCGACGGCAAGGTCGAGGCCGCCGAACCCGGTGCACAGCGATCCGATCCGCACTCTCGCGCCGGATGGTTCGAGGTGGGGGGCACGGTTGGCACTGCTCACGCCACCTCCCGCCCGGCCGTCGCGGCGCCGGCGTCCGTCGGCTCCGGCGGAACCGGATCGACGGACTCGCTGGGGTGCGGGCAGGTGAACGGCCCGCACCCCAGCGAGTCGTTGGGCGAGCGCCGGTTACGGGGACGCAGGACGACCTGGTCCAGGGGCACCCGCTGCGCGTGTAGGTAGTACCTGCCCCGCAGCGGTTGCCCGTCGGCGTTAGCGCGCGCCGAGCCGTGCCGGATCGCGGTGTCGAAGTCGACGGCGTCCGCCCACTCGGCGGGGCTGCGGGCCTTGAGATCGGCCCAGAACCCGTCGTTGTGGAACGGACACCCGATACAGCTCGACTTCGGGGTGTCACCCAGGCCGTGCTCGGCCAGGTAGGCGACGCAGTCCTCGCGCCGCCACCGCAGGTCCAGCAGCGGGAAGACGTGGCGCATGTAGCGCACGTCCGAGTCCCGTGCCCTTCCGACCTCATCCAGGGAGATGCCGATCGCTACCTCGGCGTACACCCCGTCCGGGACCCGGATCGGGTGCGGGTAGCCGAGCCGGCGGCGCACTTCCCGCTTGATCGGTTTGATCTTGTACTCGTTGGTGCATTGGCGTCGGGCCATGCCCCGCTCGCCGTGGGGGCCGAGCGAGAACAGCGGCATGGAGGCGAACCTGTGCTTGGGGTCGAGTGCGTCGGCGCGGATGTTGCCGTTGCCGACCCGCACGACCGGGATGCCGGCGCGTTGCGCGATGCCGGTCAGCCGGTCCAGGTGCCGGTAGACGGCCTGTGGCTCCCAGCCGGTGTCCGAGAAGACGGCGGCTTCGAACCGCGGAATCTTGTCGTGGGCGGCCAGCAGCAGGCAGGTGGAGCTTTGTACCCCGGCGCCGAGAGACAGCAGTCGAATCGTCGGTTGGGTCACCTGGCCTGCACCTCCGCCGGGGGCTGGGGGAGCGGCTTGGTCAGGACGAGGACGTCCTCGTGGGCGATCAGGTGCATCGGCACCCCCGCCTGGCGGGCCTTGCGTACGGCGGAGAGCTGGAAGAAGCTCGGCCGTGCGATCAGCCGCCCGCCGCGGACCGCGGCGAGCAGCGCCACGCACCGCTCGACTGGGACGAGCCCGGCGGCGATCCCGGCGCCGATGACCGCCGAGGGCAGGTCGACCAGTTCGCCGCGCTTGCGCCAGGGCCGGGCGGTGACCACGACGATTCCGCCGGGCTTGAGCAGGGTGGCGCAGCCGGCCAGGATCTCCGCGAAGCCTGAGGCGAGGCCGGGCAGGTCCCGGTAGGCCAGGTTGCCCTTGTCGGTGCCGTCGTTGTAGGTGTTGTCGGACTTGTGCACACCCGCGCCGGCCTGCGGGCGGACCAGGCCGTGCACGGTTGGCCCGTACGGCGGCGAGGTCACGACGAGGGACACCCGACCAGCGAGGGCGGCCGGCAGCAGGCTGGTGATGCGGGTGGCGTCACCACGCACGACCGACGCCCGCCCGGTCGCCCCTTGGGTGTGGGCGTGGGCGACGTTCGCGTCCGCGATGTCCGACCACTTGGACTCGTACTCGACGCCGATCGCGTCCCGGCCCAGGTGCACGGCCTCGACCAGGGTGGTGCCGATTCCGCACATCGGGTCGAGCACGAGGTCGCCGGGCGAGGTGTAGGAGGTGATGGCGTGCGCGGCGATCGCCGGCAGCATCCGCGCCGGGTGCCGCACCGAATCCGGCACGTACCGGCCGCGGCGCTGCACCGGCCCGGTCAGCTGGGCGGTCGCCCACACCGACAGCTGGCCCGGCTCGGCGACGGCATCGCGTCGTGAGCCGCGGCCAGTACCGGCCTGCGGGGTGTTCCGGTCGTGGTCGTCCGGGTCGGGTGCGCCGACCAGGGTGATGGCCCTAGGCACGGGCGCCACCACCTCGCCGGCGCCGCAGGGTGGGCGGCCGGGTCTGGCTGAACACGAAGCAGTCGGCGTGCACCCGTACGTGCGCGACCGCCCACCGCTGGCCGTCCTCGCCGGCCGCGAGGGCGAGCAGTTCCTCGTCGGTGGCGTAGTAGGTGAACGCCTCGCCGTCGGCGTCGGGGCCCACCGCGGCGGTGTGCTGCAGATTACCGAGCCCCGCCGGCGGGGCCGCCGAGACCAGGGGACGGAAGTCCTCCGGGGTGGCGGGTTTGCCGACCGGGGTGCCGACCACCAGGACCAGGCAGCCACCCGGGCGCAGCAACTGCGCGCAGGCTGCGAGGAGCCATGCCAGGCGGACCCGGTTGGCCGCGTCGCCCGACGCGTCGAGGGGCCAGCAGGCGACCACCAGGCTGGTGACGCCGGCGACGCTGGCATCCGGGGGCAGGGCGGTGACCGGCGGGCCGTCCGGCGGGATGGTTGGGTCGGTGAGGTCGTCTCCGAACCAGGCCGCCAGGTCGGGCGGCTCCGGCCCGTCCAGGTCGGCCCCGATCTCGTCGCCGAGGTCGGTGTCGATCTCGTCATCGGGTTCGGTGCCTGGCGGCGGGGTGGCCGGGCCGATGAACAGCGAGGCGGCGTCGGTGAACCACGCTTTGTGGTGCCGACGCGCTCCGCGCTGGCAGGCGGCGGTCAGGGCGTGGCCGTCGGACAGGTCGACGACCGCCTCGCCCGGCCGGCTGTACGCGGCAACCAGCCGATAGGCCAGGCGGGCGGGAATGGTGGTGGTGGTGGGGTCGTCGCCGCTGCGGGCGGTACGCCACACGGTGATCGGCACCGGCGGGTCGCCGGCGACCAGATCAACCAGGACAGTGGGATCGGCGGCGCCGGTCTGGGCCGGTTCGCCGTGGGGCTGCGGGGTGTGCGGTGTGGATCGACTCATGCGATGTCGGCTCCGCGCCGCGCCGTGATGTGCTGACACCCACCAACCGGGGTTTGTCAGACGTGGCGAACACCCCCGGATCTGACAAGGCGCCTTCGTCGTCTGACAAGGCGCCCGAAAGGCCATGACAGCCCGGTTATGTCCCGATACTTGGTTGGAGAGCTGAGCGTCCGGCGGACCACGGCTCGCGGCGGCGAGCACCTCACCGAGCCGCATTGTCAGATCCGTCGCGCCCGCTCGCGGCACCGAACGAGTCGTCACACTCTGTGTCGGCGGCGGGGAGTGGCGGAATGTGCCGGCGGGTTCGGCACTCTGGGTCCGCGGGGGTGTCGCGGCTCGCCGTGGCGGGGGCCCGGTCGGGCCCGGCAGTTTGGCGCTCTCGGCAGTTCGGCACTGCCGCGGCACATTTGGCAGTTCGGCTGCCGCGCGGCATTTCGGCACTTGGCAGGCAGTTCCGTCGGCACTTTCCGGCGACTCGGCAGTGCCGTGGCGGTTCGGCACCTCGGCAGTGCCGCGTGGCAGTTCCGGCACGTCCGGCGGTGCCGCCCGGAAGTTCGGCAGTCCGGCTCACACCGCTGGCACCGGCTATGCGACGCCGACACCGGTCGCGGCGCTGGAGCCAGGGCCGTGTTCATCGCTCCGATCGTCCAAGCCGCACGTGGCGTTGGCTCCTCGAAGGCGCCGGGTGCAGCAGACGCCCGGGTACCGGGGACCCATGTTTCTGACAGGGCGTGGTGTCAGAGCCTTGTCCGATCACGCTTTTGGGTCGCGGTGGGCATCCCGGAGCATTGTCAGCTCCGTCGCGCCCGTTCGACGGCGGCTGCTGTCCGCGCTTGGCGGCGGACGCCAAGCAGGGTGTGGAAAGTCTGACAGTGCAGCTCACGGCCCATTTCCCGAGCCTGAGAGATTTCTGACAGTCAATGCTTTGTCAGAGTTCCATTCCTGACAGTCGATGTCTTGTCAGATTGGTTGGCGTCCCGCGTAGACGGCGAAAACCGCCGTTGACCTGCTCTGTCATGCCCTTGTCAGAGGGCTGTGGCGCACTGGGTGCCGTTCGCCGCGCCTGCGGCACATCCCACCGCCTCTGGTTTGGAGCCCCCATCCCCATGAGCGAGTCCGACCTTCGTGACGACTGGCCGGCGTCCGCGCTGCGGGCCGCCGACAAAGCGTTCGCGGCGCTGACCGTCGACCCGGCGCCGCTGACCCTCGACTGTGCCGCGCTTACCGCCGCCGGCAGTGCCACGTCCGGCATTGCCGGATCGGCAGGCGCCGGCACTGCCGGGCCTGGCACTTCCGTGTGCGGAGCCGGTGGCACAACTGCCGGCAGTTTCGGCGCGTCGACATCTTCCGGCATTGATCTTGATTTGCTGCCCGGCGAGGTGCCGTTGCCGGCGCTGCGGGACTGGCTGATGGCGCATCCGAGCGCCTACACGGCCCGTGACGCTGTGTGGCGGGAGCTGATCCGCCGTGCCCGGCAGGGCAAGCCCGAGTGGGTGATCGCCGCCGTCGGGATGGCCATGCCGGCACTGGTCGCCATGGCCGGCACCCTCGCCGCCGGGTACCGCGGTGACCCGGCCGATATCGACGCGGAGATTCTCACCGGGTTCCTGGAGGGCCTGCGCAGCGGCGTGGATCCGGCCCGCGACGCCCCGCACGCCAGCCTGTGCTTCGCCGCCTGGCGCGCAGGCCGGGACCTGCGCCTGGCCCAGCAGGAGTACCTGCTCGTGGACGACATCGAGCACGCCGCCGCCGAGTCCCGCCTACCGCGCCACCCGTACGGGCACGTCGACCTGCTCGTCTACCGCGCCGAGGCGCTCGGGCTCATCGACAGCGAGGACGTCGAGCCGTACATCGCGATCCGCCTTAGCCGGCGCACCCCCGAGTTGGTCGCCGAGGCCCTGGGTATCGACCTGGACGTGCTGCGGATGCGCCTCAACCGGGCCGACACCCGGCTGGCGTGGGCGCTCGACATCGGCGTCCTCACCGGACCGTTCTCCCCGGAGGTACGCGACGAACTGGCCAAGCGCCACGACCTGCGCGCCAAAACCCGGGCCGGCAAGGCCGCCGCGGCCCGCCGCGCCGCCGGCCGGCGCCACCACGTAAGCCCCGCCCCTGCGGCGGCCTGACCGACGCGCAATCCTTCCCCTCTTCGGGCCCGGGGCGGCCCCCCCCCCCCGCCCCCGCCCCGCCCCCCCCCCCCGCGCCCCCCCCCCCCCCAACCCGGGGGGCGGGGC
>NZ_JAIBNX010000094.1:6151-32378 GCF_026130045.1 Micromonospora sp. CPCC 205371
CCCCGGGCGGCCGCCCCCCCGGCCGCCGGCCCCCCGAGCCATGCCCCCACCCGCGTCGCCCCCAACCACGAACCCTGTTGGCGGGCACCAACCGCCGCAGACGCGGCCGGCTGCCCGCGAAGCCGCTGCCGCGCTGTGCGCGCGGATCTGACCGGAAATCTGACAACGGATGACAGGCACGAGTACAGCGCCGGTGCTCGCCCGCCCCGGGCGGGCACCCATCGTCCTCGATATGCCGTGTCCTGTCTCAATTGAGTTGGCCCGACGCTGACGTGGTGACCTGCGACGGGACAGATTGCGTGAGAGGTGATCACTCTCGTGTCTCACCGAATCTGGTCCGACGATCCGGTTCGTCCCTGCCCGTCTCAGTGAATCTGGCCCCGCGCGTCGGCAATGGCGGTCCTTGTTGATATCAGGCAAGAGCTGGGACACGGCCAGGTCGAGTGTTCGTCCGCGATGAGTTTCCGGGCGCTGTTCGGTCTTACCTGACGACTCGGAGGGAGCGGGAAAATGCGGATCAAGGTCAACGGTGTCGAGTTGTGCGTGGAGACCTTCGGGGATCCAGCGGATCCGCCGGTGCTGCTGGTGGGCGTCACCATGCTGAGCTGGCCGGACGACCTGTGCGCGGCGCTGGCCGGGCGGTACGTGGTGCGCTACGACCTGCGCGACGCCGGCCAGTCGACGTTCGTCGACCCGGACGCCCCGACCTACGACCTTCGCGACCTGGTGACCGACGCGTCCGAGCTGTTGGTGGCGCTGGATCTGGGGCGTACGCACGTGGTCGGGATGGGCGTCGGCGGTTTCATCGCGCAGTTGCTCGCACTCGACCATCCGGACCAGGTCGCGTCGCTGACGCTGATCTCCACCCGGCCGGTCGCGCCCGGTCCGGTCGATCCGGACCTGCCCGACCACGCGCCGCGGATGATGGAGAAGCTGTTCGGGCGTCCCGAGCCGGACTGGACCGATCGCGGCAGCGTGGTCGACTACATGACCAGCTCCGCGCGGCTGATGTCCGGGTCGGGAGGATTCAACGAGCGGGACGTACGGGCGGCCGCCGGATCGGTCTTCGACCGAGCGGGACGCACGGCGAAGGCGCAGCGTGCGAGCCACCTCGGCAGCATGTTCGCGGCCATCGACTGCCAGCCGCGGTGGCGCGAGCGGCTCGGCGAGATCACCGCGCCGACCCTGGTGATCCACGGGGACGAGGATCCATTCTTCCCGCACGGCAATGGGGTGGCCCTGGCCACGGAGATCCCGGGCGCCACGCTGCTCACACTGCCCGGCATCGGCCAGGGACTGCCGCGCGTGACGTGGCCAGCCGTCGTGGACGCCCTGTTGCGCCACACCTCCTGACAACCGCTCCGGACCAAGGGTGGCGCTGGGGCATTGGACGCCTACAGCGCCGTCGTCTCACTGAATCTGGTCCGTCCGGCGAGGATCAGGCCGCCTTCGGTGAGACACAGGCCGAGTTGCGTGAGACAGGACAAGAAGCTCGGCTACCGGCGGCGGGCGTCGAAGCCAGCACCCATCGCGGACCAGATTCATTGAGACGCGGACCAGTTCGACTGAGACGGGACATGCCGGTTGACCTGCGCTGTCAGATCCACGGTGGCCTTGTCAGATCGCAGGGTGTTCGCCACGTCTGACAAGGCCCGGTTGGTGGGTGCAGCGGTTCTCGCCGG
Source organism: Micromonospora sp. CPCC 205371 (assembly GCF_026130045.1). Taxonomy (GTDB): domain Bacteria; phylum Actinomycetota; class Actinomycetes; order Mycobacteriales; family Micromonosporaceae; genus Phytohabitans. The sequence goes on from NZ_JAIBNX010000094.1 coordinate 7,834, forward strand.
CGCCACCGACGGCCCGGATACGGGGACGCTGCCCGCCGTCGGGCTAGTTGGAGGCATGCGCGTCTCGTGTGCCCCGGGTGCCGCGCCCCTTTTGATGCGCTGACACCACATCGAAACCGCCAACCCATAAGGGAGGACGAGCTCCTCCCGGGGATTCTCCGCGCGGTTCGCCCGTTCACCTTCCGCCATGCCCGGCGGCGGACCCCTACCCGTCTTCCGGCATTCGCCCCAGCGCGCACCCGTCGGGGTGCGGCGCGGGGCGGGAGGTGAACCCCAATGTCCCGCACGCGACTTCCGCGCGCCCGCACGTTCCTGTTCCGTCGCGCCGTTCTGCGGCGCCCCACCCTGCGCCGGGCCGGCACTATCGCCGCGCACCTGGCCACCATCGCGCTCCTGCTCTCCGTGCCCACCGCGGCGTTCGCGGACCCGGGCACACCCGTCGACTTGGCTGCCAACAGCCTGCCCGTCGTCATCGCCAACCTCCGGGCCTGGATCATGGGAATCCTGGCCGCGGTGGCCACCTTGTTCCTGGTCCTGGCCGGGGTCTACTACGCCACCGCGGGCGGCGATCCCGCTCAGGTCGACAAGGCCAAAGCAGCGTTGAAGAATGCCCTGGTCGGCTACGGCCTGGCGGTGCTGGCCCCGATCCTGCTGCAGGTCGTGCAGGGCATCGTCGGGAAGCCGTGATGGGCTGGCTTTTCCCGGTCGCGGAGATCCTCGAGGAGTTCCTCGGCTGGGTCGCCGAGCAGATCCTCGCCTGCTTCGACGCGGTTCTGGGCGCGGTAGCGAAATTCCTGTTGATCACACCGGACGTGACGGGCCTGCCGCAGGTGCAGGCCCTCACGGGCCGGGCCACCTGGATCGTGGACACGGTCTTCGTCCTGGCGTTCGTCACCGCGGGGATCCTGGTCATGATCTTCGGCGGGGGCGGGAGGGCCCGCTACTCGGGCAAGGGGCTGGCCCCCCGCCCGGTGGTCGTGGGGTTCGTCAGCGCCCACTTCTCGCAACTGCTGTGCGGCCTGGCCATCGACGTCGCGAACGGCCTCACCGAGGCCTTATCCGAACCCAGCAACAGCCCCGACGGCGCGTTCACCGCCATCAACACGCACGTCCACGCCGCCGCCACCGACAACTCAGGGCTCCCGGCGATGCTGTTCGCGATCATCGCGCTGCTCATCACGGTGCTGCTCGCCATGACCGCGTTCAGCCTCATCGTGCGGTTCTCCACCCTGCTGGTACTCACCGCCGCGGCGCCGCTCGCCCTGGCCTGCCACGCACTGCCGCAGACCGACGGCCTCGCCAGGTTGTGGTGGCGCGGCTACGCCGGCTGCCTGGCCACCCCGGTACTGCAGGCCATGATGCTGCAGGCCGGGCAGTGGATGCTGCTCGACCCGCAGCACATGATGCCCGCACTGGGTCTGCCCGTAGACCCCGGACCAATCCTCAACCTGTTCGTCGTCATGGTGCTGCTCTGGTACACGGTCAAGATCCCCGGCCTGGTCGGCCGGTACGTGTCCCAGTCCGGGCGCAACACCAGCTTCCTCGGCGCGGTCGTGCGCGTCGTGGTCGTCCAACAACTGGCCAGGGCAGTTCCTGGCCTCGGTCGTGCGCGGGTGATGGCCCGATGACCGGCACCCGCGACGACGACGCGGTCCGCGCCCGCATGCCCGCAGACGTGGATGCCCCCGACAAAGTCCTTTATGGACTAACCTTTCGTCAGCTGGCGATCCTCGCCGTCGCCGCCGTGATCTTCTACGGCGGCTGGCGGTCGCTGCACACCATACTGCCCGTCCCGGTCCTGCTCGGCGCCGCCGTCGTGCTCGGCGGCCTGGTGTTCGGCCTGGCAGTCGGGCGCCGCGACGGACTCCCGATGGACCAGTGGCTGCTCGCCTCGATCCGCCACCACCGGGCGCCGAAGGCACTGTCGACCACCGACACGACAAGCCGCACCCCCGGCTGGGTGGACGCCACGGCCGGGCGGATGCCGCTACCGGCACCGCTGAAACTGCCGGCACAGGCGATCGCCGACGACGGTGAAATCGCCCTGCCGGGCGCGCCGGCGGCGATCGTCGCGGCCACCACCGTCAACCTGGCCTTACGCACCCCCGGCGAGCAGCAGGCACTTGTCGACACGTTCGGCCGTTGGCTGAACTCGCTGTCCACGCCGACGCAGGTGGTGGTCTCCGCGCAACCGGTCGACCTGGCCAGCCACGCCACCGGGCTTGAGGCGACCGCTCCCCGGTTGCCGCACCCGGCACTGGAGGCCGCATGCGCCGACCACGCCCGCTTCCTCGACGACCTGGCCCACCGGCGGGATCCGCTACGCCGGCAGGTCCTCATCGTCACCCGCGCCCCGGAAGGCGGGCGGGGCGGGCACGCCGCCCGCCGCCGCGCCGACGACACCGTCCGGTCGCTGTCCGGACTCGGGGTGACCACCCGCGCCCTGGACGGCGACGCGGCCACCGCCGCCATCGCGGCCTGCGCCGACCCGTACCGGCCGCCCCGTCAAGGCGGTCTGGCCGCCCCCGACGCGGTCATCACCGCGCCTCCGGCGAGGAGGCCGAAACCCCGAAGGACATCGTCATGAATTGGAGACTGCGCGGCCCGACGGCCCGAGGCCGTACGGGCGCTGCGGCGCTGCCCCCCACCGGAGGTGTGGCTGGGGTGGTGGCGCCGGCGTCGGTGGAGGTGACTCCCCGCTTCCTGCGGGTCGGCGACGGATTTGCGGCCACCCTGGTAGTGACCGGGTATCCGGCCGAGGTCGGGCCCGGCTGGCTGGAGCCGTTGCTGGCCTGGCCGGGCCGGCTCGACCTCGCCCTGCACATCGACCCGCTGCCCGCCCCGGTCGCCGCGTCGCGGCTGCGCACCCAGCGGGCCCGCCTGGAATCCTCCCGGCGGGCGGACAGCGACAAGGGCCGGCTGTCCGACCCGTACGGCGGGGGCGCGGCCGGGGGCGCCGCCCCCCCGGCCCCGCCCCTCGCCCCCGCGGCAGCGGAGCGGGTCCGCGGCCGTCTATACCTGACCGTGCACGCCACGTCGGAGGCGGAACTGCTGGAAGCGTGCGCGCAGGTCAAGGCCGCAGCCGCCTCGACACTCCTCGAAGTGCAGCCGGCGACATGGCGGCACCTGGCCGGCTGGACCACCACCCTGCCCCTGGCCACGGATTCGCTGCAGATGCTACGCACCATGGACACCCAGGCCCTCGCCGCGGCCTTCCCCCTTGCCAGCCCTGATCTGCCGGCGCCGCTGCCAGGTGACCCCCCGGTCTCCGGTGGCGTGCTCTACGGCGTCAACCCGGCCTCCAACGGGATCGTCTGGTGGGACCGGTGGAACTGCGAAAACTACAACTCCGTCGTCCTCGCACGAAGCGGTGCCGGCAAAAGCTACTTCGTGAAGTTGGAGGTCCTGCGAAACCTGTACCAGGGCGTCCAAGTGTCCATCGTGGATCCAGAGGACGAATATCTGCGGCTCGCTGACGCGGTCGGCGGCACCGTGGTGCGGCTCGGCCTGGCTGGAGTGAAGATCAACCCCCTCGATCTGCCGGTCGGTGACCACCGGCCCGACGTGCTCACCCGCCGCGGGCTGTTCCTGCACACGGTGATCAGTGTGTTGGTGGGGCATGCGCCGCCGCCGGCGGAACGGGCCGCGCTGGACAGGGCGATCCTGGCCGTGTACCGGCAGGCCGGCATCACCGCCGACCCGCAGACCCACACCCGGCCGGCGCCCCTGCTGCGGGACCTGGTCGGCTGCCTGGAAGCCGACGCCGAGCCGGCCGCCGCGCAGCTGGCCGCCCGGCTGGCGCCGTGGGTGCACGGCAGCTTCGCCGACCTGTTCAACGGCCCCACCACGCACGCCCCGATCGGGCACCTCGTCGTGTGGTCGTTGCGGCACCTGCCCGACGAGCTGCGCACCATCGGCACCCTGCTCGCCCTGGATCACATCTGGCGGCAGGTCGACCTCCCGCGCCAGTACCGGTCGACGGCGACGCCGCCGGTGCGCCGCATCGTCGTCGTGGACGAGGCGTGGTTGCTGATGCGCGACGGCGAGGGCGCGAAGTTCTTGTTCCGCATGTCCAAGGCGGGCCGCAAACGGTTCGCCGGCCTGACCGTCGTCACGCAGGACGTGGCGGACGTGCTGGGCACCGAACTGGGCCAGGCAGTGGTGTCCAACGCCGCCACACAGATCCTGCTCAAGCAGGCCCCGCAGGCGATCGACGCGGTCGGTGACGCGTTCGGCCTGACCGGCGGGGAACGCCGGCTGCTGCTGGCCGCCCGCCCCGGCCAGGGACTGCTCATCTCCGGGATAGCCCGCACCGGCTTCGAAGCCATCAGCTCCGAGCAGGAGCACGCCCTATGTACCACAAGCTTTGAGTTGGACGAAACCCACGAAGATTCCTGACCGAACCCAGGGGTCGACGGGCCGCCTACGCGCGTGGTCGACCCCTGGGTTTCGGCGATTTAGTCGTAGCCACGCACCAGTGACGGCAGCGCCCGCAGCGTCGACGGCGTCGGTAATCGATTGGGTGCTCATGGACGGATCGGGATCCCGACCGTCCGGCGGGTGACGAGGTCGACCGCCCACACCGTGTCGTCGTCGTAGTGGATGACGTACATGGAGCGGCCGTCCGCGCTCATAGCCATGTCATGCGGAACCAAGCCGGCCGGAATCGGCGTGCCGACGGTGTGGTTCGTGCCGGTGTCGATCACGGATATGCCGTTGAAGTTGAGCGCGTAGAGACGGCGGCCATCCGGGCTGATCGCAGGGCAGCAGCCGGCCTCGAGTGGGGAACCGACCGTGGTGTTCGTCATGGTATCGATGACGAACAGGTGGTTGGGGCCGTTACTGTTGAACCCGGCAACGTACAGGCGGCGCCCGTCTGGGCTGACCACCATCCGCAAGGGCTGCTCGTCCCCGACCGGGATCGGCCCTCCGACAATCTTGTTCGTCTGCGTGTCGATGATCGACACGCCGTTCTTGTAGCTCGCGACGTAGAGGCGGTTCCCGTCCGGGCTGACCGCGACCTTGCGGCGGTACCCGCTCTCCCCGACCGGGATCGCAGCAACGGGCGTGAGGTCGGACCCAGTCCCCGGGCGGCTGACAATCGTCCGGAGGTCGATGACCGATACACCGTCGTAGGTGGCGAGGTACAGGCGCCGGCCGTCTGGGGTGACGGCCATCTGGCTCGTGGCGCCGGAGATGTACGGTCCGGACCTCGGAGCGGCCCCGCTGTCGATCACGGCGACGCCTTTGTTGGTGGTGACGTAGACGCGGCTGCCGTCCGGGCTGACGACCGGGGCACCGGAGCCGTCACCGACGCCGACCAGGTGGCCGATGACCTTTTGCCGGGCTGTATCGATCGTGTACACGGACGAGTCGCGGGTGACAAAGACGCGACTGCCGTCCGGGCTTATCGCCAGGGCATCGATGGGACGGGACTTGTCGCGCACCGCCGCCTGGAAGGCGACGAGCGAGCCCGCGACCGTGACCACTAACGACACCAGGGCAATGCCGGCCAGTACGAGCGCGCGGCGGCGGGGGCCGGCTGGTGGCGGGTGGTCCGGCGACTTGGGCAGCCGCGCCGCGCCGACAGCCACGGCCGCGACTAGCAGCAACGCGGATCCGAAGATGAGTACCGGCGGCCTGGCGGTCCAGTCCGACTGCCGTACGTAGGCGTCCGTGCTGACCGCGATCGCCGCAGCGCCGCCGATCCACCCGGCGAGCACCGACAAGCCGTACCGCCGAGGCCCGACGACCGCCGCGTAGAGCGGGACGCACACCGCCAAGACCATGGTGGTGCGGTACGCGAAGGCCCGGTCGCGAAGCTCGTCGCCGGCCGGCAGGCCCTTGTAGTCCCAGTGAAGATAGGTGATCTGGTACACCTCGATGGACATCGCTGCCGCCGCCGCAGCCGTGGCCAGCCCGGCGAGGACGACCATCGTCCAGACGACGGCGCTGGCAGGTCGCCGGAGCCGGAGTTGGGCGGGCACCGTACGCCCGGCCAGCGCCGCCGCGACCATCAGGGCCAGGTGGCCGACGGCCACCACCAAGCGCGCCACGCTGGGCTCACGCAGCAGCTGGCCGGTGAAGAACACTAGCCCCCAGGTCGATGCGGCCGCCGCACCGACCATCAGCCCGGGACCGATCGACGACCTGGTGCGGGGCAAGACGGTACAGACGCCGGCCGTGGTCGCGACGGCGGCCAGTCCGATGATGTACCAGGGCAGGCTCGACCAGAACCCAGGTGTGCTGGCGGCGATGGGCCGCTGGGCTATCCCGGCGACCATCAGCCCGCTGGCCAGGATCGCCAGCACGCCGGGGAGTCTCGCGAGCCGATCGGTCCTGTCCTCAATGGCTTCACGGGCCAGCGGTCGCAGAGCGGCGGTCATCAGAAACAAGAGAGCGGCGACTGTGATCACGACATCGAGGTCGGTGTTATCGCGGGCGCGCACCGGCAGGCTCGTGGCGAGGAGCATCGCCGCTGCCACAGCTCCGAAGCCAAGACCCCGACGGCGCCGCGGCGGCACGGCGACCGGGCCGCCGGGCTGGGGGGCCTTGCCCGCGGCGGGTGATGGCGGTGGAGGATCAGCCACGGGCGCGGCATGTGCTGGAGCGGAAGCCGGAGCGGAGGCCGGAGGTGGGGCAGAGGCGGTAACCGGAGCCAGATCGGGGCGGGGATAAGGCGGCGCGGTCGCTGGCAGGGCCTCGGGCGGCGGTTCCGGCGGTGCCGCCTCAATCGACGGCGGCGGGTTCTCGATCGGCGATGCCGGCGCGTCGACCGGCAGATCGCCGCTCTGCGCGGGGTGGGCCGCTTCCAGTCGCGCTGCGGCTGCGGCCGACACGACTTTGCTGTCGTCGTCGGCGAGCCGCCGGATCTCGTCGAAGACTTGGGTCCGGACCAGGTCGTTACCGATGCGACGCAGGTGGTCCAAGCCGTCGAGCGCGGCAAGCCGGTCGCTGGCGATCGGGCTGGTGATCGCGTTGCGCAGGTAGCCAGGCAGGGTCCAGTTGATGTTCCTGGCGATGACGATGCGCCCTTCGACGTTGTCCTGTCGCTTGGGTCGCTGCTGGGGCATCTCCTCGACGACGCGGTCGTGGACGTAGCTGTACAGCTCGTCCAGCGTGATGTCGCCGTCGCCGTCCAGGTCGGCGCTGCCGTTGCGCAGGCCGGCGACCAGGTGGTGGGTGAACACCGACTGGGTGGCTTCGCCGTGTGGCTGATTGCCCTCAAACGAGTACTGGGTGGCGTCCGAGGCGGTCAGCACGGTGCGGCCACGGCCTTGGAACCGTTCGAGGGTGTGCACGGCGGTGTCCGCCTTGGCCAGCAGGCCGGCCGGAAACGCGCCGCTGTAGCAGCAGTCGAGGATCAGTACCTTCTGCCGAGAGGCACAGCCCTCCATCGCCCGGTCGATCTGCTCGCCGGAGATCGCGGTGAACAGCAGCCTGTCGCGGCGGGTATTGGCCATCGCCAGGTAGAGCCGGCCGCCGTCGTCTTTCAAGCCGTGACCGGTGAAGTACAGCAACGTAAGGTCGTCGCGGCGCCGGTCGTTGTAGAAGTCGCCGACCGCCTCGCCGACCAGATGGTGCGGCTCGTTGACCAGGGTGGTGACCTCGAACCCGGCGATGTCCGGATCCCGCAGCACGGCGGCGAGGGCCTCCGCGTCGTGAGCCGGTGCGGTCAACTGCCGTAACCCGGCGTCCTGGTACTCGTAGGTGGCGATCAGCAGCGCCAGCCGGCGGCCCATCCGCTAACCCGACTGGCCGCCGGCGTGCCGCCGGATGAAGGCGTCCATCAGCGCCTGCTGCTGTCGGGACGACGCCCGGTCCAGCTCGATGGTGTCGCCGTCGATGGTCACCGACACCCGGTGGCGCCCGGACTGGCGGCCCAGCCAGTCACGCAGGGTCTCGACCAGCGCGGTGAACACGCCGCCGGACGCGCTCAACGCCACGATGATCGCCCCGAGCGTGACCGGGTCGGTGCCCTTCGCGCCATCCGGAGCGGTTCCTACAGCCGCCAGCTTGACGGACTCGAGGTCGAGTTCGGCGAGCTCGTGCCGAAGCTGGCGGGTCAATCGGTCGCCCACCTCCGGGCCCAACTCGGGATCCGGCTCCACGAGCACCCGCACATCGACCACGGCCACCACCTTAGCGGGCCCGCCGTAGCGGACTGGTCACCGAAACGTACAGATCCCCCCTGCGGCGGACTCGCATTCGGCCCAGCGACTTGTGCGGTACCACCGGTGCGGGAAACGCGGGATCGGCGGTCCACGTCTGACCTAAGGCTGTCCACGACGGACGACCCAGGAAGCCGATGAACTCGAACAGCACCCTGCGGTCACTGACCAGCGTCGAGTCACAGCATCCAGCGTCCATCGACGCCAGCAGGGACTGGACCACCAACTCCTGCTCGTATTCGTCACGTTCCTACGCCGTGGCAAGCCGACGCGGCGCGTCGAGCGACCTGACCACTGCCAGTGCCATGGCAACCCGACCTTCAAAGATGGGAGCAAAACGCCATGAACACTGTCCAACCTCCACGAATCCTGACCGACGGTCAAGACCTTGTACCTCGACCCAGCGACCTTAGAAACCGATCCTGGCCTGCAACAACACCAGCCCGTAGGCCCAAGGTCAACATGCAACCTCAGGTAGTTCGGGTAACCAACCCCGCCGATCTCATCGACGACCAAGATGACGAGGACGACCTGTGACACCCCTACCCCTGATACCTCTACACGCCGCACTGTTTTCGGCCCTCGCCGCCGAGCCCGAACTGTCCCCGCCCGCGTTGTGGGTGTGGCAGGCCGGCCTCTGGGCGATCGACCGGCCGTGGCTGGCCGCTGTCGCCGCCGCATGCCTGATGGTGGGGATCGCCGGCCGCAACCTCCTGGCCGGGTGGCGGCATCGCCGGCACGCCACCGGCGCCCGTGTGGTCACCATCGCCCCGCCGCCGCAGGTGGACCCGCACAGCTCGGCGGCGTTCCTGGCCAACCTCGCCGGCACGCTCACCCCGGTCCGGTGGCGGCGGCTGCTGTACGGCACCCCGCACGTCGCGTGGCAGTACACCTGGTCCGGGCGGCAGCTGCTGGTCTCGGTCTGGGTACCGGGCAGCGTGCCGAAAGGCGCGGTCGAGGCCGCCGTGCGCGGCGCGTGGCCCGGAGCCGCCTGCACCACCGAGGATGCGGCCGACCCGATCCCCGCCTCTGCGGTGGCGGCTACCGGCGGGCACCTGTCGCCGACGGCGGCTGAGTGGCTGCCGTTTAACACCGACCACGATGCCGACCCGCTGCGCGCGCTGATGGCCGCCGGCGCCCAGCTGCGCGACGGCGAGTACGCCTGCGTGCAGATCCTGGCCCGGCCGGCATCCCCCAGGCGCGCCGCCCGGGCACGCCGGGCGGCCGGGCGGCTGCGCGAGGGCAGGACCGCCGTCCCGACGATCAACCTTGCCGCCCCGCTGTTGTGGCTGATCGAGGCGTTCCTGCCCGGTCGCACCAGCACCCGCACCGCCTCGGCCGCCCCGCAGCGGCGCGACCCGATGGTTGAGCGGGACGTGCGGGCCATCCTCGACAAGACCAGCCACGTGCTGTGGGAAACCGGCATCCGCTACTGCGTGGCCAGCATCAACCGGCGGGATGGGTCCTCGCCGCAGGCGCGGCTGCGGGGGATCGCCGACGCGATCGCGTCCAGCTTCGCCGTGCACGCCGGCCGCAACCGGCTAGCCCACCGCACCCGCATGCCGCACCCCGTGCGGGTGCCCGCCGGCCGCCGGCTCGGCCCCGGCTTCCTCACCGCCGTTCCTGAGCTGGCCGTGCTCGCCGCGCTGCCGCAGGACCTGGCCGTGCCGGGCCTGGACCGCGCGCGGGCCAAGTCGATGCCCGCCCCGGTCGCGGTGCCGACCGGCGGCCGCGGCGTCACCCCGCTCGGCCGCGCCCCGGTCGGCGGGCACCCCGGCCGCCCCGCCCGCCCGCGCCGCCCCCACCCCCCCCCCATGGTGGGCTCCACCGGCTCCGGTAAGACCACCCTGCTGGCCAACATGATCGTCGACGGGATCCTCGCCGGGCGTGGGACGGTAGTCATCGATCCGCACGGCGACTTGGTCCTGGACATCCTCGATCGGCTACCGGCCTCGGTGGCGGACAGGGTGGTGCTGTTCGACCCCGACCAGCCCAACCCGCCCACGTTGAATCCGCTCGAAGGCCGCGACCACGACCTGATCACCGACAACCTCGTCTCCATCTTCGGCAGCATCTTCGAGCGGGCGTGGGGACCGCGCATGGACGACGTCATGCGGGTCAGCTGTCTGACCCTGCTCAAGCACGCCAACGTGACCTTGCAGCACATCCCGCCCTTGTTGACCTCGGCGCAGTTCCGGTCGGAGATGACCGTTGACCTCGACGACCCCGAGGGTTTGGACGGGTTCTGGGGCTGGTACGACGAGATGACCCCGGCGCTGCGCTCCCAGGTCATCGGTCCCGTCCTGGCCAGGTTGAGGGCTTTCCTGCTGAGGGATTTCGTGAAGCGGGCGATGCGGTTCCCGAAGTCGAGCTTCGACATGGGCGACATCCTCGACGGTGGCGTCCTGCTCGTGCGGATACCGAAGGGTATCCTCGGCGAGGACACCAGCCGGCTGCTGGGCTCGCTGATCCTGGCCAAGGTGTGGCAGGCCGCCACCGCCCGCGCCAGCATCCCGGTCGAGCAGCGCCGCGATGCCCAGATCGTGCTCGACGAATGCCAGAACTTCCTCACCCTCGCCTCCAGCCTGGACACGATGCTGGCCGAAGCCCGCAAGTACCGGCTATCCATGGTCCTGGCCCACCAGGATCTGGCCCAGTTTCCCCGGGACCTGCTGGCCGCGGTCAGCGCGAACGCCCGCAACAAGGTGTACTTCAGCGTCAGCCCCGAGGACGCGCGAGTCCTGGCGCGGCACACCATGCCGGAACTCGACGAGCACGACCTGTCGCATCTGGACGCCTACACCGCGGTCGCCCGCCTGGTAGTCGGCGGTCGGCAGACTCCCGCGTTCACTATGCGCACCCGGCCGCCTCGTCCGGTCGCCGGTCAGGCCACCGCCATCCGGCGCAAGGCCGCCGAAGCGGTGCCGCAGCAGGACACCAGCGCCGTCGACGAGCTCGTCCAGAGGTTGACCAAGCGGGAGAGGGAACGCTCCCGCCGTCGTCAGCCCACCACCTCAACCACTGGTGAGAAGGCGAGTTCCGATCGGTCGCGGGATGCGGCAGGCAACCCGTCGCGTGACCCGTCGCGTCGCAACTCCGATACCGGGCCTGACAGACAGTCCTGACCTGCTCTGTCAGTGCCGCACGTGGCCTCTTTCCGCCCTGTCGGGCACCTGTTCCTGTCTCAGACACCCTCCCATAGGAGGGCACCGTCTTCCGCTTAGGAGTAACTCTGATGTACCGCCGTGTTCCACTCCCGTCGACCAAACCGGATCCGCTGTCGGTCTACCGTCGTCTCACCCCTCGTGACCGGCTGCTGATGTCCTGGCTGGCCGAGCACTACCTGCTGTCCACCGACCAGGTTCACCGGGCTCTGTTCACCGCGCGGCGTACCGCGCAGCAGCGGCTGACGATCCTGCACCGGTCGAATGCGCTGCACCGGTTCGCGTGGGCCGCCGCCGACGGCACCCCGGAAACGTCCTACCTGTACACGCTCGGCCCGGTCGGGCTGCGCCGGCATCCAACCGCGTTCCACGACCCCGACAACCTCGGGTTGAAGGCGCCGAGGTCCAGCATCGACCGGGCCGAGCGGATCGTGCACAGCCGACGCCTGTACCACCTGCTCGGCGTCAACCAGTTCTTCGTCGACCTGCACGCGCACACCCGCACCCAGCCCGACAGCCGGCTGCTGCGCTGGTGGTCCGAGCAGCACGCGACCGCCGCCTACAGCGGCACCAAACGCACATCCGAGGGGCAGCGCAGGATCGAGGTGTTCCCCGACGGGCACGGCATCTGGCACGCCGCCGACAACACGGTCGGGTTCTTCCTTGAGCACGACCGCGACACCGAGGACCTCGCCCGCGTCGTGGCCAAGCTGCGCGGCTACGAAAACCTGGCCCGCTACGGCGGACCCCGGTTCCCGGTGCTGCTCTGGGTACCCAACCAGCGCCGGGAAACCAGCCTGCTGCGGGTCCTACACGACGTTCCCACCCGGATGCCGGTCGCCGTCGCCGTACACGGCGACAACCCCGCCGGACCGGTCTGGGCGCTCACCACCGACCCGTTCCGCCGCCGGCACCTGCACGAGCTGCCCAGCGACCCCGGACCCGACGGCTACCCCGACCCATCTGGCCAGGAACGGCCCGACGACGACTTCGACGACGGGCTCCCCGACACAGAGGAGCTCGCCGACCCCTGACAGACGCCGTCGGTGTCTGTCAGCACCGGCCAGGCACACCTTGACAGATTCTCCGAATCTGACAACACAACAATCATCATCAATATGGATCTGGCAGTGCAGGTCACCGCGCTGCGCGCCTGATCGCGCAGACGCGGCCCTGACAGATCAGGCCGCTACCGTTCGGCAACACATCACCTCATATATCTCCACCCCGGTTCGGTCCCACCTGACCGCCCACCGCCGCACCCAGCGGTGCTGATACCCACCCGCCTTCGGGCCGGTCGGTACACGCACCGCGCGGCGACCGGCAGGTCGCACCCGACCACCCCAGCACCACCCTCCCAATCCCTGTGTGAACCGACCCATGCACCCGGTGGGCCGGTCACATCCGCGTGCCCGCACGCGCCGAACCCCGAGGAGGAAACAACATGTCCAAGAAGGACCAGAAGGCCACCGGGCAGCCGCTGAGCCGGCACGGCTCACGCGTGCAGGAGGTGCTGTCGGCCAAGCCGACCACCACGGACAAGCCCGAAATGGTCCCGCCGCCGACGATCCGGTACAGCCTGGTGTGCCTGCCCGAGGAACTGCCCACGGCGGTTCTGTCCACAGGCCGCAACCTTGCCCGGCACCTCAACGCGCCAGCCAAGGCCTTCGCCGCCCTCTGGGCGAAGCCCGGCCTGTACATGTGGCAGCGTCGGCAGCTGATCGGCCTCGGCAAAGACCGCCGCCCCGCAGTGTGCGCGGGTGGTCCGGTCAAGCTGCTCGACCTGGCCGCGATGCGGCACGCCGCTCACATCGGTGCCACCATGCGCCACGACCTGTGGCACAAGGCCACCCGCGGTACGCAGGACGCGTTGCCGTGGCACGTCTTCCACGGCCGGCACCTGGCCAACCCGTCCGGGTACGCCCTGGACAAGGCAGAGGCCGACTTCGAAGGACAGCGACGAGTCGTCGCGATGCGGCTGCACAACACGAACTGGGTGGGGCCCGACAACGAGCTCGACCCGTTCGAGCTGGATTTCTACCAGTGCGGTGCGGCCGCCTACGCCAACTACCGGGCATTGCGGGCCGTCTGTACGGACTCGGTCATCACCGAGAACGGGCAGCGCATCCAGCCGCAGAGCGACTTCCTCGCGCACCGGCGGTCGTACCTGGAAAAGGCCGTGCAGTACGTCGAGAACCTCGACCCACGCCAGCGAGTGCTGTGCGTGACGCACAACTAGCCAGCTTACCCACGTCCCTGCCTTCACCCGAAGACGCGGACGTCACCGAACTGGCAGCCACAACTCCAATGTGGAACCGGTTGGGGTCCGTCACACCGTCCAGTACCCGAAGACAACCGTGACGACCCAACCGGCACCACCCACTCGCCGGCGCCCGGCGAAACAACCCCAGCAGTACCCATCGAGGCGATCTGCCACAGGGCTCGGCTGCCCACAGGCTCGTTAGCGCCACGGTCCACAGCCCGCCCAGTCGCCCGGCGCCAAAGCCGCCGCAGGCGGTCGACTCGCACCGACACCAACCCCGAAGGAGGACCAGAGATGCCCTCACGGCTCTACTTCGACCTCGCCCAGGTCGCCAAAGAGGCTCGCCAGGCACTCGTGGCCGACGGCAATGAACACCGCCCGCTCGCCGCCCACAACGCCTGCGAGCCCGCGCTGTGGCTGTTTCGCCAGATCGAAACAGTGTGGCTGCGCTCAAACGGCACCACCAGAAGCACGTTCGAGCTCCGCCCGACGCTGGGAGCCCAGGCACAGCCGCGCGACGCGGTCACGGTGCCGGCGTTCCAGGCGCCGCCCAGAGAAGACCCGATCCTGCTGCCGCTGCTCAACGACGGCGGCCCACAGTTGGCCGACCTCATCTTCACCGGTCACGCCCTCAGGTACGAGCTGGCCATGTACGACCCCGGCACCGGCACCCTCGGCGTCGGACGACGCCGCCTCCGCCCTGCCCGCCTACGAACGACAAGGCAGGCACCCGCCGCGGCCCGTTGACGGCCCACCAGGAAAGCCCAGCACCTCACCAACCTCGCCGGCGACGTGGCCAAACCCGCGCCACCGGCACACCCGCATCCGACAGCGTCACCGGCATCCAGCACAGCCCACGGTAACCGCCGACCCGCGTTCAACACCGGAACCACCAACGGCGAACACCCACGGCGTCGCACGCCGCCAGAGTCGGTGGCACCACTGACAGGCCTACCAACGACGACAGCTACGCACCGGACGATCCCCAAGGTTGAGCGGCCACCGGGCCGCTCAACCTTTGCATGCTCGCTGGGCCACCCAGAACAGGCACCCAGGTGCGCCGCTGGCCCGGGCGCTGCCGTCCACCGCCGAGCCCCCGCGTGGCCAGGGCTCGCTCTTGCTCTCTTTCACCGACCGCATCGCGGCAGTCCCGCACCAACCCTGCCGCACGCCGGCTCGCGTCCCGCGGCTGCAAGCCGCGGCGTCAGCTGCCGGCCTTTCACCGTCGGACTGTCCTGATAGGAGACCCCACCGTGCCCATGAACTCCGGCGGGTACACCATCGCCAAGGTGACCTACTGCCTCACCACGGTCGCGGACATCGCCGGCACCCACCCGGGGCCGCCCAAAAAGCTGGGCGCGGCGCTCGACCGCAGGTTGCTGGCCCGCCCCGACGCCAATCCCAGCTCGCTGATCCGACCGAGGCCAGGAATGGCCGCGACCGCATGCGCCGGCGGACCGCGTCACGCCATCGACCTGGAACGGATGCGCCAGCGCGGCTACGAACGCGGCTCACACCGCTACCGGCAGCTGGTCGACGGCTCGCCCACCGCCCAAACCCGTGCGTGGGAACGCCAGCTCGCCACCATCGACCCGATGCTCTATCTGGAGTTCTGGGAGCTGCGGGTCCAGGCCGGGGATGCGCTGGTCACGGTGGACGGCACCGTCCTTCGCCCGGAGGACTCCTCGATCACGGCGCGGCTGTCGTACGCCCGTACCGCCTACGCCGTCCTCACCTCACTGCCCAGCGACGTGTACGTCGTCGCCGTCAGGGTCTGAACCCAACAGGTCAAGGTCAACCAGTCACCGAACACCCGCCGACGTCGACGTGCGTACGCGCCCACGGACCCCGGCTCAACACGCGCGGGCCGGACAGGTCGCTGGCTGACCGGCGCCGGCTGCAGGATGTGCCGCTTCACCGGCGCTGCCCGACGTCACCGTCACCGGTGCGCAGCCCCACTCAGAACACCTGCCACCGCCTCTACCTCCCGGCCGCAGTGCCCAGGACACGCACCGGGCCCTCAACCGCTGGCGCCTGCCTTCCGGACGCAGGGCAAACCAGCACGCCCGGCACCCCGGGCCGGGGGCGCCGCACCAACGCCGCGGCCGGCGCAACGGCCGCCCTTCCCTCTTCCGGCAGCCGGCCACCGGCTGACGCCCACGTCCGCCATTCCACAAAGGAGGCCCGCGCCCATGCCTGTTCAAGTGCCGTTCGCTCTCGCCTGTGCGCCGCGCCTGGCCGAGCGCGCCAGTGCCGCACCGACCAACCTGCGCCGCCCCGGCAGCCTGTTCGCGAACACCACGACACTGCAGTGGATCGTCGAAGCCGCGACCGGCCACCGGCCGGTCGTGGACCTCATTCGCTGCGGTGTGCCGTTCCTGAGCACACCCGGCGGCGCGCCTCTGGCCCCGTACGCCGACCGAACCCAGCCCCCATCCGAGGCCTGGCCCGCGCATCCGCACGAGGTCATCCACCTCAACCAGCGCGTCCCGACAGGCGCCATCACGGGCACTCTGTCTGTCGCCCACAGCTGGTACCTGCCGCTGCGCCCACGCGGCCAGCGGTCGCTGCTCGAGGTCATGCGGGCCGCCGCCGGCTACAGCCACCTGGCCATCGACGCCGTCAGCCTCACCCTCGCCGGGCGCCGCCACCGGCACCCGCAGCCATGCTGACCCCCGGCGGACAGTCACCGCCGACCACGACAGTTCCCGGCCGCGCTGTCATCGGCGCGATCAGCCCACCGACGCAGGTCGTCCTGTCCCGCCCGATCGCACAGCACGCCGATCCAGACAACGTGGTCGCCACACTGCAACGGATGTGGCGGGACACGTTCGCCGGCAACACCTCGGCGATGCTCGCCGCACTGCTGGCCATCGACTGGCAATACCTGCACGCAGGCACTGCCGCCGGGCACCGCCCGGCCGCCGCAGCCAAACACGCCGTCGCCGGCGTCGGCGGGATCGGGATGGCCAGCACCCGCCACCGGCGGCGCCAGCCGGTGAACTTCTGCCTCACCGAAGCCGGCGACCTCGACGTCGACTGGATCTACCTGATCGACCCGGTCACCGACACCGTCGCGGTGCACACCGGCGACGGCCGGCCCGACGCACTACACCGGCTAGCCGGCTAACCCCCGAGGCTCTGCCGGCGCCGGATACCCGGCTCACCGACCGGCGAGTACTGGCCGCACTGCCAGGTCAGGATCACTCGCCCACCAGCACACCCAGCCACCACGCCGAACGGTAATCGAACAGCTGCGCAACCGGGTGAAGGCGAGATGCCCCCCACAGCGGCAGCCGCCGCCAGACCCGGCCACACCGCCGCCTGACGCCACCCATAGCGGTGGCGTTTTCCGTTGCCCTACAAGGAGTTTCACCGTGCCCACACACGCTTGGTTCCGCGTCGACGAGGCACACCCGATCGCGGAACACGCGGTCGCGTGCCCGCAGCGCCGGCTGACCACCGCCGAAGTCCGCGCCGGCGCGCCGCAACGCCCGGCGCTGGTCTGGCAGAGCACACCCGCCGGTGACGTGCTGGCCTCCAACGGCGCACCAGCCTGGTACGACCAGACCGGTGAGGAGCACACCGCGCGGGCGTGGACGTGGCAGCACACGGCCACCGGCCGCCGCCACAGCGCCGCCCAGCCCGACTACGACACCGCATACCTGCCCCTGGACACCGACGCCGACCGTGCCCCGGTCATCGAGCTGCTGCGCGAGGCCCGCTACACCGGCCGGCACTGGCTCGCCCTGGACCTGGACCCCGGCCAGCAGCACCTGATCACGTCGGACGCGGTGCGGCTGCTGGACCACCGCGACCAGATCGCCCCACCAAACGCCAGGTGGGTTGCCGCGACGGTCAGCGCGGACGCCGTCGGGCACGGCTGGTATCCGGCACTGATCGCCGACGGCTACCGGATCGGCCCGGACGACGTCATCGCCCGTTTCAACCGGGCAAGCGTCGAACAGATGGTGCTCGACCTTATCGAACGGCACGCCGACGACAACCCGGCCACCGACCCGATGCCCGGCGAGCTCGCCGTACTCGGCTTCGACGCCGACGCCCTGGTCGTGTCGTGGGAACGCGACGACGGATCCCACACCTGGCTCCACGAGATAGACCGCGTCTACCCCGACGAGCAAGGACTCTACGCAGTCGGCGCCTACCTGTGGCCGTGGCAGACCGTCGTCAAGGAAGCGGTGTCGTCACAGCGCCCACCGCTGCGCCGAACAGCAGAGGTCCGCCGGCGACGCCGCCAGGCGCGGATCTCGAGCGACCTGCGCCAAGCCCGATCAGGTAGCAGGCCGAACGCGGCCACATGTGGCCATCCACGCCGGCGCCTGCAACCGCAACGCGAACGGATACGTGTCGCCTACTTACCACTTCCCCAACGCCGTAACCGGACGGGCCGGTCGGCACCACCTTCCCTTCTTTTGAAAGGAGCCGTTGACCATTGGCCAGCATTTTCACCGAGGTTCTTACCGATGATCTCGACGCGTCCGTAAAGGACGTGGCCACCGTCAGCTTCTGCTTGGACGGCGTCGCCTACGAGATCGACGTGACTCCCGCCAACCGCGAGCGGCTCAAGGCGGCACTGGTCCCCTTCATCCGCGCTGGCCGAAGGCTGCCGAAGGCGCGTAACCCGCACCGGTCCGCCAAAGGCCGAGCCTCGGCCACCACCGGCGAGGCCACCGCCGCCCCGGCAGACGAGGCGATCGTTCGGGCCTGGTGGAGGCAGCGGCGGCAGAACGACAACCTGCCCTCATGGCGCTCAAGCGGCCCGATCCCTCTGCGGGTGACCAAGGCGTTCCGCGCTGCCCAACAGGCGGCCCAAGAGCACAACGGCCCGGCCGTGGACCAGCAGCCACCGGCCGGCCCATCTAGCAGCCTCCGCGCCGCCCCCGCCGCCCCCGTCGTATTCACCCCGCCGCGTCATCCCTGACACGACGCCTGTCAACGCGCCGAAGATTTTCGACCCCCTGGCGCTCCACCCGATCGCCAGGGGGTCATTTTCTGCAGCGGCGACAACACCCCTGGGCGCCGCGGCGCGGGTCCTGGGCCGGATAGCGCAGCCGACCGCCTGGCCCGTGTCCGGCCGCGGCAACGAAGGAAATCCCCCAGAAAGGAGCACTGATCCCCTCATGATCGAATACCACATTTGCCCGCCCTGCGGTCAACCAGTCGCCAACCAGCCACAACACCGGTGGACGCAGCCACCGGACCAGACGGACCAGTGGCGCCACCTCGGCGACGACACTGCGGTGTGCAGGACCCGCGACGGCCAGCTCGCCGAACCCGTGCCCGCGACAGTTCCGATGCCTGACAACAGCGACCTCCGCGAGTGGATCACGCAGGCTCGGCGACTGTTCACCGAAGACGGCCTCGTCAATCCCGGGCAGGTAACCGTCGCATCCGCGGCGACCGAACACTTCACTGCGTTGATGCTGCTCGCAACTGACCCCCACACCGCGCACCGCGTTATCGCCGGGTACAGCGATGTCGCCGCGCTCGTCGGTAGCCTGCACCGGCTCGCCCGGCTTCTGGCCCGGATCGCCGCCCGAGCCGGTGACCACATCATCAGCCCGGCATTCGAGCCCGCCGATGCCGCCAGCCCAAGCGAGCAGGCTCTGCTCGCCGGGCACCGCGGTATCGCTGAGTTCGAGCTTCGCGAGGCGGCCAACCGGCTCGTCGACGCGGCGGTGATGGCCGGACGTGCCTGGGTCGTCATCCGCAACGCGGCCGCCTTCGAACCCACCGACACCAAGTAGCCCTTCCAAAAGCGACACCCACGAGGCACACCCCGGTGACCGGGCGTTTGCCTAACCCCGTGGCCTCCGCCTGCCGCGGGGGGCGCCCTGCGCGGCTGGTCGGACACCGCCCGGTCCCGACCAGACGCCTCGGGCAAGACGGCCAGCCACAGAAACGCCCATCGCCCACCCCGCCTAAACCCGACGACTTGCGATCCGCCCGCGTGCGAAGCGTCGATCAATGCAAGGCCTCGCACCAGGGTGACCGTCTCCTACAACAAATGAGGAATTGACCACAGTGGACGATCGACGCCGCCTTTGCTCAGCCGGGGTAGCGATCTTGCCCAGCGGCGAGTCGACAGCGTCCGAAGGCGACTGTCCGCCGCGGCCCGTCTACAGCGACGCACCGGCACCCACCAGGCCAGCCAAGGAACGTGCCAACGAGCTGGCCTAAACAGAGCTTTCCTCAGCACGCCTCACCCGACCAGCCCCGAGGGACCCAGCCGGGCGGTGCCTGGCTGACCGGCTCCGACCTACCTGGGTGCTCACCCCCCATCGGCTGGCCGCCGGCCGGCCGTCACGCCCCCAAGCCCGGAGGTGGACGTTGAAGTTTGGACGCCTCACGCCCACCTCCGGTGCTCCTTCACCAACAAGGAGCCCAGACATTGTCCCCCATCCTCACTCACCTCGCCGCCGCGGCCGGCGCCGCGCTGGTCGCCGCCGCCGTGCTCGGCCTGCGGATCGGCCGCCTGCGCCGACGGCTGGCCGCCGCCGAACATGACGCCGCCCATGACGAGCTCACCGGCCTGGCCAACCGCAGTGCCGTCCTGGCCCACCTGGACCGCGCGACGCGCCGCCCGGCGCCGGTCGGGGTCATCCTGTTCGACCTGGACAATTTCAAGATCATCAATGACACGCCGGGGGTCGGTCACGCCGGTGGTGACCAGCTGCTGTGCACGGTGGCCAGGCTGCTGCGGGCATTTGCCTGGCCGGTCACGATGGCCGCGCGGCTCGGCGGGGACGAGTTCGTCCTCGTCGTCGACGGCGACGCCCGCATCACCTACGCCGTGGCGCACAAGGTCCGGAGCCTGATCATCGGTGCGCCGCTGACCGTCGACGGCAAGCGCTTCCAGGTCGGCGCCAGCGTCGGCGTGGTCAGCCACCGGATCGGCCTCACCGCCAACCAACTGCTGCACTACGCCGACCTGGCCATGTACGAGGCGAAACACGCCCGCCGTGGCATAGCGATCTACCGGGGGCAGCCACCGGATCCCGAGGTCGTCGATCGTCCCGTACGGCGATGCCGCGACCGCCGCTACCGGTAGACACCCACCTGGCCGACACGTGCCCCCTTGCCGCCCGATGACCATCGCGCGGCTTCCCGTGCCGACATGTCTGGGCCGCCCACGTACGCGGCACTGCGGGACACAACCAGCCGCGGCCGCGCTATCGCGACCTCAGTGCGGCTCATCTGCCTCACCCAAAGCCCAACCCCTTTGCCCACCGCGCTGAACCAAACGCGGTGGCCGGCACCAGCCGGGGGCGGGCGGCCCCCGCGCTGGCCGGCTCGAACCAAACGCGACACCCGCGGCCGGCGATGGGCCGGCTGCCCACCACCCGCCAACCGGAAAGGACCACCCTGATGCCCGATACCAGCACCCGTGAACGCGCGGTGTCCGTGCCCACGGTCACCGTCACCGGCAGCACCTACCGCCTCGTGCACGTCACGGCCGCAGCCGCACCGTGCGCGGCGTCCACGACGATCGCCGGTATGCCCTCGGACGCTGCCCAGGCCGCCCTCTACCGGGTTCGGACCGGCATCGTCAACGCCGGCCTGCCCTGGCCCGAAGCCCCGGTGACGCTGCGCCCCGCCCCACATGACCTACCGGCCAGCGACCCGGGCCTGGACGCCGCGTTCGCCCCTCGCCGCGCTGGCCGCCAGCGGCCACCTCGCCCCCGACCGGCTCGACGCCACCGCGGTGCTCGGCGCCTTGAACATCGACGGCGCGCTGCAGCCGCTGCCGGACGTGGCGGCCCGCCTCGCGGCTGCCAACCGCACCACGCTGGCCGAGGTGCTCCTGCCAGCCGCCAACATCGCCGAGGCCGCCAGGGCCGCCCACTCCTGTGTACGTGGCGCCGCCACGCTCGCGGATCTGGTCGCCGGCCTACGCGGCCAGACGCCGCTGCTGTCGCCGGTGGCCTGGCCTACCGCTCCGCCACACCGGGTGCTGACCTGGCTGACCTGCCCGCCGCATGGGCTCCGGCCGTGCGGGTCCTGGAGGTTGCCGCCGCGGGCGGCCACCACCTGCTCATGATCGGTCCCGCCGCGGCCGCGACCCGGCTGGCCGAACGGCTTCCCCGGCTGCTGCCCGACCTGGACGAGGCCACCGCCGCCGAGGTCGCCAGCATCCACCACCGGGCCGGCACCCTCCCGGCGAACGCGCCGGTACGACGCCGTCCGCCGTGGCAGGCCCCGAACCACCGGATCACCGTCCCCGAACTGGCCGGCACCCCTCGCCGCCTGGGAACTGTGACGCTGGCACACGCCGGGGTGTTGTGGTGCGCGGACGCCGACCGCTTGTCCGGCCCGGCACGCGATGTCCTAAGGCTCACCGTGGACCAGCGGACCATCCACACCGTTGGCAGTGGCGGACGCCGCGCGACGTACCCGGCCCGCAGCCAACTCCTGCTGTCCGCCACGGGATGTCAGAAATCTTCAGCCGGCGACGGGTGCGGCTGCCCGCAGCATGTCCACAACCGGATCCTGGCTCGGCTCGCCAGCCTGCACGCCCCAACCCGGCACGCCACGCCGCCGCCCGCACCGGATCGACATCCACTACACCCTGCCGTCCGCCCCGGCGACCATTCCAGCGCCTATGCCGGCGGCCACCGATCAGGCGAGGATCTGTTCCGCAGCCGTTGCGGCGCGCGTCGCGGCGGCCCGCGCCGCCGCCAGAGCAGCCGCACGGCCATGGCGGCTCAACGCCGGGGCCAGCCTCGCCGCGCTGCGGGCGCAGCTGGCCCGTATGCCCGCCGGCTGGTTCGCGCCGCTGCGGCACCTCACCGCAGTCGGCGCGCTGACCGCCCGAGGCGAAACGCACGTGTTGCGGCTGGCCTTCACGATCGCCGACCTGGCCGGCCATGGCATGCCCACCCCAGGCGACCTGGCCGAGGCCATCTGGCTGCGCACCGGAACCGGACCTCGACCCTCGGGCCCCGAACGGCGACGCGACTAACAGACCGCGGTCCACCAACCCCGGCCCTGAACTCACCGGCCGCCGATTGGCCCGCATCGCCGGAACCGAAGCCACCTCCGCGCAGGCCGTCCCGCCGCGGCCTCGGACTCCAAATCGGACCGTCCCTTTCAGACATTGCCGTGGCGGCGTCGCACCAGCTATCTGGACCAGCAAAGGAAGCAGACCCATGTCCGACGGCAGCCATGCCGCACACCATGACACCCAGCCCCCGGTGGCGCCGGATCTTCTGGCGCTCATCGAGGCCTACGCCGACGCGCGCGTGTCTGCCGCGCACGGGCACGACCCCGCGCACACGCCCGCCGACCCACACCGTGACGCGGTCGAAGCCGACACGGCCCTATCGGAGCCGAACGTGGTCGCCCGCCACGCCAGGCTCATGTCCGCCCTCGACGACCTGACCCGCACCACCGTGCGGGCTGTGCCCGACCCACGCATGCCGGTCTGCACCTGGCGCAAAGGCGTCGTGGAGGTCCGCGCCGTCGCACCCGACGGCGGCCGCGCCGTGCGCGTCCGCTACACCCCGGCGCAGGCCATCGCCGCCGGCGCCGCCCTGATCGCCTGCGGCACGGTCGCCGACACCACCACCGGCGGCACCCTCGGCCCGCTCCTGCCTCCGTTCCCGACCGGCCCAAACCACGTCCCGACCCCAGCCGGGGACATGAGCGGCTCGCCCGTCGAACACGACTGCGGACCAGGCCTACGACCCGGCCACCGACCCAGCCAACTGGCGGCCCTGCACCGCCTGCGCGGTCACCGGCCAGACCGGCGGACGGTCGTGCGAACACTGCGGCGACGCGCCGCGGCAGGGCCGGCCGGTGGGCACGATCGTCGCGGACTGGGACCAGTGGGCGGCTCACCCCGGCGACCTGGTGCCGCTGACGGCGCTGCTCGACCCGGACTGGCGGTTTCCCACCGACTACCGCCGGCCCAGCGCCACCGACGACGTCCGGGCCGGTGGCGCCTCACCGGACCTGTGGGCCGATGGCGCCGGCATGCAATGGCTCGGCGTCGACCTCACCCACGACGGTGCCCTCACCGGCGAGCTCCCGCCCGGGCTGCGAGACATCCTGCGCCGGCTGCTGTCCGGTCGGCGGGTCCCCGACCCTCACCACAGCGGCGCGTTCGAGCCCGCGAACTGGCAGGTGGCGATCGTGGCCGCCCACATCGCCCCCGACGACGCCTGCGCCGACCTGCCCGTCGTCGGGTCGGTCGTGGCCATCACCGACTCCGAACACGCCGAGCACGACGCGGCACGGACCAGTTGTACATCGTCGCGCAGGACGTCGACCGGCCCTACTACCAGCTCGCCCGCCTCGGCGGCGGCGACGGCCCGCAGGTTCCCGGCTACGCCATCACCGAAGTCGACCCCGCCCGGATCAAGCTAGCGGCCGTGCCGGCCGGCACCCGGCCATACCGGCCCAGCCAACGCCACCAACCGCTGTAGACACGCGGCATCCCTTCCCCTGAACAAACCGTCGTCGCTGGCCGCTCGTGCCTGGCCCGCGCGCAGACGCCCCGCCGGCGACTTGCAGACGGGGCGTCTGCGAAGCGTCCATCAGTGCACGCCTTCCTCAAAACCCGTTGCCACACAACAGAAATGGAGAACCACAGTGGACACCAAAACTGCCAAGCCAGACCCGACCGAAGTGGTCGCCGAGACACTCCGAGCATGCGGGGACCTCACCGCCGCCGCCCTGGCCGAGAAGATCGGGATGGGTTACTCGACCGTCACAGCGAAACTGCGCACGCTCGAGGACGCCGGCCGCGCCGGGCGGGTCCAGGCCAACGGCCGCACCTTCTGGAGGCTGACCACACCACCGGCGCAGGCGCCGGCCGTCGAAGCCGGCGCCGACACCAATAACACCGACACCGACAGCGGCAGGGGCGGCGGCGCGGCCGCCGGCCCCCCCCGCGGAGTCGGGTCGGAGCCCTGTCGTTCTGGG
>NZ_JAIBNX010000095.1:0-3967 GCF_026130045.1 Micromonospora sp. CPCC 205371
GGCCGTGGGGGGGGGGAGAGGGCGCGCTCGGGGGGCGGAGGGGGCGCGCCCGCACGGCCGTGCCCCCGCGCGCGCCCGCCGCGCGGCGGCCCCGCTCTGCGGCTGGGCTGCCTGCCGTGGGCGCGTGCCGTTGACTGGGTGGGGTGGGGTGGTTGGAGGGTGGGGTTAGTGGGTTAGGTGAGTTGTTAGGTGGGGGTTGGTTAGGGAGTGGGAGGCTTCTATGCGGTACCGGCCTGGGACGGTCTGCCAGCCCTCCTGCCAGACCTGGAAGGTGCGGGTGGGCAGGGGGATGCGGAGTGTGACCGGCTCATCCGGCGCCGCGGTCGCCGTTGCGAAGCCGGCCAGCCACCGCGTCGGGCGGTCGGGGTCGGGGGGTTCGGGGGCCACGTAGATCTGTACGACCTCGCGGCCCGGGCGGGTGCCCGTGTTGCGGACCACCACGACGGCGTCGTCGTCCTCGATGGACAGTGACTCGTACGCCCACGTCGTGTATCCCAGCCCGTGCCCGAACGGGAAGAGCGGCTCGGCCCGCCACCCGCGGTACCCCACGAAGATCCCCTCGTCGTACGGCAGTGCGCCGTCGGCGGGGCGGGTCGACAGTACCGGGACGTCTTCGGGGTGCCGGGGCCACGTGGTGGGCAGGCGCCCGCCCGGCTCCGCCACGCCGAGCAGCACGTCGGCCAAGGCGGCTCCCGCCTCCTGGCCAGGGAACCAGGTCAGCAGGATCGCCGCCACCTCGTCGGCCCACGGCATCAGCACCGGCGAACCGGCGTTGACCACGACGACCGTGCGCGGGTTGGCGGCCGCGACCCGGGAGACGAGCTCGTCCTGGTGGCCGGGGAGTGCGAGCGTCTTGCGGTCGAAGCCCTCCGACTCGACCTCTTCGGTGGTGCCCACGACGACCACGGCCACGTCGGCGGAGGCCGCGGCGCGGGCGGCCTCGTCGAGGAGTTCGTCCGGGGTGCCGGTGGGTGGCGTATGACCGAGGGTGAGCGATACGAAGCCTGGCATGCTCACCCGCTGGGTCAGGGTCACCTGGACGGGCTCGCCAGCCGTGAGCTCGACCGGAAACCGCCGCTCCTCCGATGACAGGAATACCAGCGCCGGGTCGTCCTCGCGGTACACCGGGCCTTCGAAGATCACGGTGTCTCCGGCGGAGAGCGTGAACTCGCCGAACCCGACGATGGCGATTTGATGCGTGCCGCTCGCGGCCGGTGTGAGGCGGGCGGTCAGCTCGATCGTCGCCAGCTCGTACGGGTCGACGCCGGGTGGCGGGTCGCCCATCCACCGGACGGTCGCGGTGTGGAGAGGAGTGCGGTACAGCTCACGGCCGCCTTCCGAACGCAGCGTCGCGACGATGTCGCTCCACTGCGGAGCGGTCGCGGGCGGCACTCGCCGGCGGGGGTCGGCACCGATCGTGTACGACACGTCGGTGCCGGGGAGGGCCGCGGTGAGCCCCGCTAGGGGTGACACGACGTACGGCGGGTACACCTGCGCGCTGCCGCCGCCCTGTACGCGGGCGTCCATGGCGAGCGCACCGGACACAGCGACCCGGCGCAGCGCGCCCCCGTCCAAGGGGAGTACGCCGTCGTTGCGGGCCAGCACGAACGACCTGGTGGCGATCTCACGAGCCACCGCGGCACCATCCAGGGAGGACGGAGACGACACAGAGGACACAGAGGACACAGAGGACACAGAGGACACAGAGGTATCGAGCGCGCCCACCCGGGCGGCGAGCCGCAGCACCCGGCGAACCTTGTCGTCGATCACCTCCTCCGGGACCGTGCCGGCGCGTACCGCCGCGACCAGCTCGTAGCCCCACGGGTCGCCGACGGCCGGCATGACCACATCGAGGCCACCGGAGGCGCTCGCTTCGGTGCTGCGGGCGGCTGTCCAGTCGGAGACGATGAATCCGTCGAAGCCCCATTCGCCCTTGAGCACGCCGTTCTGCAGCTGGTCGTGCTCGGTCATCGTGCTGCCGTTGACACTGTTGTACGCCGCCATGACGCCCCAGGCGCCGGCTTCGACGATGGCCTCGAACGGCGCCAGGTACAGCTCGCGCAGCGCCCGCTCGCCGACGCGTACGTCCACAGTGAACCGGTCGGTCTCGGAGTCGTTGCACACGAAGTGTTTGACGGTGGTGCCGACGCCCTGATCCTGCACGCCGAGCACGTACTGGACGCCGATCCGCGCGGTCAGTAACGGGTCCTCGGAGTAGCACTCGAAGTGCCGGCCGCCGAGCGGGCTGCGGTGCAGGTTGACGGTGGGGGCGAGGAGCACGTGCACGCCTTTGCGGCGGGCCTCCTGGCCGAGCAGGCGACCGGCGGTGCGGGCCAGTTCGGGATTCCAGGTGGCGGCGAGCGCGGTCGGGCTCGGCAGCGCGATCGACGGGTCGTCTGGCGTCCAGCCGATGCCGCGTACCCCGATGGGGCCGTCGGACATCACGAGCGAACGCAGACCGATCTCCGGCACCGCCGGAAGCGTCCAGAAGTCTTTGCCGGACAGGAGCTTGACCTTGGTTTCCAGGTCGAGCGCGGCGAGCGCCGTTTCGATGTCGGACATCAACCGACCCTATAACCGGTCACGTCCGGAGGTAGGAGGCTCCGTTGAGATCGATGATGGTGCCGGATGCCCATTCGGCGGCGGGTGAGGCGAGCCAGTGCACGGCGGCGGCGATCTCGTCGGCCCTGGCCACCCGGTTGAAGGGGCTCTGTGCCCGGATGTCCGCGCCGCGCTCGGACTTGAGGTGCTCGTTGGTCATGTCCGTCTCGACGTAGCCGGGGGCGACGGCGGCAACCGCGATGCCGTACGGGGCAAGGGCCACCGCCATCGACTGGGTGAGCGAGTTCAGCCCGGCCTTGCTGGCGCCGTATGCGACCTGGCCCGGCTCGCCGCGGAACGCGCCGCGCGACGAGACGTTGACGATCCGGCCGCCGCGTTCGCGCATGTGGCGCGCGGCGCACCAGATGGCGTTGGCGGCACCGATCAGGTTGGTGTCGAGGGTGCGGCGCCACTGCTGCTGCCACTGCTCGTACGAGGTTTCCAGCACCGGGTGTGGCGTGTAGACGCCGGCGTTGTTGACCAGTACGTCGAGCCCGCCCAGCCGCTCCGCCGCCCCATCGACCATCGCGCGCACCGCGTCCGGGTCGGCGACGTCGGCCTGTACCACGATGTGGCCCTCCCCGGGGAGCGCGTCGCGAAGCTGCTCAGCGAGCGGCGCGGACCCGCGGTGGTGGATTGCGACGCGGTCGCCGCCCTCCGCGAACGCCGTCGCCACCGCTCGCCCGATGCCGCGGGAGGCGCCTGTCACCAGCACTGATCGTCTCGTCACTGGACCATCATCCACGAGGAAGGGCGGTCTCCCCGGGGGAAGGAGACCGCCCTCGATCGTGCCGGGTCAGCCGCCGAGGGACGCGGCGGCCGAGGCGATCGCCGAGGCGAACGTGCTCACCTCGGTGTAGACGCCGGGGTACCCGGCCCGTGCGCAGCCGTAGCCCCAGCTCGTGATGCCCACCTGGATCCAGGCGTTGCTGGCATCGCGCCGGAACATCGGGCCGCCGGAGTCGCCCTGACACGTGTCGGTGCCCCCCGACGCGTACCCGGCGCAGATCTCCTCGTTCGGGATGAGGTCGCCGCCGTACGACGAGTTGCAACTGCTGTCGCTGACGAACGGCACCTGGGCCTTCAGTAGGTACCGCTGCTGCGCGCCGTTTTCACGCGCCGCGCCCCACCCGGCGATCGTGAACGTCCCGCTGTTGTACGAGGTGTTCGTCGCGATCGGCAGGGTAGGGAGGGTGGTTACGGGGCTGGCCAGGCGGATCAGCGCCCAGTCCTTGCCGCTTCCGTTGTAACCCGGCGCCCGGTACACGTAGTTGGACCGCACCTGGATGCGGCCCGCCGTCGCCTGGGGGGCGACGACGCCGCTGGGTGGGGGGGTGGTCGGGGTCGTGGCGGGGCGGGTCCCGCC
>NZ_JAIBNX010000095.1:3977-27862 GCF_026130045.1 Micromonospora sp. CPCC 205371
GCGGGGGGGGGCGGGCCGGCGGCGGGGGGAGGACGACGACGCCGAGCGTGGCGGTGATGCTCGTGTTCGTGCCGGTGCGGCTCACGCAGTGCGCTGCCGTGAGCACGAGCCGCGAGCTGTAGAGCGCGCCGCCGCAGCCCATCGAGAGCCGCACCATGAACGGGAACTCGCCCTGCGCGGCCCGCGTGCCTCCCACGATGTACGGTCCGATGTCGGCGGCCGACGCCGGTGCCGTCAGCGCCATCGTGCCCACGGCGGCCGCGGCCAACGCGGCGGCGGCAAGTCTGCGAAGCATTTCTGACCCCTCCCCAGTGCTGTTCGCGCGCCTTGTGGGCGCGCTTTGCGGGGAGCGTACGGATGGTGATTCAGGAATGGCAATGAGTCAATGGCATCCCAAGTGCGTCATATCAGCGGCTGAGGTTGGCGTACCTCGTGAAGGAATCGCACGAACTGCTCGCGTTCGGCACTGTCCAGTGTGGCCTCCCACCGCGACCAGGCCGCCGCCCGGTGGAAACGCGGCGCCGAGGTCAGGGTGGCCGAGGCCGCGGCGACGCGGGGGTTCCCGGGCTGGTGTGCGTGAGTACCAACCTCGTGCCTCGACCGGGGCATACGATGAGCTTCGTGACGATGGACTGCCTCTTCTGCCGGATCGTGTCGGGCGAGATCCCGGCGACCCTGGTCCGCGAAACCGAGACCACGCTGGCCTTCCGTGACATCACGCCCAAGGCGGCCTCGCACATCCTGGTGATCCCCAAGGAGCACTACGTCGACGTCGCGACGCTCGGGCAGGCCGATGCCAAGCTCGCCGGCGAGGTGCTGGAGACGGTGGCCATCGTGGCCGAGCACGAGGGTCTTGTGGCCGACGGGTTCCGGGTGATCTTCAACACCGGTGAGTACGCCGGGCAGGAGGTGTCCCACGTCCACGCGCACGTGTTGGGTGGCGAGCCGTTGGGCCCTATGCTCGCCAAGTGATCAAGCTTGAGCGTCTCGCCCGGAAGGTACAGGCCGAGGCGCGGGTGCCCGCGCTGTCCGTCGCCCTGCACCGCGCCGACCGCCCGCTGTGGCAGGTCCAGGTCGGTGCGGCCGAGCCCGACAGCCAGTTCCGGATCGGGTCGGTCACCAAGACCTTCACGTCGGTACTGGTCATGCAGTGCCGCGACGACGGCCTGCTCGACCTCGACGACCCGATCGGGCGGCACCTCGACGTGCCGGCGCACGGCGATCTGACGGTACGGCGGCTGCTGTCGCACACCTCCGGCATCCAGCGCGAGCCGCATGGCGACGTGTGGGACACCCTCCTGGCGCCTGACGCCGCGCGCCTGCTCGCCGAGCTCGACCGGGTCGAGCGGGTACTGCCCGCAGGGCGCCGGTACCACTACTCCAACCTCGGCCTGTCGCTGCTCGGGCACCTCGTCGGGCGGCTGCGCGGCGGCACCTGGGCCGAGGTGCTCGCCGACCGCGTGCTGCGTCCGCTGGGCCTGACCGGCACCACGGTCGCGCCAACGGAGCGGGCGGTGACCGGGTACCTCGTCGACGCGTACTCGGATCACGCCCGGCCCGAGCCGTCGCTCGACGTCGACGGCATCGGGCCGGCCTCCCAACTCTGGAGCACCGCGGCCGACATGGCGCGCTGGGCGGCATTCCTGGCCGACCCGGCGGCGCTCGACCCCGGCGGGGCGGTGCTGCCCCCGCCGACGCTCGACGAGATGCGCTGGCCGCTGACCACGACCGACGAGGCGCTGTGGGCGGCCGGGTTCGGGCTGGGCCTGATCTTGGTACCCCAAGGTGACCGGGTCACTCACGTTGGGCACGACGGCGCGATGCCCGGGTTCATCGCTGGCGTGTACGGGCGCCGGGGCGGCGAAGGCACGCCGGCCGCGATGGGCTGTGCTGCGCTCGGGTCGTCGGGCACCGCCGTCAAGATCTTCGAGTTGCCGCACCAGCTGCTCGCGGCCGCCGCGGAGGACGACCCGGCCGACATCGCGCCGTGGACGCCCGGCGAGCCGGTGCCAGAGGAGTACCGGTCGGTGCTGGGCCGCTGGTGGAGCGAGGGGTTCGAGTACGTCTTCTTCTGGCGGGACGGGGCGCTGCGTGGGCGTGGCGCGGACGATCCCGCTGGCAAGCCGCCGGCGGTGTTCGCGCCGGAGCCGGGTCAGCCGGACGTGCTGCGCACCGCCTCCGGGCGGGAGGCGGGCGAGCTGCTGCGGCTGACCCGCGACGGTGCCGGCGCGGTGGTGCGCATGCACTGGTCGACGTACCGGTTCACCCGCGCCCAGGAAACCTTCGAAGGCGCGTCCCCATCGGCATGATCAGAGGGTGTGGCGGCCGCCGCCCGTCGGGGTGAACAGCGACCGGGGGGCCTCCTCGCGGGTGGGCTCCCCGTCGATCAGCTCGGTCATCCGGCGCAGCGTCGGGTCGCCCTCGTCGGCCACGTAGTCGTGCTCGCGGGTGCGGTCGCGCCCATCCGGCACACCGAGCGCCCGCATCAGCGGCGTCGCTAGCGCGGCCACCACCAGGTTGGCGGCCAGCGCCACCACGCCCACGTAGATCGTGCTGCGGGTGTCGAGGCCAAGGTTGCTGAGCGGCCACGCGGACCCGCCGAAGTGCTCCCGGACGATGTTGCCGTCGGCGCCGCGCTGCGGGATCTGGTACAGCATCACGAGGCCGGTGGTGAGACCGGCGATGATGCCCGCGACCAGTGCCCACCGGTGCAGCCAGGCGGTGAAGAGCCCGATGGCGACCGCCGGCAGCGTCTGCATGACGAAGACGCCACCGATGAGCTGGAGGTCGATGGCGAACTGGGTGTTCAGCATCAGGATGCAGATCACCGCGCCGAACTTCATGGCCAGCGAGGCGATCTTGCTGACCAGGGTCTCCTCGGCGGGCGTCGCCTCCGGCCGGATGAACTCCTTGTAGATGTTGCGGGTGAAGAGGTTCGCGGCGGCTATCGACATGATCGCGGCGGGGACCATCGCGCCCACGCCGATCGCGGCGAACGCCAGCCCGGCGCTCCAGGCCGGGAAGTTCTCGTCGAACCACAGCGGCACGACCGTGTTGCGGTCGCCGCCGACCGGCTGGATGTCGCTGAGGATCGCCGCGAACCCGACCAGCATGAGCACGCCGAGCGTCAGCGTGTACAGCGGCAGGACCGACAGGTTGCGGCGCAGCGTGGCCCGGTTCCGGGAGGCGAGGACGCCGGTCAGCGTGTGCGGGTACAGGAAGAGCGCGAGCGCCGACCCGATGGCCAGCGTGATGTAGTTGAGCTGGCTGCTGGGCGCGAGCAGGAGCCCGTCGGTGGTGCTTTCCGACGTGGCGTACTTGGTCTCCGCGACCCGGAAGACCGTCTCCCAGCCGCCCGAGTGCGAGGCCACGATCAGGAACGCGGCCAGCACGGTCCACAGCACCAGCGAGTCCTTGACGATCGAGATCAGCGCCGGCGCGCGGAGCCCCGAGTTGAACGTGTACAGCGCGAGGACGATGAACGCGGCGGTGAGTGGCCACCCCTCCGGCAGGCCCATCACCTTGAACACCGCTTCGATGCCGATGAGCTGGAGCGCGATGTACGGCATCGTGGCCAGGATTCCGGTCACGGCCACGCCGAGCGCGAGTGTCCGGGAGCCGAACCGGGCCCGGACGAACTCCGCCGGAGTGACGAACCCGTGCACGTGGCACACCGACCAGAAGCGGGCCAGCACCACGAAGAGCATCGGGTAAACGATCACCAGGAACGGCATCGGGAAGAAGCCGGAGGCGCCGACGCCGAAGACCAGCGTGGGCACCGCCACGAACGTGTAGGCGGTGTAGACGTCGCCGCTGAGCAGGAAGAACGTGACCCAGTTGCCGAACGCTCGGCCGCCGAGTCCCCACTCCTCCAGCGTGTGGATGTTGTCCGGGCGGCGCCACCGGGCGGCCCAGAAGCCCATGACGGTGACCAGACCGAACATGAACGCGAAGATCCAAAACTCGACCTGGTGGTCGGCGAATGTGGGCATGTCCCTACTTGTCCTTGGTGGCGACGTGCACGATCGCGATGATCACCGAGGCCAGTAGGGCGAACGCGAGCTGGCACCAGTAGAAGAACGGCAGCCCCAGCAGCGTCGGCTCGATCCGGTTGTACAGCGGCGTCAAGAGCGGCACGACGATCGGAATAAAGAGCAGCCAATGCCACGGACTCGCGTCGGCACGGCGCTTCGGGCGGGCCGGTGTGGGCCGGCTCGCCTGGTATTCCGGCTTGTGGGGTGGCCACTGCCCGGGGCGGTTCGGGGGCCACGGGTGGCCTGGGGCGGCTCCGGGAGTACGGCGCTGCTCAGCCACTGGTGCCTCCGTTAGGGTGGTTTGTCCAGAGTGACGCAGGTCACCGTCGGTGATACTGGAAAAGCTTTGAAGATCTCGAATCCCCTGTTCGGTGGATGTAGCCATCCACCGAACGTCCCGAAAAGATTTCGGTCGCCGTCCGTCACCAAACATCCGCCCGAGGCGAAATGGGCGCGGTGTTGTAGGCGTTGAGCCGATACGATGAGGGGTACTCATGCAGCACACGAGACGGAAGCAGGTGGCGTTGGCCCACGGGCCAGACTTATGACGACAGCATCCCCCACCGGGCAGACCCGCGTGCAGACCAAGATCACGGTTCCTGACTCGCAGATCATGGTGAACCTGCTCGGCGCCGGGGATGAGATCCTTCGGCTCGTCGAGCGGTCCCTGCAAAGCGACGTCCACGTGCGCGGCAACGAGATCACCATTACCGGAGCGCCGGCCGACAACGCGCTGGCCGAGCGCCTTTTCACCGAGTTGCTCGAGCTGATCGAGAAGGGTGAGACACTGACCACCGACGCCGTACGGCGTACCGTCGGCATGCTCGAGCAGGGCACGGCCGAGCGGCCCGCCGAGGTTCTTACGCTCAACATCCTCTCCCGGCGCGGTCGGACCATCCGGCCCAAGACGCTCGGGCAGAAGCGCTACGTCGACGCGATCGACGGGCACACCATCGTGTTCGGCATCGGCCCCGCGGGCACCGGCAAGACGTACCTTGCGATGGCCAAGGCCGTGCAGGCGCTCCAGGCCAAGCAGGTCAACCGGATCATCCTGACCCGGCCGGCCGTCGAGGCGGGGGAGCGGCTCGGCTTCCTGCCCGGCACGCTGTACGAGAAGATCGACCCGTACCTGCGGCCGTTGTACGACGCGCTGCACGACATGCTCGACCCCGAGTCGATCCCGCGGCTGATGCAGGCGGGCACGATCGA
This sequence comes from Micromonospora sp. CPCC 205371, assembly GCF_026130045.1. Classification (GTDB taxonomy): domain Bacteria; phylum Actinomycetota; class Actinomycetes; order Mycobacteriales; family Micromonosporaceae; genus Phytohabitans. Next base: position 9,221 of record NZ_JAIBNX010000095.1, read on the forward strand.
GGTCGCGCCGCTGGCGTACATGCGGGGTCGCACGCTCAACGACGCGTTCATCATCCTCGACGAGGCGCAGAACACCACGCCCGAGCAGATGAAGATGTTCCTCACCCGGCTCGGCTTCGGCTCCAGGATCGTGGTGACGGGCGACGTCACCCAGGTCGACCTACCCGGTGGGACCACCAGCGGGCTCAAGGTTGTCCGTGACATCCTGGATGGCGTCGAAGACGTCCACTTCGCGCAGCTCTCCAGCTCCGACGTGGTGCGCCACCGGCTGGTCAGCGACATCGTCGACGCCTACGCCCGGTGGGACGCCGAGCGCGAGTCGCAGAGTGGCCAGGGCGTGCACGCCGTGCCCGGACGCACCGCGCGCGCGGGCCGGCGTCGCTGAGTCGATCGGGAGATAGCGCGTTGTCCATCGAGATCGCCAACGAGTCCGGCGTCAGCGTCGACACCGACGCGGTGCTGGCCGTCGCCAGGCACACCCTCGACGAGATGGGTGTCAACCCGCTCGCCGAGCTGTCCGTGCTGCTTGTCGACATGGAATACATGACCGAGCTGAACCATCGGTGGATGGGCAGCGACGGTCCCACCGACGTGCTCGCGTTCCCCATGGACGAGGGCAGCGTCGACCACGGCCCAGGTGAGGCCGGCTCCGGCGAGCCGGCCCTCCTCGGCGACATCGTGTTGTGCCCGGAGGTGGCGGCCAAGCAGGCGGCCACCGCCGGCCACCCCGCCGCCGGCGGGCTCCACCTGCTGCCCGGCCCCCGCGCCCCGCGCCCGCTCCGCCTCCCCCCCGCCCCGCCCGGGGGGGAGCGAGAGATGTTCGCGCTGCAGGCCCGTCTGCTGTCCAGCTGGCGGGCCACCCGCAGACCATGATGCTCGCGGAGGCCGCCGCAGCGGGTGGCTTACCAGACCTCCAGCTCCTGCTTTCCGCTGCCGGGCTGGTCGTCCTGGCGGGCATCTTCGCGATGACCGACGCCGCGCTCGGCGCCGTCTCGCACGCGCGCGCCGCCGAGCTTGCCAGAGAAGGGGTACGCGGAGCGCGTGCCCTACAGATCGTGGCGTCCGACGTCGTCCGGCACCTCAACCTGCTGCTCCTGCTGCGGCTGCTCTGCGAGCTGACCGCCACCACGCTGGTCGCCCTGGTGGCGGTCGACACGTTCGACGCCGGCTGGACCGCCGCCCTGGTCACGGCGGGTGCGATGACGGTGATCAGCTTCGTCGTCGTGGGGGTCGGCCCGCGTACGATCGGCCGCCAGCACGCGTACGCCGTCGGGCGCGCCACGGCGCCGCTGGTGCGCTGGCTGGGCCGCGCGCTCGGCCCGCTAGCGTCGCTGCTGATCTTGATCGGCAACGCGGTGACACCCGGCCGCGGCTTCCGGGAGGGCCCGTTCGCCACCCAGGTGGAGCTCCGCGAGCTGGTCGACCTCGCCGAGCAGCGCGGCGTCGTGGAGCACGGCGAGCGGCAGATGATCCACTCGGTGTTCGCGCTCGGCGAGACCATCGCGCGCGAGGTCATGGTGCCACGCACCGAGATGGTGTGGATCGAGTCGCACAAGTCGCTGGGGCAGGCGCTCGTGCTCTTCCTGCGCTCCGGCTTCTCGCGCATCCCGGTGATCGGGGAGAGCGTCGACGACGTCCTCGGCATCCTGTACCTGAAAGACGTGGTGCGCCGCACGCAGAGCGGTGATCCGGCGGCCGATGCCATGGCGGTCGCCGAGCTGATGCGCGAGGCCACCTTCGTCCCCGAATCCAAGCCGGTCGACGACCTGCTCTCCGAGATGCAGGCCGCCCGCACGCACCTGGTGATCGTCGTCGACGAGTACGGTGGCACCGGCGGGTTGGTCACGATCGAAGACATCCTGGAGGAGATCGTCGGCGAGATCACCGACGAGTACGACGTGGAGCGCCCGCCGATCGAGCGGCTCGACGACGGCGCGGTACGCGTCACCGCCCGGCTGCCGGTCGAAGACCTCGGCGAGCTGTTCGACGTCGAGCTTCCCGCCGACGAGGTCGAAACCGTCGGTGGTCTGCTCGCACAGGCCCTGGGCCGCGTACCGATCCCGGGTGCGGAGGCTACGGTGGGCGGGCTGCGGCTGGTCGCCGAAGGCACCACCGGCCGGCGCAACCGCATCGACTCCGTCCTCGTCCGCCGCGACCTCGACGCCGAGGTCCAGGCCGAAGTACCCGAACAGGAAAGGCAACCCGCAGATGCCTGAGCCCACTGCCGCGCCCGCCGTGCTGGAGGCGGAAGACGCCAAGCTGGTCACGCTCGCCCGCGGCGCGCGGGCCCGGATCGGCGCCGTCGAGGGCGCCGCCGTGCGCGACCAGGACGGGCGCACGTACGCGGCGGCGAATGTGGCGCTGCCCTCGCTCACGCTCACCGCGCTTCAGCTGGCCGTGGCGTCCGCCGTGGCCGCTGGCGCGACCCGGCTGGAGGCGGCGGCCGTCGTCACCGAGGCGTCCACTCTCGACGGTGCCGGTCACGCCGCCGTGCGCGACCTGGCCGCCGACGCGCCGATCCACGTCGTGGCGCCGAGCGGCACCGTCCTCGGCACGGTGACTTCGTGACGTACCGGGCGGGGTTCGCGTGCTTTGTCGGGCGGCCGAACGCTGGTAAGTCGACGCTAATGAACGCGATCGTCGGGCAGAAGATCGCCATCACGTCCAGCAAGCCGCAGACCACTCGGCACGTCATCCGAGGCGTGCTGCACCGGCCCGAGGCCCAGCTCGTACTCGTCGACACCCCCGGCCTGCACCGGCCGCGCACGCTGCTCGGCGAGCGCCTCAACGACCTCGTGCGGGCGACCTGGAGCGAGGTCGACGTGATCGGCCTGTGCATCCCTGCCGACGAGGAGATCGGCCGCGGCGACCGGTTCATCACCGGAGAGCTGGCCGAGCTGAAGGCGTCGGTGCTCGCCGTGGTCACCAAGGCCGACCTGGTCGACAAGAAGCGGCTCGCCGAACAGCTCCTCGCGGTCAGCGAGCTGGGCGAGTTCGCCGAGGTCGTACCGGTTAGTGCGGTCTCGGGGTACCAGGTGGAGACGCTGATCGACGTGATCTCCGGCTACCTGCCGGAGTCACCGCAGCTCTACCCGGACGACATGCTCACCGACGAGCCCGAGCAGGTGCTGATCGCCGAGCTGATCCGCGAGGCGGCGCTGGAGGGCGTCCGCGACGAGCTGCCGCACTCGATCGCCGTCGTGGTCGAGGAGATGATGCGCGAGGGCGCGCTCACCAAGATCTACGCCGACGTGTACGTCGAGCGGCAGAGCCAGAAGGCGATCGTGATCGGCGCCAAGGCCAGCCGGCTCAAGGAGGTCGGCACCCGCGCCCGGCACGAGATCGAAGGGCTGATCGGCGGCAAGGTGTACCTCGACCTGCACGTCCGGGTCGCCAAAGACTGGCAGCGCGATCCAAAGCAGCTCCGCAAGCTGGGCTTCTGAATTGGACGGGCGGCTGCTCGTCACCGGCTCGGCCGGTCGCGTCGGCCGCATGCTCCGGCCCCGGCTGGCCCGCCCCAGGCGTGAGCTGCGCCTGCTCGACGTGGCTCGCCAGGAGCCGGCCGGTCCCGGCGAGACGCTGATCGAAGGCGACCTGACCGACGCTGAGACGCTCGCGCGGGCGGTCGCCAATGTCGACGCGGTGCTGCACCTGGCGGCGTACCCGGTCGAGCGAAGCTGGGCGGACCTGCAGCGACTCAACGTCGACGGCACCCGCGCGGTGTTGGACGCCGCCCGCGACGCTGGCGTGAGCCGCGTCGTGCTCGCCTCCACCATCCACGCCGCGGGTTTCTACCCTCGGACCGAGGCGCTGCCGGCGACCGCGCCCGCCCGGCCAGACACCTACTACGGCTGGAGCAAGGCGGCGGTGGAGTCGCTCGGCAGCCTGTACGCAGACCGGTTCGGCATGAGTGTGTTCGCCTTGCGGCTCGGTGCCTGCTTCGCGGAGCCGCTGGGCGACCTGCTCGACTTGTGGCTCTCCCCGGACGACTGTGCCCGGCTGGTCGAGGCGTGCCTGACGACCGACCACACCGGCTACCGGGTGGTGTGGGGCATCAGCCGGAACACCCGCCGCTGGCTGTCGCTGGCCGAGGGTGAGGAGATCGGCTATCACCCGCTCGACGATGCCGAAGCGTACGCGGCGTCGTTGGACCCGGTCGACGGTGAGCGGCTCGGTGGCTTCTTCTGCGAGCACCCCTTGGGCGAGCCTCTCTAGGCCCCGCTATGCCCGGCTTACCGTGATGTTGCCGCTGTCGGTGCTCAGGTCGAGGAGGTGCTTGCCGTCCGGCAGGTCCGGCACCTCGATGTCGGTACGTCCAGAGTCGGTGCGCGCATCGACCTGGTAGCTGTCCGACGGCACGCGTACCCGGATGTTGCCGCTGTCGGCCTGGGCCGTGACCGCGCCCGGCGCGTTGAGCTCCAGCCCGATGTTGCCGGAGTCGGCGCGCGCGGTGTTCTGCGGGCCGCCCAGCCGGTCGGCGTCGATGTTGCCGGAGCCGGTCTTCAGGTCGACGCCGCCCGTCGCGCCCCGCACGATCACGTTGCCCGAGCCGGTCTCGGCGGTCACCTTGCCGGTCGCGTCGGTCACCGTGAAGTTGCCTGAGTCGATCTGCATGTCCACCGTGGACACTCCGGATAGGTTGATGTTGCCGGAGTCGCTGCCACCCCGTACCGCGACGCCCTTTGGAGCCGTCACCTCGTAGGTGATCGAGCACCAGTTCCCGCAGTCGGCGTCGAGCACCAGCGTGGTGCCCTCGATCTTGTACGACGTGTCGGGCTCGTTGGAGCGGTATCGAACCATGCGGCGGATCTCCACCTGCTTGGTGTCGCCGGTCTGCACCGTGATGTCGCCGCTGCCCGGCTCGACGCGGATCTCGGTGATCGCGACGTTTTCGGTGTCATTGAACTCGAGCCGGGTGTAGGCCACCTCGCCGCAGGCGGCGAGCGTGGCGACCAGGGCCGCACCCAAGACGGCGGCGGGCAGCACGCGGGAAACCATGACTGGACCGTATGCCGCCGTCCCGGATGCCACATCCGGATCAGCACCCGATAAGACCCTGAGATCTGTAGGGGCGGAGCCGGGGCAGAATGGGGTTCGTGCCGGGATACAGCAAGCCGCTCTACCGCGACGACGCGGTGGTGCTGCGCGTGCAGAAGCTGGGCGAGTCCGACCGGATCATCACCCTGCTGACCCGCCGGCACGGCCGTATCCGGGCGGTGGCGCGAGGGGTACGGCGGACCACGTCGCGGTTCGGTGGCCGGCTGGAGCCGTTCGGGCACGTCGACCTGCAGCTCGCCGAGGGCACCGGGCTGCACACCGTGCGGCAGGTCGAGGGCATCGAGCTGTACGCCAAGCGGTTCCTCGACGACTACCCCCGATACACGACCGCCAGCGCGATCGCCGAGACGGCCGAGCGGCTCACCCCGGTGGAGGCCGAGCCGACGCTGCGCTTGTTCCTGCTCACCCTGGGCGCACTGCGAGCGCTCGCCGAGGGCGCCCACGCCAACACGCTGATCCTCGACGCGTACCTGCTGCGCGGCATGGGGCTCGCCGGCTGGGCACCCGCGCTGGCCGAGTGCGCGGTGTGCGGCACCCCCGGGCGGCACGGCGCCTTCTCGGTACCCGCCGGCGGCTCCGTCTGCCCCGACTGCCGCCCGCCGGGAGCGGCGCACCCCGCACCCGCCACGATCGACCTGATGTCCGCCCTGACGTCCGGCAACTGGCGGATAGCCGACGGCACCGAAAACGCGACGCGGCGCGAGTGCAGCGGCCTGGTCGCCGCGCATTTGCAGTGGCACCTGGAGCGCGGGTTACGCTCGCTGCCGCTCGTTGATAGGGGTTGACCTTGATCCGTTCCCGTTCCCGTTCGCTTCGCCGGGAGCCCGTCCCGCCCACGCCGCACCCGTCGGGTGCCCGCCCGCCCGCGCTGCCGAAAGACAGCCTGCCGCGGCACGTGGCGATGGTCATGGACGGCAACGGCCGGTGGGCCAAGGAGCGCGGTCTGCCCCGGACAAAGGGACACGAGCAGGGCGAATACTCGCTCTTCGACGCCATCGAGGGCGCCATCGAGCTAGGCATCCCGTACCTGTCGGCGTACGCGTTCTCCACCGAGAACTGGCGGCGCTCGCCCGACGAGGTGCGCTTCCTGATGGGCTTCAACCGCGACGTCATCCGGCGCCGCCGCGACCAACTGGTCGACCTCGGCGTGCGGGTCGTATGGTCGGGCCGGCCCGGGCGGCTATGGAAGAGCGTGATCACCGAGCTGGTGACCGCCGAGCAGATGTCGCGGCACAACTCGACGCTGACCCTGCAGTTCTGCGTCAACTACGGCGGCCAAGCCGAGATCGCCGACGCGGCGGCCGCGATCGCGCGCGACGTCGCGGCCGGCAAGGTCGACCCTGACAAGGTCAACGAAAAGATGGTGGCGCGCTACCTGTACCACCCCGAGGTGCCCGAAGTGGACCTCTTCCTGAGGCCGTCGGGGGAGCAGCGCACGTCGAACTTCCTGCTCTGGCAGAGCGCGTACGCCGAGATGGTCTTCCTCGACACACTGTGGCCCGACTTCGACCGCCGCCATCTGTGGTACGCCTGCGAGCTGTACGCCCAACGCGACCGCCGCTTCGGCGGCGCCCTCCCCAACCCCGTAGCCCCACCGGCTCCCTAGCCCTCCCACTCCGCGCAGTCGGCCCGCTCGCGCCCCACGCCGGTCCCGCCCGACGCCGCTCGTCCACGCCGCCCGTGACGCCGCGCCGCTCGTCCACGCCGCCGTGACGCCGCGCCGCTCGTCCACGCCGCCGTGACGCTCTTCGCGCGCCTGTCCGCGCCGTCGCCCTTCCCCCGCCATCGCCCTTCCCCCGCCGTCGGCTCTCCCTGCCGTCGGCTCTCCCCGCCGTCGGCTCTCCCTGCCATCGGCTCTCCCCGCCGATCAAGGGCGAATGCACGTGGTTCGATCTCATTTCCGCGTGCATTTGCCCTTGATCAACGCAATCGGCCTTGATCGAGGGCGAGGTTGCGGCGCCATCGGGCGCTGCGGCATCCCGGCATCCCGGCAACGCGGCCTGGCTGCCGGCGCGGCATGGGTGGCGCCGAACTTTCGCCGCGGTGTCGATCGCCCGACTCAACAGCGGCGATCAAGGAGACAACGACGTTGAGTTAAGCGATCCGGCGCCGTGCCAAGCCCGACCACCGCAGCCGACCCGGCGCGCTAGGTGCCGGGCACGACCGGATTGTCCCAATCCGTGCGGCGAGCCTCTCGCGGAACGGCGATCTTGACAGCTGCCTCACGCGCTTAACGCAACGCCTCCGATCAAGGACATCTGCATGGATCAAGGGCGAATGCACGCGGAAAAGAGATCCAACCACGTGCATTCGCCCTTGATCGGCGGAGGCAGAGGGCCGTCCGGCGGCAGGCCGCCGCGCGGGGGCACTGCGTGGCCGCGTGGGCTGCGCGGGGCGGTCGCATGGACAGCGCGCCGGATGATGCGGGCGTGGATGGCGTGGTGTGGTCTGGATTGACGGCTGGGTGGTCAGGGCAGGTTGTCGGTCGGGATCGTGGCGTGGGAGAAGAGGACCGGTGCGACCTTTTGTCCCGTTTTAGGCGGTTCCGGTGCGCGTGGTGGTTCGGGGGTTACTGGTGATTGCAGGGCGGGTGGCACTGGCTCCTGGTGTTCGCCGGTCAGGACCAGCAACTCGTATGCCCGCTCCACGGTGATCCGGCCGGTGGTGATCGCCAGCCGCAGTGGCACGGGCTGCGTGTTTGCGAACGCCGCCACCGGCAGGTCAAGGACGCGTGGTTCGACGCCGCGCTCCACGAGGTAAGCCGCCGTTGCCGGGTCCATGTCTTGCCAGGGGCGCAGGGTTTCCGCGTCGAAGCCGTGCGCGCTCCACTCGTCGGCCTGCGCCGTCACTCGGGTGGCCACGTGGGCCGGTACCACGTCGCGGCCGCCAAGATCGTCGCTGAGCAGGGCGCGGGCCAGGGGCGAGAGTTCCTCCACCGGTACCCACTTGGTGCGGGGCCCCGCCGGCCGCCGCGTGGGCTGCTCACGGCGAGTGTCGGGGTCGGGCTGTACCGGCATGTCCCCATCAAAACATGATCGACCTTCGCTGTTCGGACGGGGTGGCGCTTTCCCGCAGCTAGCACCCCAACTACCTGTACCCCTGCCGACTGAGCCGCGCGCACACGGCCGGCGGCGCCGCGATCAAGGCCAATCCCATTGATCAAGGGCGAATGCACGTGGATCGGCGATCAAACCACGTGCATTCGCCCTTGATCGGCGAAAGTTGGCGGTCGGGGAGAGTGGGCGGGCGGGGAGAGTGGGCGGGCGGGGAGAGTAGGTGGTCGACGGGACGGTTAGAGGGCGTTGATTTCGGACCAGGTTGTGACCGTCCACCTGGTTGCGAACAGGGTGTCGATTGCGGGGCGGGCGGCGGCCTCGATCGCGGCGGCGTCGGGGGTCACGACCGTCATGCCGGCTTGCTCCAGTTGGGTCTGGAGGCCGGCCTCCTGGTCGGCCATCGACTGGCTGGCCCACTCGGTTGCGCGGCGCATCGCTCGGCGTACCTTGTGCGGCCACGGCACGTCGCGCAGGAAGCATGCGTTGGCGGCGGCCAGCCCGAAGCCGACCAGGTGGCCGGTGAGCGTGAGGTGCGACTGCACCTCGTACAGGCGGAGCGAGGAGATCTGGGTCAGGTCGCCCTCGGAGGCCTCGGCCACGCCCGTGCGCAGGGCCTCGTAGATGCCGGTCAGCGGCACCTCCACGGGCGTGACGCCGAGGGCTTGCCACACCGTGACCCAGTCGGGAACGGGTGGGAGGCGCAGCTTGATGCCGGCGAGGTCGGCGGGCACGACGATCGGCCGGTTCGACGTGAACTGCCGGAACCCCCGATAGACGGTGCCCAGCGAGACCAGGTTGCCACCCGTTTTGACCAGCGCGCGCGCCTCGGCACCGAGGTGGCTGTCCCATACGCGCAGGAAGTGGGCGTAGTCCTGGATGACATACGGCCCGTTGAAGAAGAAGTAGGCCGGGGCGTAGTCCTGGATCGGCTGGCCGCCGGTGAGGATGATGTCTGCGACCCGCTCGGCCGGGTCGCAGGGGATCATCGCCGGGTTGATGGTCTGCTCGTTGAGCACCGACGTCGCCACCTCGACGGTGAGCCGCCCGCGCGTGTCGGCTTGGAGCTCCTCTTTGAACTTCAGCGCGGTGTCGGCCAGGATGTGCCCGGCCGCGAACGGGGTCGCGACCCGCACCGTCACGGGCGGTCGCCCCGAAGATGGTGTGACGGCCAGAGCCAAGGGCGCGGCACCGGCGGCCTTGATCAACGTACGTCGATTTACGGTCATCCGGTAAGGGTACGGTGACCCGCCGTCAGTCGGGTGCCCCCGCGAGCAGTCGCACGACCGCCTCGACGTCGCCCAGGTCGTCGAGCACCATGTGCGCCCCGGCGGCGGCCAGGTCAGCGGCCGTGGTGCCGCCCGTGGCAACCGCGATCGCCGTGACGCCGTTGGCCAGCGCGGCGGTCACGTCGTGCACGGTGTCGCCGACCACGAATACGTCGGCGGCGCTGAACTCGCCGTGCAGTGCGGTGGCCCGCTCCAGGCTGCGCCGCACCAGCGTGGCGCGTACGACGTCTTCGGTGCCGTACCCGCCGATCTCCATGTCGACCAGCCCGGTCAGCCCGAACGCGGCGAGCTTGGCCTCGGCGATCGGTCGTAGGTTGCCGGTGACCAGGGTCTGCACGACGTGCGGCCAGCCGCCGAGAGCGGTCAGCACGTCGGGTACGCCCGGCATCAGGTGGCCCTTTTCGCGTACCAGGTGCTGGCGGGTCAGGAACTCGGCGACCACCACGTCGAAGAAGCCGTCGAGGTGCGGCTCGTAGTCCGCGACGCCGTGGAGCGTGAACGTCTGGACCGCGATGTCTCGATCGGTGCGCCCGGCCATCAGCGCCGTCTCGCGGTATGGAAGGCCGGTGGCCGCGGTGAACGCGGCGCCGAGGGCCATCTGTCCCACCCCTCCGGCGTACATGAGCGTGTGGTCGATGTCCCACATGACGAGGCGGCGCATGCTACCGATAGTGCCAGCACGTTTGATCCACGACCGCCCGGGTAGGGCGGGCAGATGAGCCGACCAAAGATCGTGATCATCGGTGCCGGCTTCGCCGGGTACCAGGCAGCCCGCAAGCTGAGCAAGCTCGCCCGGGGCAGGGCCGAGATCGTGCTGCTGAACCCGACCGACTACTTCCTCTACGTACCGCTGCTGCCCGAGGTGGCCACCGGCGTCCTGGAGCCGCGGCGGGTGTCGGTATCGCTGCCCGCGACACTGCCCGGCGTGCGTCTGGTGCTCGGCGAGGCGACCGGCATCGACCTGGAGCGGCGCAAGGTGATCTACTCCGACGCCGAGGGCCGGTACCGCGACCTGGACTACAACCGGCTCGTGCTCGCCGCCGGCAGCGTCAACAAGCTGCTGCCTATCCCCGGGGTGGCCGAGCACGCGCACGGCTTCCGCGGGCTGCCCGAGGCGCTGTACCTGCGCGACCACGTCACCCGCCAGATCGAGATGGCCGACCTGACGGACGACCCCGACGAGCGGGCCGCCCGGTGCACGTTCGTCGTGGTCGGTGCCGGCTACACGGGTACCGAGGTGGCGGCGCACGGCGCGCTCTTCACCGGCGACCTGGTCAAGGACCACCGCCGGCTGCTCGACCAGCCGGTGCGCTGGATGCTGCTCGACGTCGCCGACCGAGTGCTGCCCGAACTGGACCAGCGGCTGTCGAAAACCGCCGACAGGGTGCTCCGCGAGCGCGACGTCGACGTGCGCATGGGTACCTCGGTCAAGGAGGCCACCCACGACGGCGTACACCTCACCGATGGCACCTTCGTGTCGACCCGCACGTTGATCTGGTGCGTCGGGGTACGGCCCGATCCGCTGGTCGCCGACCTCGGGCTGCCCACCACAAAGGGTCGGCTGGTGGTCGACGAGTACCTCAACGTGCCGGGTCACCCCGAGGTGTTCGCGTGCGGGGATGCGGCGGCGGTGCCCGACCTGACCCGGCCCGGCGAGATCACCACGATGACCGCGCAACACGCCAGCCGGCAGGGCAAGCTCGCCGCGCGCAATGTCGCCGCGTCGTACGGGCAGGGCAAGAAGCGGGCGTACCGGCACACCGATCTCGGGTTCGTGGTGGACCTCGGGGGCTGGCAGGCGACCGCCAACCCGCTGCGGATACCACTCGCCGGGCCGCCCGCCAAGCTGGTCACGTCGGGTTACCACCTGCTCGCGTTGCCGGGCAACCGGCTCCGCACCGCCGTCGACTGGGCGCTCGACGCCGTCCTGCCGCGCCAGACCGTCCAATTGGGACTGGTGCCGGAATCCGCCACCCGCCTGGAAGTGACCTCGGCTCCATAGATCTAGTGGTGGTCGGCGCAGCAGGGCGTCGGGTCGGGAACCTCGAACGGCACCAGTTGGCCATCGATGGCGGGCATCGTCACGAGTGCCAGTACGCCATCGGTCCACTGTGGCCGGACGAAGTCGCGCGTGACGAGTAGCCGGTCCGGCTCGGCTGAGCCGCCGCCCAGTACGGTGACTCGGCCGATCGCCGTGTGCGCCAGCACTTCCGCGACGGTGACAGTACCCAGAAGGAAGCCGACGCCGCGGAACAGGACCGCGCGCCCGGACCTCCCGGCGGCGTGTGCGGCGGCGGCCTCGCCGGAGGCCGCGGTCAGATCGGCCGCGACGGGCGGCAGGGCCAGCCGCGCACCCTCCGGCACCGCCACGCTGATCGCGACGTGCGGGTACGGCGTACGGGTGAGGTGGGTACACGCCTCGACCCCGACCGGGAGGTCGAGCGAGCCGAGCCAGTGCTCGGCCTCCCGGTCGGTGGCGTGGCCGAGGCTGACGCCGAGGTATCTCACGACGGCAGCACGAAGATCGGGTTGGCGTAGAACCACAGGTCGTTCCACGGGTCCGCGTCGCCGACCACGTCGAGCGCCGGACCGGACGGGTCGACAGCGGCGCCCATGAGGCCGGGCTGGCTGCGCTTGCCGTCGGTGCCGCGCAGCCGCACGTAGAACGGCTCGCTCGCGGTGCCCAGCGGGTACCGGAACGAGACCGTGCCGGTGCGCTGGCTGACCTCGAACGACTCCGCGACGCGTGCCGTGGGCGCGGTGAACGTGTCACCGTCCGCCACCGGCCCGGTGACCGTTCCGGTGATGACGTCGACCCGCTGGAGCACCGGCACGAACTGGGCCCAGTTCGGGGTGTCCGCCAGGTCGATCCGGATCGTGATGACCATCGGCGTGCCGCGCTTGACCTTCAGCACGCCACCGAGGGGAGCGCCGGTCTCGCGGTGCTGGCGCGCGGCGTGCACCCGCACGTCCAGCCCGCTGATCAGGCCGCCGTGGTCGACCCAGACCCGCCCGGCGCGCAGCCCCGCCATCACGGCGCGGTACCCGAACCCGGCCGCGCCCACGTGCGTGCGGCTGTAATAGCCCGGCCAGAAATCACCCGCCGTGTTGAGTACCTGCCCGCCGTACACCGGATCGTTGTACTTGCCGTTCGCCTCGAAGTCGCTGTTCGGCCCGCGCGCCGAAGTGTCCAAATAGGTCACGTGCGAGTCGGAGTTGGCGCTGATCCACCAGGGCTTGCCCTCGGCGAGGAGGCTGTCCCACAGACCGCCCACAGTGGACGTCATCCAGTCGAAGCCACCCCACGTGCGGTAGCTCTCCAGCGGATACCCGGCGAACGACGCGGGGCTCGGGCTGCCGTTGTAGAAGCCACGGCCGCTACCCGGCCCGCCCGGTGCCTTGATGCCGGCCGCCTGGTGGCCGGGCGCGCCTTCCATACCGACCGCGACGGTTGGGTCGGCGTCCCGCCAGGCCCGGATCTCGTGGGGCGAGTCCACGCCGCGCCGGGCCGGGTGGTTGGCGAGGAAGAGCGCGGACTCGACGCGACGCTTCCGGACGGCCTCCCCGAGGAACCGGATGCCCGCGAGCGCGAGCGCCTCGTTCTCGGGGGTCGGCGCCGTGGCGTTCTTGACCGCGCCGTCGTACCCGTTCTCGAACTCCTTCAGCACCGCGACCTCGTCGGGTCCGGGAGCGACGAATACCGTGCCGTGCTCGGCTGCCGGGATGTTCCACTCCAGCCCCTGGAAGACCAGCAGGTCGCGCAGCTCGGCACGGGCCGCGACGATGTCCGGGTTGACCTTGTCCACGCCGATCTTCGCGTGCGTGACGCTGCCGTGGTCGGTGACGACCATCCAGTCGAGGCCGTACGCGCGAGCGTGCTTCGCCTGGTCGACGACGCGATACATGGCGTCGCTGCTGTACTGCGTGTGGATGTGATGGTCGCCGGCCAGCCACTGATAGCCGCCGATCACGTGCTTGCCGGTCGCGGTGGTCGCTACCGGGTCCGCGGACGCGGCGTCCGCGGTGCCCAGGACGCTCGCCGCCGCGCCGGCTCCGAGCAGGCCCGCGCCGCGCAGGAAACCGCGCCGCGAGACGTCCGCGGGCGGCAACTCGCTGTCCGGTACGGAAGCGTCCAGCACCTCGGGTACGCCATGCGCGTGCCCGTCGTCATGGTGGTGGTGATGATGCCCGTGGCCCATGTCGTCTCCCTCGTTCGCGATGACCCGCGGGTCAATCTCGTCGAGGGCGTGGAACGGCAGGTGGCCGTTGGGCTGCGCCTATGCGAACATGCGCATCTCACGAGGTGAGCGAGGTGAGCGGCGTGAGGCGGAACACGTGGATCTCACGGCCGCCGGCCCGCTTCACGTACACCTCGTACGGCGGCCACTCGGTGGTGACCAACCGCCACAGGCGATCGCGCTCGGCGCCCGTGGCGAGGTGCGCCTCGACCGGTACCTGGCGACCCTTGACCGTCACGGTGGCCCTGGGGTTGGCGAGCAGGTTGAGCGCCCAGGCCGGGTGGTGGGTCTGGCCCCAGTTCGAGCCGGTCACCACCCACCCGTCGCCGTCCTGGACGAACAGTAGGGGCTGGGTGCGCGGCTGCCCAGAACGCCGGCCGGTGGTGGTGAGCAGCAGCGAGGGGACGATGCCGAGCGCGACGACGCGGCCGCCGGTGAGCCGGCCGACCAGGCGGGCGGCCGGGACCAGTATCCGGGCGGGGGTGGGGAACCAGGCTGCTCCACCGAGCCGACGGGCGAGGGTACGGATGCCTGCCATCGGCACAGTGTGGACCACCCGTCGCCTACGTCAAGCGGCGGCGTTCGATCGGCAGCCGGGAGCGGGTCAGCAGCCCCGCCCCGAGCATCGCCAGCAGCGGCACCACCAGGACGACCGCGAGCGAGTCCCACGGCACGCCGATCGGGTACGGCGTCTCCGCCGGCCACCGGTCCGCGCTCGCCTGGTTGAAGGCGTACAGCACCGCGGCCGACGCGCCCAGGCCGGCGAGCACCCCGAGCACCGAGCCAAGCCCAGCGATCACACCTGACTGGCTGAGCGACAGCCTCCGGCGTACCCCTGGACTGGCACCGACCGCCGCGAGCGTGGACAGGTCGGCGCGGCCATCCGCGGCGGCGAGGCCGGTCGCGATGCTCGCCGCACCCAGCGTGATCAGCCCGGCCGCCGCCGCCAGGATCAGCATGGTCGGGTCGTCGTTGCTCGCCGGCGGCCCGGCCTCCACCGTCTGCTGAAGACCGGGGTCCAGGTCGCGGAGTCCGGCGGCCAGCTTGTCCTGCTCGGCCTGGCTCGGCATCCGGCTGGTGTCGACAACGACACCGTAGGGCTCGTGGCCGAATCCGGTCTTGTCGACCGCGGCCGGCGAGATCACCGTGCCGGACACCGGCGTGCCCGTCGTCATGGCGTACCCCGGCACCGCGATGGTGCGCAGGTTCTGTTCATCTTCCTTCGTGATGGTGCCGTCGGTCGACGGGTCGTAGAGTTCGAGAGTCACCTTCCCGTCCACAATGTACTTCGCATCGTTGACGAGCACGCCGCCGTTCTCCAATGTGGACTTCGCGCGAGCGAGGTCGTCGCCGGTGCCACCGGTCAGGGCGCTCAGCACCTCTGGCCCGGCGACCGCCAACCCGTACCCGCCTGTGGTCCAGCCGTATTCGTTGTCGCACCGGGGGTCCTTGCGGGCGCTCCGCTGCTCGTCGCGGCTCAGGGGTCCGCCCGCATCGATCCACGGGCAGGCCCGCTCCTTGGGGATGCGAGGGCTGGCGCCGCAGAAGTCGTCGGGTTTCGCGCCGGCAGGGCAGGTCACCCTCCCGATCGGGACGACCTCGGAGGCCGGTAGCGAGTCCTTGACGATCGCCGTGACCCGGTTGATGTCCGGCGCCTTCTGTGTGGTGTCGGCCGGATTCATCGCGTAGTACTGGACCAGCGCGTTTCCGGTCACCAAGGTCGGCCGGTATCCGAACTGGTTGCGTTCCTCGTCGGCGGTGAGCACGACGCCGAGGGCGACGCTGCCGGCCACCGCGGCCATGACGGCGGCGATCGCAGGTGCGGCCGCGGCCCGGTTACGCGCGGTGTCGCGCAGCGCGATCCTCGGCGCCAGCGGCAGCACCCGGCCAAGCCGGGCGATCAGCCCGACCAGCGACGGGGTGCAGAGCACCAGGCCCAGCTCACCCACGACGAGGCCAAGCAGGATCATGTTCGACGAGACCCGCCAGGCGCCGAGCGTCGCGGCGGCCGTGCCGATCACGGTGAGCGCGATACCGAGCACCAGCCATCGCTTGCGGGAGCGGAGGATGCCCCGCCGTCCGGTCAGGGCCGCCACCACGTCGGCACGGGCGGCCGTGAACGCGGGCACGAGCGCTGCGAGCAGCCCGGTCACGACCGCGATGCCGGCGATGGCGGCCAGGGCGAGCGGGAAGATCCGGTACCCGCCGGCCCGCGCGTGTACCACGTACTCCTCGATCAGGGGCCGGCCAGCGAATGCGGCCAGTACGCCGGCCACCAACCCGACGACGGCGCCGACCGTGCCCAGTACGACGCCGTCAGCCAGCACGATGCGGCGCAGGTGTGCGGGCGTACCGCCATTGGCGGCGACCAACGCGAGGTCGCGCTGTCGGCGGCGCGCACCCACCGCGAACGCCGGACCGGCGAGCAGCACCACCTCGAGGATGCCCAGACCGGCGATCAGGCCGCCCACGGCGAACGCCTCGGCGTCGACGCTCTCGTACGAGTTGCCGAGCTCGCTGGCGGGTGGCGGGTCGAGCAGGACAGCGCGGGATTTGATGACCATGCCACGCTGGTTGAGCTGCTTGACCTGGTCCCACGTGACCGGGCCGGGCGCGTCCCACAGCCAGCGGTTCACGCCCCAGTCGCCTTCGCGCGTGGGCATGTGACCGCTCGGGAACACCACGTTCTCGTGGAGCCCGGAGGGGATCTCGACGAGCCCGGTGACCTTCCAGGAGCGGCTGCGGTCGGCGTTCTGTACGGTGTCGCCGATGCCGGCGCCGAGCCGCTTCCCGGCGTTCTTGGTGATCGCCACCTCGGCGTCGCCGGTCGGCGGGCGCCCGTCCAGCAGCGCGACGTACCCGGCGACGAGCGGGTCCGCCACGTCCACGCCGTAGACGTTGAGGGTGCCGACCCCGTTCGCGGTGCGAAAATCGGTGAGCCCCTGCTGCGAATGGATGATCCGGCTGCCGGCCGGGAGGGCGCCGAGCAGTTCGGTGCCGCTGACCGGGGTGGTGCGAGGGCTCCCGTCGGAGCCGTAGCCGTCGCCGTTCGGGGCCTGCTGCACCGGACCGGTG
Organism: Micromonospora sp. CPCC 205371; assembly: GCF_026130045.1. Classification (GTDB taxonomy): domain Bacteria; phylum Actinomycetota; class Actinomycetes; order Mycobacteriales; family Micromonosporaceae; genus Phytohabitans. Next base: position 25,934 of record NZ_JAIBNX010000095.1, read on the forward strand.
AACGCCCACTCCACCAGCGCGTCGGCGGTGCCAAGGTCGCGGTTGGCCTTCTCCTCGGGCGTCAGATTGAACATGTCGTAGCTCGCGGCGGCGAAGCTGAGCGCCAGTACCGGCAGCATGATCATCGCGACGACGAGCGCCGAGCGACCCTTGGCGCGGCGCGCCTCCCGGCTGGCGATCCGCAGCGCGGTGCGCCAGCCGCTAACGAAGCCGCTCATGAGGCGGGCTCCAGGAGCTGCTCGGGCTCGGTCAGCGGGCCGGACGTGTCCACGATGACGCCGTCGCGCAGGAAGACCACCCGGTCGGCCCAGGCGGCGTGGCGCGCCTCGTGGGTGACCAGTACACCGGCGGCTCCCGCGTCCACACGGGTGCGCAGCAGGCGCAGCACGGCCTCGCCGGTCTGCGAGTCGAGGGCGCCGGTCGGCTCGTCCGCCAGGACGAGGCGCCGGTCGCCGATCAGCGCGCGGGCGATGGCCACGCGCTGCTGCTGGCCGCCGGACATCTCGTCGGGGAAGCGCGGCGCGAGGTCGCCCAGGCCGACCTCACCAAGCGCCGCGACGGCCAGCTGGCGCGCCTTGCGCACGCCGACGCCGTCCAGTTCGAGGGGGAGAGCCACGTTTTCCGCGGCGGTCAGGCTGGGCAGCAGGTTCAGGTCCTGGAAGACGTACCCGATGGAGCGTCGTCGCATCGCGGCGAGCTGGCGCCGGGACATCCTGCCGATCTGCTGGCCCTCGACGAACACGTCGCCGCGGCTGGGCCGGTCGAGCCCGCCGGCCAGGTTGAGCAGCGTGGACTTGCCCGAACCGGACGGCCCCATCACCGCCACCAGCTCGCCCGGCGCGACGGTGAGCGTGACGCCGCGCAGCGCGTGCACGGCCGCCTCGCCGGTGCCGTGCACGCGGTACGCGTCGCGGATCTCAAGAACGTTCATGACGTCACCTCGCTGTGTGCCGGCGCCGGACTCGGCGCTGCGGACGGGGTCCGGGGCGTGCGGGTATGTCGGACGAGGCTGGCCTCGCAGTGGTCGAGCCACCGCACCTCGGCCTCGGCCTGGAAGATCATGGCGTCGAGCACGAGCCTCCAGGGCAGGTCGAGGCCGTCGTCATCGCGGGTCTTGAGCCGCGTGTACTCCTGGAGCGCGCGCATCGTCGCGGTGCGCTGGGTCTGCACCACCGCCTTCACGTCGACCCCCGGCGTCGTGATCGCGAGCGCCAGCTTGATCGCCAGCTCGTCGCGCGGGCGGTCGGTGCGGTTGATCGGTGTAGCGAACCAGACAGCGAGCTCGGCCCGGCCACTCTCGGTAATCTCGTACGGCCGCTGCCCCCCGTCGTTCTCCGGCAGCGGACGGACGAGGCCGTCCCGTTCGAGGCGATTGAGCGTGGTGTAGACCTGCCCGATGTTGAGGGGCCAGGTAGCGCCGGTCGACTCCTCGAATGCGGCGCGAAGCTGGTAGCCGTACATCGGGCCGCGCTCCAGCAGGGCGAGCAGGCCATGGCGGATGGACATAGCTACCGAGTATGCATACCCGGTATGCCGCAGGCAAGCTGGGGCGCTAGGCGCGGCCGGGGTACGGGACTGTGGCGGGGGTGATCGTGGCGGTGCGGCGCCAGCGGGTGGCGCGGACGGCGGCGTCGGTCAGTGCCGCCAGCGCGGTCGCCCGATCGGTGCCGGTCGCGGTGGGTAGGCACGCCCGCCAGACCGCCGCCGTCCGATCCTCGATCTCCACGGCGAGGCGGAGGGCGCTCGCCTGGTCGGTGACCGGAAAGGGCAGCGTGTACGCGGGCGCCGCCGGCGACGGTGTCGCGCCCTCGCTCGTCAGCTTGAGGATCAGCGCGTCCCGCCGCGATCGGTGCGCTGCCTCCGCCGCGCGCGCGGCGGGGGCGGCGGGTGCCGGGGGGGGGCCCCCCCCCCGGCCCGTCGCGGCGGGCG
>NZ_JAIBNX010000095.1:27872-31139 GCF_026130045.1 Micromonospora sp. CPCC 205371
CCCCCCGCTCGCCAGGTGGAGACCGGGCGCCCCCCGCCGCGAGCGGGGCCCTGCCCCCGCCGCGCGCGCGGGGGAGACGGCGGCTGCCGTGAGACGCACTCCGATCGGCCCGTACGCGTAGATCGCGGCGTGCTCCGCGGCCAGCGCGTCAGCGAAGGTGCTCATGCGGTGTGCTGCTTCATCGGACCACTTCCAGGTGGGTGGCGCGGGCGGCGGAGATCGAGCCCAGTAGGGCGGCCCGCTCGGCGGGCGCGGCGAGGCAGGCGTCGGCGGCGGTCTTCTGGCCCTGTTGCTCAGCCGCGCGCAGGGCGGCGAGGGTGGCCTTGGCATCTCCCGCGGGGGCCGCAGCGGCGGGAGTCGAAGAGGCGGCCGAAGGCGGCGCAGCACCCGTCAGCTTGGCCAGATCGGTCGCGTGCTGGCGGTGCGCTTCCAGTACCGGGGTCAGGCGGTCGGCCAGTTCCGGGTACGCGGCGATGGCCGCCTCGTGCCGCGCGGCGAGGTCGAGCGTCTCGGCGAGCAGTGGGGCGAGCGGGTCCGGGCTGGCCGCCGGCTCCGGCTCGGATTCGAAGAGGTCACAGCCCGCGAGTGGGTACGCGGCCACCGCCAGGAGGGTGGCGCGCAGCACGCCCCGGCGCTTCGGCCGGTGGGCGGCGTGCGGTCGATCGTTCGGCCAGCTTTGCACCGGCCAAGTCTGCCGTACCCGTACCAGTGCACCCCACGGAAACCCTCCGCCTCGCTCCAGGTTTGCCCCGGCGACTCCGCAAGTCGGTGCGCCGGCCGGTCCGAAGGTGCGTCGGCGAGTTACGCTCTGCGCAGCCACCGGGCGCGTGGGTCCGGTGGTACGAAGCCGTGGCTGCTGGCAGGGGCTTCACCGAGGTAAAGGGGTGCGGAGATGACGGAGCGTGGCCGCACCACCCGCGTACCGCCACGAGTCTCGGCCGACCGCGTGCGCGCCGTCGTCGAGCCCGTGGTCGCCGCGGCCGGGTACGACCTGGAGGAGTTCGCCGTCTCCCGAGTGGGCCGGCGTCATGTCGTACGGGTGGCCATCGACGGCGACGGCGGGGTGAGCCTCGACGCGATCGCTGACGTGTCCCGGGCGATGTCCGCCGCACTCGACGCGGCCGAAGAGGCCGAGGGTGACCTGCTGCCGGGTGAATACGAGTTGGAGGTCGGTTCCCGTGGGGTCAGCCGGCCGCTGAGCCTGCCCCGGCACTGGCGGCGTAACACCGGTCGGCTGGTCAAGGTGACCGCCGCCGGCCGTCCGCTGACCGGCCGGATCGTCGCAGCCGACGACGCCGGTGTAGTCCTGGACGTAGACGGCGTCCAGCACGAGGCGGCGTACGCCGATCTTGGTCCGGGACGGATCGAGGTCGAGTTCAGCCGCGGTGACGATGAAGACGACGAGATCGAGGAGGACGAGGAGAGGTGAACATCGACCTCGCGGCCCTGCGCGCCTTGGAGCGCGAGCGGGAGATCCCGTTCGACACGATCCTCGCGGCCATCGAGACAGCGCTGCTGACCGCATACCGGCACACCGAGGGCGCCCAGCCGCACGCCCGGGTGGAGATCGACCGCAAGACCGGCGCGGCTCTGGTGTACGCGCAGGAGTTCGACGCCGACGGCGATGTCGTCCGGGAGTGGGACGACACCCCGCACGACTTCGGCCGCATCGCGGCGATGACCGCCAAGCAGGTGATCCTCCAGCGACTGCGGGAGGCTACCGACGAGGTGCACTTCGGGGAGTACGTCGGGCGCGACGGCGACCTGGTGACGGGTGTGGTGCAGGCGCACGAGGCACGCTCCGAGAAGGGGATCGTCACCGTCGACCTCGGCAAGCTGGAGGCGGTGTTGCCGCATTCCGAGCAGGTGCCGGGCGAGATCTACGCGCACGGCCAGCGCATCCGGTGTGTCGTGGTGCACGTCGCGAAGGGGTTCCGCGGACCGCAGATCACCCTCTCCCGGTCGCACCCGAACCTGGTCAAGAAGCTCTTCGCGCTGGAAGTACCGGAGATCGCCGACGGCACGGTCGAGATCGCCGCGATCGCCCGTGAGGCAGGTCACCGCACCAAGATCGCTGTCCGCTCGGCGGCGCCCGGCGTGAACGCGAAGGGCGCGTGCATCGGACCCATGGGTCAGCGCGTGCGCGCTGTCATGAGCGAGCTGCATGGTGAGAAGATCGACATCATCGACTGGTCGGACGACCCGGCCACGTTCGTGGGCAACGCGCTCTCGCCGGCCAAGGCTCTGCGCGTGGAGGTCGTCGACGCGGCGGCGCGCACGGCGAGGGTGACCGTCCCGGATTTCCAGCTTTCCCTGGCGATCGGCCGCGAGGGGCAGAACGCCCGCCTCGCTGCTCGCCTCACCGGATGGCGGATCGACATTCGGCCCGATACCGACCAGACGACGGCGGGCGGTCCACAGCGGCACGGCGGTAGTGATCACGCGACCGAACCGGGCGGAGCGGTCGCCGAGGCTTAGGGGTAGACTTTCCTTTGGTACGACGTGCGCGGCCGGTACGTACATGTGTGGGTTGCCGGCAGCGTGCGCCGGCCGCTGAGTTGCTGCGGGTTGTCGCGGTCGCCAGTGAGGCTGGCCACAGCCTCATGCCCGATTCGACCCGTAGACTGCCGGGTCGGGGAGCACATGTGCATCCTGATCCGGCTTGCTTCGCGCTGGCGGAGCGGCGTCGTGCCTTTGGCAGGGCGCTTCGCGTCACCGGGGTCCTTGACACCGGTGCGCTGGCCGAGCACATCCGTGCGGTAACCACTACGACCGGCCACCAGGTCGGGCGAGGGTCGCAGACAGAGCAAGGTAGGACGACCGACATGAGCACACGATGAAGTCGCTGAAATGACCAGGCTTCAAGTGCAGGAGTGAGGTCGCTGCGGGTGCCGCCCGCACGACCTCGGAGTGAGGAGTGCAGTGGCAGGCAAGGCCCGCGTACACGAGCTTGCGAAAGAGCTCGGGGTCGAAAGTAAGACCGTTCTCGCCAAGTTGAAAGAAATGGGCGAGTTCGTCAAGTCCGCATCCAGCACGGTTGAGGCACCCGTCGCACGACGCCTGCGTGGCGCGTTCGCGGCAGGTAGCAGCGCGCCCGCGGCACCGAGGGAGGCCGCCTCCACGGCAGCCCCACCGGCAGCCCCGGCGCCAGCCGCGGCTCGGGTGTCGGCCCGACCAGCACCGCCGAGGCGAGTGACGCCGTCGGCGCCATCCGCGCCGTCGTCGGCGCCGTCGTCACCGGCAGCACCCGCGGTTCCCGCGGGAGGC
>NZ_JAIBNX010000095.1:31149-31876 GCF_026130045.1 Micromonospora sp. CPCC 205371
CCCCCGCAGAGGCGGGTCCCCCCGCGGGCCCCCCCCCCCCCGCCGCGGGCCCCGCCGCCCCGGGCACCCCCCGGGGTCCCCGGGGGAGGCCGCCCGCGTGGCCCGGTGCCCGCGCCGCCGTCACCCACCCCGGTGGCGAAACCGGCCAGTGCCCACGACATTGAGGTCGCCGCGGCGGAGGAACGCGCGGCCCGACTGAAGAAGGAGCAGGAGGCGGCGGTCAAGGCCGCGCAGCAGGCTGCTCAGCAGCGTGACACCGCACGGCGCGAGCCGCCGGCCGACGGCGCCACCCGGCCGAGGCCCGGCCCGGGTGCGATCCCGCCCCGGCCAGGTTCGCAGGCGGCCCGTCCGTCCGGTCCCGGCGGTCCCGGTGGGCCTGGCTCCGGCCAGAGCCGGCCCGGCCCTCGTCCGGGTGGCCGCAGCGGTGGCAACAACCCGTTCGGCATCACGCCCGGCGGTCAGCGTCCGGCAGCGTCCGGTGGGCCTCGGCCCAACCCGGCGTCGATGCCGCCGCGGCCCCGCCCCGCCTCGGTGCCGCCGCGGCCCCGCCCGGCGGCGGTGCCGGGGCCCCGGGCGCGGGGGGCCGCGGGCGGGGGGCAGCCAGCGGCCGGGACGTCCCGCGGGCGGTGGCCCCGGTCGGCCCGGTGGCGGTCCCGGCGGTGGCGGCGGTGGCGGCGGCGGTCGCACCGGCGGCGGCTTCCGTGGCGGTCCTGGCGGCGGCGGCGGT
>NZ_JAIBNX010000096.1:0-26491 GCF_026130045.1 Micromonospora sp. CPCC 205371
TCGACGAGCTGCGGGTCACGCTGGCACTGGTACGCCGGACGCAAGGTGACGAGACCCGCGCCGGCAGCGGATGCACCCCGGAGCGGACCAGGTCGACGAAGCCGTTCACCACCGACGTGTCGGCGCCGGCCTCGGCCATACCGTCCACATAGAGTTCGAAGTGGCTGATGAAGCCGCCGCGCAGCTCGTCGCTCTCCTCCACCAGCACGATGTCGTTGATGAGGCGGCGGCTGGCGGCCGGACCGGTGGGCACCCAGGGCACGCGCACGCAGGTGAGGTTGCGCTGCAACGACTTCAGCAGCGACATGAAGTCCCACACGGCGAAGACGTGGTGCTCCATGAACGTGACTATGGCCGCGTGGCTGTCGAGGCTGGCGTACAGCGGGTGGGTGACCACGCGCACCCGCGCCTCGTCGACGGCCTTCTCCAGGCCGGTGATGCCGGGGTGGGTCTGACCCCAGTCGTAGCGGGACATGCGTGCCTCACTTCGTTGACGTGCGCCAGAGCACCGGGCAGAAGTCGGGGTCGGAGTAGTCGGGATTGCCGCCGGCGTCCCGGCGTACGAGGTAGTCGTGGTTGTAGCGGACCAGCGAGCCGTCGGTGAGCACGCGCCGGCGGTACCGGTTGTCGCCGTCCTGCAGGTGCAGCGAGACCGCCCGGCGTGGATGGCTGGAGCGGTTCGGGCCGCTGCCGTGGTAGGTGCGGCAGTGGTGGAAGCTCACGTGTCCCTTGGGGATGACCATCGGGATCTTGCGGACCCGCTGGCCGTTGTGGCGGGCGTTGTCACGCAGGAGCTGCTCCAGCTGGGCGGGGTCGCGGTGCGCGAAGTGCCGCGTGGTGCTGTCGTCCGCGCCGACCTCCCGCCACAGGTGGCTGCCGTCGACCATCGTGATGGTGCCCATCGACTCGTCGCAGTCGTGAAACGGGATGAACGCGGTCAGCATCCGGTCGGAGGTGCAGGTCTGCCAGTAGTGCCGGTCGAAGTGCCAGGGCACGAGGTTGGTCGGCTCGGCGGCGACCGGCGGCTTGTAGATGAGCGTGGACTGGAACAGCCGGATCTCGTCGGCCTCGGCGAGCCGAGCCGCCACGGCGGCGAGGATGGGCTTGCGCAGGATCGCGGCGATCGGGTCGCTCTCGTAGTGCACGTAGTCGTTGTGCCGCTGGACCTGGCCGGCGGACGGCTCCCAGTATGCGAGCGTCGGCGGGCGGTGCGGCAGGCGGCGGGTGCGCGCCCCGGCGTAGAACGCCTCGCTGGCCTCGACGAGCGCGTCGACCTCGTCGTCGGTGAACAGCTTCTTGGACAGGTACCAGCCGTGCTCGGCGTACCAGCGCACATCCTCGTCCGAGGGGAGCAGCGCCTCTTCCAGCTCGATGGCGGTGACCATTGTTTTCCTTCCACTCAGGCGGAAGCGCGCGAGCGCTCCTTCGCCTCGTACAGGGCTCGGATGTTGTTGCTGCCGAAGGTGAGCGCCCCGTGCCGCTCGATGAGCTCGAAGAAGAACGTGCGCCGCTCGAACGGCGACTCGGTGAAGATCTGGAACATCTCGCCCCAGTGGTCACGGTCGACGAGGATGCCGCCGGCCCGCAGCGCGTCGACCGGGCGCCCGATCGCGCCCAGCCGCGCCCCGATGCCCTCGTAGTAGCTGTCCGGTGTGGACAGGAACCGCACGCCCTTTGTCTTGAGCACAGCCACCGACTGGGTGATGTCGGCGGTGCTGAGTGCCAGATGCTGTACGCCCGCCCCGCCGTTGGCGCGCAGGAAGTCGTCCAGCTGCCCGGAGCGGCGCACCGGATCGGGCGCCACGATGGTGAACGTGACCGCGCCGGAAGGGCTCTGCACCACCATCGAGTCCATCGCCGAGCCGCCGATCTCGACGCGCTCGGAGAAGATCTGCTTGAACCCGAAGACTTCCTCGTAGTACCGGACGGTGGGTTCGAGGTCGCCGTCGGGTACGCACAGCGCGGCGTGGTCGATGTCGAGCAGCGGGCCAGCGGGCGGCTGGCCGTTCTGGATGATGTCGCCGCGCCGCTCGACGAACCGGTGCGACAGCGCGCCCGGCCCGCCTACGGTGGCGGTGACCACCACCGAGCCGTCGCGCCGCCAGGCGGCCGGTGGCGCCACCGGGTGAGCCCCGCGGGCCACCGCCTCGACGTACGCGGCGGCGGCGTCGCTGGTGCGCAAGGCGATGCTCCCCACCCCCTCGACGTGCCCCGCCGTCACCACCATGCGGATGGTTCCTTGACCGAGCAGCACCGACCGCTGGTGCTCCACAAGGCCCTCCTCCAAGGGCTGGAATCCGTAACTGGCGCACAGGATGTCCACGGTCGCTTCGACGTCGCCGACCTGGAACTCGACGTGGTCGACGGTGCTGATGTCCATCATGGACCTCCGGGATGGGTCGCGAGTACGAGGCATGCGTTGTGCCCGCCGAACGCGAACGAGGTGGACAGCGCCGTGCGGGCAGCCACCGGCCGGGCCGCCTTGCGCACGTGGTCCAGGTCGCACTCGGGGTCGGGGTCGTCGAGGTTGTGTGTCGGCGGCAGCATCCCGTGCCGCAAGGCCAGCGCGGTCGCCGCCGCCTCCACCGCTCCGGCGGCGGCCAGCAGGTGTCCGGTGGCGCCCTTGATGGAGCTGACCGCGGGCGCGTGGCCACCGAACACGGCACGCAGTGCCCGCGCCTCAGCCGCGTCGCCGAGCTTGGTGCCGGTCGCGTGCGCGTTGACGTAGTCCACATCGGCCGGTGCGATGCCGGCGTCGGCCAGCGCCCGCCTCATCGACTCGGCCGCGCCGGCGCCGTCCGGCAGGGGCGCCGTCGGGTGGTACGCGTCGGTGGCCACACCCCAGCCGATGACGTCGGCGTACCCGGGCCGCCCGCGCGCGGTGGCGTGCGCCCGGCGCTCGACCACCAGGACCCCGGCGCCCTCACCGAGCACGAACCCGTTGCGCCGCCGGTCGAACGGCCGGCTCGCCTCCGCCGGGTCCGTCCAGCCGGAGGCCAGTGCGCGCGCGTTGGAGAACGTGGTCGCGACCGTCGGCAGCAGCGGCGCGTCGGCACCGCCGCACACCACCACGTCCGCCACGCCCTCGCGGACCAGTCGCAGCGCCTCCGCGACCGCGTACCCGCCGGACGCGCACGCCGTGGAGATGGTGGAGGTGAACCCGCGCACGCCGTGCCGGATGGCGATCCGGGCGGTCGCCATGTTGGGCAGCATGCCGGCCAGCAGGTACGGGGTGACCGCGGTGCGTCCTTGCCGGTGCCGGGCGACCGCCTCGCCCTCGAACATTGTGAGCCCGCCGAAGCTGTTGGCAAGCACCACCGCGGTGCGGGCCGGGTCGGCGTCCTGCCCGATGGCGATCCCGGCGTCCCGCAGGGCGGCGTCGGCTGCTGACATCGCCAGCACCACGAATCGGTCGACGCGGCGCGCCTCGGTCTTCGGCAGCACAGTGGACGGATCGATGTCCGGCGCGATGCCCGCCGCGTCGAGCAGGCCCGCCACCGGGTGCCCGTCCGGCGGGCGGCGTACCCCCGACCGGCCCTCCCATGCGGCGGCGAGGAACCCGGCGGTGTCGCCGAGCGGCGTCACCAGGCCGATGCCGGTGACGCTGGCGCCGTCGCGGGCCGTACGTCTCACGCCGGCGCGCCGTCCACGAGCCGCAGCCGCGCGTCGACCTCCACTGCGAACTCGCCGAGCGTCATGACGGTGAAGCGCTCCATGTCCTCCTCGCCGAACTTGACGCCGTACGCGTCCTCCACGCGCAGCGCCAGCTCGGCTACGGCGAGGGAGTCCAGGTCGACACCTGCTGGGCCGAAGACGGTGCCGGAGTCGGCGTCGTCCACGTCGAAGTTCATCTGGCGCAGCGCCTCGATGGTGAAAGCCACCACATCGGACATTGGTGCGCCCCCTTTCTATAAGGTTTTGGAAAAAGCAGCGGCCCGCAGGGCGGCCACGGCGCGGATGAGCTTGCCGCTCGACGTGCGCGGCAGCCGGGTCACGACGGTCAGCCGGCGGGGCCGCTTGTACGCGGCCAGCCTGCCGGCCAGCGCGTCCTTCAGCGCCGGCACGCTGGCGGGGTCTTCGAGCACGACAAACGCCTCGATCGCGCCGTCCCAGGCCACGACCGCCTCGACGACACCGGGCAGCCCGGTGAGCGCCTGCTCCACCTCGGTCAGGTCGACCTTCAGCCCGCCCACCGACACCTGCGAGTCCAGCCGCCCGCGCACGGTCACCAGGCCGGTCGCGGTGTCGACCGTGCCGGCGTCCTTCGTGTACAGCCAGCCGTCCACCCACCGGCCGGGGTCAGTCAGCCCGACGTACGGGCTCGCGGCGGTGCCGACGAGGAGCTGCCCGGCCTCCTCGCGAACCGCCATACCGTGGATGGGCCGCAACGCCGGCCGGTGCTCGCCGAACAGGTCGGTGGCGATGACACCGACCTCGGTCATCCCGTACATGTTGCCCAGCGGCACCCCGTACCGATCGGTGAACGCCTGCCACGCCGCTGGCCCTACCAGCTCGCCGCCGACCGTCATGCGCTTGAGCTGCGGCAGGGAGCGGGCTGACCCGGCGGTCAGGAACGGCAGGTGGGTGGGCACGCCGAGCACGGTGGCGGGCTCTGGGCCTCGCGCCACCGCGTCCAGGATCGCACTCGTGGTCAGAGCGCCCGGCAGCACGATCTGCACGCCGGTCCGCAGCCCGTACAGCAGGCCGCCCACCAGGCCGAGCACGTGCACCATCGACGCGAGCAGGACGATCCGCTCGCCCGGCTCCGGCGTACCGTCGATCAGCCGGTAGCTCTCGACCTCCGCCACCAGCGCGGTGGCCGTGCGGCCGACCACCTTGGACGGTCCCGTCGAGCCGGAACTCAGCTGAAGCAGCGCGTGCTTGGTGCGCGCCGGCTCCCCCGGGTAGGCGGCGAGGCCGCCGCCGTCGCTGACGATGAACTGCGGTGCGATCCGGGCCAACGCCTGGCTCACCTCGTGCGCGGTCAGCCGGTGGTCAAGCAGCGACACCTGGGCGCCGACCCGCCAGGCGGCGAGCAGGTTGACCACGTACTCGAGCCCCGGTGATATCCGCAGGCCGACCGCGCCGCCCGGGCGCAGGCCGACCCCACGAAGCTCGCCAGCGCGCGCGGCGACCAGAGTCCGCAGCGCGCCGACCGTCACCGGTTCGCGGCGGCGCAGCCACACGTCGCCGTCCCGTCCGGTGAGCAGGTAACCGTCGACCCAATCCCCGTCAAACGGGTCGACAGTAATATCAGACGGCTTGCCAATGCGCACGGGTCCACCCAGAAATTGTCGTGGTAATGCGGCGACTGGGTGAAACGCTAACAGCGCAATTCCTCGCGGACAATGGCCGGCCAACCATTCACGAGGCGTTCGTTAATCAATTACTAGGGCAGATCAACTCCGTTTCTAGCGAACGCCTAGCTGATCGAGTAGTTGCACCAGGCCATCCGTGCGCGGCGCGACCTCGAGCACCGGATCGTCGGCGAGGATCGCCTGTTGCAGCAGGTGCAGCCGCTTGGACGGTTCGAGACCAAGCTCCTCGGTCATCGTGTGACGCAGTTGCTGGAATACCCGCAGCGCCTCCTGCCGCCGGCCGCTGCGGTGCAGCGCCACCATGAACTGCGCGTGCAGATTCTCGTGCAGCCGATGCTCGGCCATCATGCCCGCCAGATCGGAGAGCACCTCCTGGTGCCGGCCGAGCCGCAATCGCGCCTCGATACCCTGCTCGATCGTGGTGAGCCGGGATTCTTCCAGCCGCTTGATCTGTGGCTGGAGCAACGGCCCGGCGCGCACGTCGCTGAGCGCCGGCCCGCGCCACAGATCCTGGGCCTTGAGCAGCAGCTCAGCGGCTGCGGCGTTCTGGCCCGCGGCGAGGGCCTGCCGGCCCTCGGCCGCCAACTGCTGGTAGCGGTGCAGGTCGAAGTCGCCGGTGGCACCGAGGAAGGCGTATCCGCCGGGCACGGTGACCAGGACGCTTTTGGCGACCACCGAGGTGGGAACCGAAAGCGCCGCGCCGAACAGCTTGCGCAGGTGCAGCACGTACGTCTGCAGGGTCGTGAGCGCGCTGGCCGGCGGCTCATGACCCCACAGTTCCTGGATGAGCGCCGTTACCGGCACCGTCTGGTTGGCCTGCAGGAGCAGCAGGGCGAGTACCGAGCGCGGCTTGGGGGCGGTGGGCGTCGCGGAAGCGTCGCCGCGCATGAGGGTCAATGGCCCGAGTATCCGAATTTCCAGGCCATCACCCGATGGATTAGACATTGACGGGGACCTCCGTGGAACAAGTGCGTTCGCGTGCGGGAGCGCCGTGGATCGCACGGTCAACGATCAAGAATCTACCGGAAAGTTGGCAGGGTTCTGCCAGAGAAGCGACCCATTCATCTCGACAGATGGGCGATGTTCTTTGGCTGATCGAGGAAGTAGTGCTTAACCCGGCGCATCCTTGAATAACGGAGGTCTTCCGACTCTGTCGGGATTTTGGGACAGGCGCCGCTATGCGCCGGTGGCGGTGAGGTGGCGCTGCCGCATCAGGAACTTGCGCACCTTGCCGGTCGGCCCGACCACGATCTCGTCGTCCGGCACGACCACGACCCTGCGCAGCGTGGCCGCGGCCGCCTCGCCCAGCGCCTCGCGCACCGCCGGGGCGCGGTCGAGATCCGGGTCGGCGCCGGCGGCCAGCATCAGCAGCACGTCTGTCACGACCTGGTCAGCTTCGCGGCCGGCGACGACCGTACAGTCGCGCACGTCCGGGCAGCCGACCAGGATGCGCTCCTCCGACATCGCCGTGTACAGCCACCGGCCACCGCCGAGGTCGACGGCGTCGACGGCCCGGTCCACGTGGTAGTACCAGCCGTCAGCGTCGCGGTACATGAGGTCGCCGGTCAGGTACCAGCCCCGGAACCGGGTCCGGTAGGTGGTGACCGAGTCGTTCCAGTACCCGGGCGCCAGCGTCGGCGACTTCAGCGCCACGTGCCCGACCGACCCGACCGGCACCTCCTCACCCGTTGCGAGGTCGAGCAGCGCCACCTCCGCGAACGGGTACGGCTTGCCCACGCACCGCCCGTACCGGTCGCTGCCGGGGCGGTGGGTGATGTGAAACGCCGAATGCCCCATCTCGGTCGAGCCGATGCCATCGATGAACCGCGAACCGGGCGCGTCCATCGGACCCTCCGGTGTGTACTCCGGGTGGCTGCCGGCCGCGACCAGCCGCCGGATGTGCGCCTCATGCGCGGAGTCACCGGTGTTGAACCACACCCGCACCGAGCTCAGGTCGCGCTCGGTCAGGTCGTAGCGGGCCAGTTCCGCCCACGTGACCGCGAACCCGAACACCCCCGTCGGGCGCCACCGCTCGATCGCGTCCAGCACGGCGGCACCACTGTGGACGAACTCGCCGCCCTGCGCCGACATGTACAGAAGCTCGTACCGGTTGCACAGCGCCTGGTTGACGGTGATGATGCCGGCCGCGTGCGCGGCGGGCAGCACGGACAGCTCACGCACCGCGCCCGAAGGGCGCGGTTCGGTCAGGCGGATGCGGCGCACGGCCGCGAAAAGGCTCGCGTGCGAGTGCACGACAGCCGCCGGTACCCGGGTGGTGCCCGAGGAGTGTGTGATGGCGACCGGGTCGTCGGCGTGGTGCCGGTAGTGCTCCGGCGCCCGCTCCGGGTCGCCGCCACCGGTGTCTGCCGCGTCGACGTGGCCGAGGCCGCCCAGTTCCAGGTCCTGTTCGGACAGCAACGCCCGGTGCGTTACGTCGGTGACGATGCCGACCGCGCGCAGGCGGCGCACGAACGGCACCGCGATGTCGCCGGGCATGTTGCCGTTCATCAGCGCGGGGATCGCGCCGAGCCGGGCCAGTGCCAGGAAGTTCAGGAAGCAGTCGGCCGCCGACGTGACGTAGACCGCCACCGGGTCGCGCGGCTGGACGCCGCGCTCGTGCAGCCAGGCCGCGCGGGCCGCGACACGCTCATCGAGTACTCCCAACGTCAGCGGCGTCCACGGTGGACGGCCGTCGACGGCGGTGTCGAACGTGATACCCGGGCCGTCCGGTGCCGCGCCGTGCTCACGCAGCTTCAGCAGGACGTTGCCGGCGCCCAGCTCGGGGTCGGCGGCCAGCGCGGCACGAAGGTTCTTGGCGGTCACGGCTGCACTCCTGTCGTGGTTCTAGCGGACGGTGCGGGCGAACAGGCGGGCCGACCACAGCACGGTCGCGACGGCGAGTGCGGCGACGATGAGCATGCTGCGCCACACCGACGGATCACCGACGTCACCGGCGAACAGCGCGCGCATGCCGTTCGTGGCCCAGTAGAAGGGATTCCAGTCCGAGACCCGTTGTATCCACACCGGCGCCAGCGCCACCGGCAGCAGCACCCCGGCGAGCAGCGCGACCGGCTGCGCCACCGTGTTGATGACCGGGCCGAGCGACGCCTCGTTGCGCACCAGGAGCGTCGCGTCGTACGAGATCGCCGTCGTCATCAACGCGATGAGCGCCAGCAAGACGAAGGCGAGCAACACGTCCAGCGGGCCCACCGACAGTCCGAAGGGGATCGCGAGCACCGTCACGATGACCGCCTGCACCAGCAGCGAGGTCACATCGCGCAGGGCGCGCCCCAGCAGCAGCGCGGACCGGCTGACCGGTGTGACGCGGGCCCGCTCGATGACGCCGGCCCGGATCTCGGCCAGCAGCCCGAACCCCGTGAACAGCCCACCATAGAGGGCCATCACGACGAGCAGACCCGGCACATAGATGCGGTACGCGTCGGCGTAGCTGGTCGCACCCATCGAGGCCAACGCGGGCTTGAGCATCGGGGCGAACAGCAGCAGGTAGGTGAGCGGCTGCGCGAGTCCAAACAGGAGCCACGTGCGGCTGCGCAGCATCAGCCGCATCTGCTGCTGGTACACCAACCAGGTGTCGCGGGCGAGTTTCACGGCAGCAGGTTAGGCCGCCGCGGAGAGCCTCAACAAGCGCCTTGACCGGACGTCGAGCCGCCCTCCCGACGCGACTCGACCAGGAGTCAAGGGCGCGAGACATAAACTTCTGCCGATGAGATCGCAGCGGATAGCCGTCCCCTTCGAGGGCGACGGCAACGGCGTCGAGGAACTGGCTTGGGGCCAGTCCGAGCTGTGGCGCGCCATGCTGCGCCAGCAGACGTTCATGCCGATCGGGTACGCCGAGCCGCTGCCGCCGGGCACGTCACTCGACACCGTCGTCGACGGCCTGCGGTACTGGATGAGCCGCTATCAGACCATGCGCACCCGCCTGCGCCACGACCCCGACGGCCACACCCGACAAGTCGTACACGCCTCCGGCGAGGTGACCCTGGAGATCGTCGACGCCGACGACGACACCGACCCGGCGAAGGTGGCCGAGGAGGTGCGGCTGCGGTACTGGGAGTCCGACTACGACTTCGTCGGCGAGTGGCCGGTACGCATGGCCGTCATCCGCCACCGCGGCGCACTCACCCACCAGGTCGTCGTCCTCTGCCACCTGGTCACCGACGGGTTTGGCGGCCTCATCATGCTGCGCGACCTTGCCTCACGCCGCACCGATCCGGTGACCGCGACCGAGCCGCTGGAGCAGGCCCGCTGGCAGCGGTCCCCCGCCGGCCGCCGCCACCTGGCGACCGTGCTGCGACACTGGGAGACCGCCGTCCGATCGGTGCCGGCACGGCGCTTTCCCGGCTCGGACGATCCGCGCACGCCCCGCCATTGGCAGGTCGGGCTCGACTCGCCGGCCAGCCACCTCGCCGTGCGGGCCATCGCGGCACGCACCAAAGTGGACGCCTCGCCGATCCTGCTCACCATCTTCGCCATGGCCGTCGCCCGGGTGCTCGGCACCAACCCGATCGTCACTCGTGTGGTGGCCAGCAACCGGTTCCGCCGCGGCCTCGCCGACTCGGTCAGCCCCCTCACGCAGACCGGCCTGTGCGTCATCGACCTCGCCGGGCTCACCTTCGACCAGGCGCTGGCACACACCGGGCGCCGCGCGTTCGTCGCCTACAAGCACGCGTACTACGACTCCGCGGCGCTCGACGACGTCATCGCCCGGGTCTGCCGCGAACGCGGCGAGCACGTCGACCTGTCGTGCTTCTTCAACGACCGGCGGCTGGTGACCCGCGACCTACCGGACGGACCACCCCCGGCACCGGACGAGATCCGGGCCGCTCTCGGGCGAAGCACACTGCGGTGGGGCGACCCCATCGACAAGCCGAGCGAGCGCCTCTTCGTCAACATCAACGACGTGCCGGACACTGTGGACATCACCATCTTCGCCGACACGCACTACGTTTCACCGGCCGGCATGGAGGCGATCGCCCGCGAGATGGAGGCGGTCGCGGTCGAGGCCGCTCTGGTGGGTGTGCTCGCGAACCAGGAGGCACCGTGATAGAGCGGATCACCGTGCCGTTCACCGGCGCAGGCGCCGGCGTTGACGAGCTGTCCTGGGGGCAGCGCGAGATCTGGTCGGCCATGCGCCGGCAAAACTGGTGGCTGCCCATCGGGTACGCCAAGCCGCTGCCGCCCAGCACCACAGTGGACAGTGTGGTCGACGGCCTGCGGTACTGGATGAGCCGCTACGAGACCTTGCGCACCCGCCTGCGCCACGACCCCGACGGCCACACCCGCCAAGTCGTACACGCCTCCGGCGAGGTGACCCTGGAGATCGTCGACGCCGACGACCACGACGACCCGGCAAAGGTGGCCGAACAGACCCGGCTGCGGTACTGGCACACCGACTACGACTTCGTCGACGAATGGCCGGTACGCATGGCCGCCATCCGCCACCGCGGCGCACTCACCCACCAGGTCGTCGTCCTCTGCCACCTGGTCACCGACGGGCTCGGCGCGGTCGTGATGATGGACGAGCTGACCGCACGGCCCAGCGGACCGATGGCCGGGCCGCAACCGCTGGACCAGGTGCGGTGGCAGCGCTCCCCGGCCGGGCGCCGGCAGTGCGAGGCGGCGTTGCGGCACTGGGAGGCACTCCTGCGAGCCATCCCCGCCCGCCGCTTCCCCGGGACCCGCGCGAGCGGAGCGAGCGCCAGCCAGCAGGGTTCGGAGCAGCCGCAGGCGCCGCGGCACTGGCAGGGCGAGTTCAACTCCCCCGCCACCCACCTGGCGATGCGTGTCATCGCCGCCCACACCAAGGTCGCCGCGTCACCGCTGTTCCTCGCCGTCTTCGCGATCGCCTTCGCCCGCGTGACCGGCGCCAACCCTGTCGCCGTCCAGGTGGTCGTCAGCAACCGCTTCCGCCCGGGCCTCGCCCGCACAGTCAGCCCCGTCAACCAGACCGGCCTGTGCGTGCTCGACCTCGCCGGCACCACGTTCAAACAGGCGATCACGCGCACCGCGCAGCGCGCCCTCGGCGCCTTCAAGTACGCCTACTACGACCCGTACCAGGTCGACGCGCTCGTCGAACGGGTCAGCCGGGAACGCGGTGAACAGGTCGACATCGCCTGCTACTTCAACGACCGCCGCATGCTCGGCACCGATCCGGTCGACGGCCCGGTGCCCACCACCGAGCAGATCCGCGCCGCCCTGCCACGCACCACGTTCGGCTGGACGCTGCGGCAGGACGACCCGTGGGAACGGCTGTTCGTCCACATCGAAAGCGTCCCTGACACCGCGGCGATCACCGTCCAGGGCGACACCCACCACATCTCACCGTCCGACATGGAGGCCTGCGTGCGGGAGATGGAGACGGTTGCCGTCGAGGCCGCCATCCAGCTGGAGGGTGGCCGATGACAGCGCTGGAGGCCGTCGCCACCTACCTGCCATCCGGGCGGGTGCCGATCGAAGACCTGGCCGGCCAGCTGGAGCTGACACCCATGCAGGTCAAGCTCTTCCGCCGGTACCACCGGCTCGCCGAGGTCCGGCGCGAGCCCGACGGCACCCTGCTCGACCTGCTGCTCGCCGCCGTCGCCAACCTCGACGGGCTGCGCGGCCGGGAGCACGAGATCCGGTACGTGCTGCACGCGCGCACCTTCCCCGTCGTCGTGCCGTACCCGGTCAACCCCGTGCACGCGCTGTGCCGCATCCTCGGGCTCGACCACGCGGTGGCGTTCGCCGTGACCCATCACGCCTGCGCGACCGGGCTGCTGGCCCTGGACGTCGCCGGGCGGCTGCTCGCCCACGACGGCGACGGGCTCGCCCTGGTACTTGCCGGCGAGAAGACCTTCACCCGCGACGCCCAACTCGTGCCGGAGACCTCCGTGTTCGGCGAGGGCGCCTCGGCCTGCCTCGTGCGGCACGCCGGCCCGCGCGACCGGCTGCTCGCCTACGCGGCACACGTGCGCGGCGAGTTCGACGACGAACTGTCCGGCGACCCGGCCGCGTACCAGCGCGAGTACCACTCGTCGCTGGCCGACGTCATCCTCGCGGCGGCTGGCAAGGCACGCACCGACCTGGGCGACGTCCGGCTCATCCTCCCGCACAACGTCAACGTGGTGGCCTGGCAACGGCTGTGCCGCCGCATCGGGTACCCGATCGGTCAGGTGCTACTCGACAACGTGCCGGTCGCCGGCCACGTCTTCTGCGCGGACGCGTTCCTCAACTACCAGACCGCCCGCGAGCGCGGGCTGCTGCACCCGGGCGACCGGTACGTCGTCGCGGCAGCCGGCGCCGGGCGGGGTGCGACATTCTCGGCCATGGTCTTCGAGCATTAAGGAACCCACCACGATGGAGCCATCCTTGACCATCCACAAGGGAACGGTTGTCGACAGTATCCGCGTGTTGCTGCCTCGTGTGCTGCGCCGCGACGTGCCGGCAGCCGACGAAGATACCAAGCTCATGGAGGATCTGGGCCTCAGCTCCTCGACCACGCTGGAGCTGATGCTCGAGCTGGAAGAGCGGCTCGACATCCAGATCGACGTCGAAGACATCGACCAAGACGACTTCGCCACCGTCGGCACGCTCGCCGAGTTCGTCGCCAGCCACCTGCTGCCGGCGGAGTGAGGCGGTGTACCCGCCGGGCGGCGACGCGCCGCTGCGGATCAGCCGAGTCACGCGGCGCCGGTTCCCCGAACCGGCACGCATCGCCGCCGACCCCGGGCACCAGGCGCACCTCGACGCGTACCTGGCCGACCTCGTCCGGCCCTACGGGCTGGCGCTGCGGCCCGCACCCGGCGGCCACTCCTACGGGGAGATGGCCGAGGCGCTGATCGCCGAGACAGTGCGGCCCGGTGAGGACGTCGACCTGCTGGTGCTGGCGTTCGCCGTGCCGGACATCCGCCCCGGGCGCGCCACCGCCGCCTATCTCAGCCACGTCTGCCCCGGCCGGCCGCTGGCGTTCGCGGTGTGTGACCAGGGCGCGGCCGCCGCGTTCACCGGGCTACGGCTCATCCGCGAGTACACCCGCGGCGGCGAGTGCCGGCGGGCGCTGCTCATCGTCGTCGAGCAGGCCACCCTGCACTACGACCCGATCGCGCCGGTCGCCCTGCCTGCCGCGCACACGGGGGTCGCACTGCTGTGTGACGGCTCAGGGTCGATCGCCGTCGACGCCGTGGGCGTACACAGTGGAATGCCGCCCTCGGCGCTGCCGGACGGGGCGACGCTGATTCTGGGAAACGGCCTCGCGCCGCCCTCCGGGCGGCAGGCCCGGGTGGCGCCGGCCGGCCATCCCTACACAGGGCCGTGGTGGGAGCTGGCCGGGGTACTGGCCGACGGTCCCGCTGGGCCGCTGGTGGTCGCCGACTACGACCCGGTGCTGCGGTACTCCTGCCAGTGCCGGCTGTCGCTTGTGGAATCCGAAGGCTTCGAGGGAGGTGCGGATGCCCGACTGGAATTGGGAGCGTCCTGACCAGCTCGGTGAACTGATGGATCAGTTCACCGAAAGCATGGCACGCTGCGACAAGCTGGAGCCGCTACCCGCCCAGCCGCCATACGGCCGCAGCACGCTGCGCGGCCTGGGCGTGACCGGGATCGAATTCGCGGCGTGGAAGACCGCCCACCCCAGCGGCCTCGGCAGCGACCTGGTGCCACTGCGCGCCGGCGACACCGTCACCGAGCCGGACCGGCTGTACCGTGTGGACGGCGAGCGGCACTTCGCGCGGCTCGACGCCTGCCAGCCGCTGCCATTCGAGACAGGCGCCGTTGACTGGGTGTACGCCGAGCACCTCATCGAACACATACCGCCCGACGCGGCCATCGACTGGCTCCGCGAGGTGCGGCGCGTGCTGCTGCCCGGCGGCGTACTGCGAGTGACCACACCAGACCTGCGGCGGTACGTCGAGGGCTACCTGGGCGACGACGGGTTCTTCGCCCGCCACCGCCGGCGCCTGCGCGCGGCGGGCGTGGGGCCACCGATGCCGGAGCGGCCCGCGTTCATGTTCAACCAGCTCTTCTACCTGTACGGCCACCGCTGGATCTACGACTTCGAGGAGCTGCGGCACGCGTTGGGGCAGGCCGGCTTCGAGATCGTGACGGCGTGCGGATTCCGCCAGGGAGCCCGGCAGGACGTGGCCTCCCTCGACCGGGTCCTGCGCAACGACGAGACCATCTACGTCGAGGCGGTCGCCTAGGCTGGGCCGATGGTTCGGCTGTCCCGGTACTCAGCGGTCTCGACCGCGCTCGCGCTGATGAGCGACCGCCGCCTCGGACAGGTCGTCGCCTCCGCCACCCCTGCCGGCACCGGCATCGGCGGCAGCTCGGTGCGGCTCGACGTCGAGGGCGTGCCCGTGTTCGCCAAGCGGGTCGCGCTCACCGACCTGGAGCGGCAGCCGGGCAACCTCATGTCGACCGCGAACCTTTTCGGGCTGCCACCCTACTTCCAGTACGGCGTCGGCAGCCCAGGCTTCGGCGCCTGGCGCGAACTCGCCGCGCACACGATGTCGACCAACTGGGTACTCAGTGGACAGTCCCAGGCGTTCCCCCTGCTGTACCACTGGCGAGTACTGCCCGGGCCGCCCGCCGCGTCCGACGAGCGCGCCGACGTCGACGGCGCCGTCGCCTACTGGGGCGGCTCGCCCGCCGTGCGGGCCCGATTCACCGCGCTGGCCGAGGCGTCGTCGAGCCTGGTGCTGTTCCTCGAACACATCCCGCACAGCGTCGCTGACTGGCTGCCCACACAGCTCACCGACATCGAATCCGTCGCGCAAATGGTCGACCGTCTCCTGTGCGACGGCGCCACGGCGATGGACGCCGGCGGGCTGACGCATTTCGACGCCCACTTCGGCAACGTCCTCACCGACGGGCAGCGGCTCTACTTCGGCGACATGGGGCTGGCGACCTCGCCGCGCTTCGACCTGTCACCCGACGAGCGGGCATTCCTCGCGCGCCACCCCGGCTTCGACCGCCTGTACACGGCCACGCACTTCCTCGTCTGGCTGCTGGACAACGTGTGCGGGGTGCCGCGCGATGAACGAGGCGAGCACCTCCGGCGATACGCCAAAGGCCTGGCCACGCCCGACGCACCGCCCGCCGTCGCTGCGATCATCCGCCGGCACGCGCCGGTCGCCACGGTCATGTACGACTTCTACAGCCGCCTGCTCACCGAAAGCCGCGCCGTACCGTTCCCCGCCGAGCTCTCGTCCCGGGCTTGACCGGTCCTTGACAGGCACCCGTCACGCTGGGCGAAGTGTTCCCTCGCTCGGAAAGGACGCGAGATGAGACGCAAGAGCGTACTGGGCTTGGCCGCCGGCGGCCTTGGCCTGGGCGTCATGGCCGTGCTCGGCCTCAGCGGGGTCGGTGCGGCCGCCGCTCCCACCGTGCCACCCGGCACGACCGTGTGCACCAGCCAGATACGCGCCGACGCTGGGGTGACCCTCAGCGGCAGCGTCACCCGCAACACCAGCAGCGCCCTGTGGAAGGTCACCGTGGCGAGTACCCCCGGCGGAGTGGAGACCGAGGTACTGCGCACCCCGACCGGCCCGGTCACCTTCCGCCTGCCAGCGACCCACGTCACCCCACCGGTCCCCGGCACATACCACTTCCGCGGCTGCGTGACCGTCACCGGTCCGCTCGCCACCACCGTACAGATCCAGCTCACCCCGATCGCGTAAGGAGGACGACCATGCTCACCGCCAGACGACGGGCCGGCGCCATCGGCGCTGTGATCGTCCTCGGTACGGCGCTCGCGCTGAGCGGCGCCACAGCGGCCCAGGCCGTCACCACCAGCAACTTGCCGCCCGGCTCCATCATCTGCACCGACAAGATCCGCTCCGACAAGGGCACCGCGTTCTACGGCTTCGTCCGCAGCGCGGGTGCATTGTGGATGGTGCGGGCCGGAAGCACGGCCGATGGCACCGACTCCCCCATCCTCCAACTGACCAGCGCCGAGCCGAGCACCACGTACGCCAGCTGGCCCGGCACTTTCTACTACCGTCTCTGCGTCACGCAAACCCAACCGGTGACCGCCGCCGGACGGTGGAACCACTTCGCCCAGCCTTCCGCCAACGCGGCCTTTGGTATCGGTCCGTACACCGCCACACTCGGCTCCGGCGGCTACTTCTGCGGCCCGAGCACGTCGGGCCCGTCCCGGATCGTCGGCACGTCGGGCGTGCCGGTGCGGTGGACGGTCGACGTCGAGAACGGCGACGGCGACTTCCTGCGCACCATCGACCTGGGCACGAGCACGTCACTTGACCAGCTGCTGACGCCAGGCGACAACGAGTACTTCAACGCCTGCGTCCGCAACACGTCGTCCGCACCCGCAACCCTCTCCCTCGACCTGACCTAGCACGGCCCTCTCCCTCGCCGATCAAGGGCGAACGCACGCGGTTCGATCTTTGACCCACGTGCGTTAGCCCTTGATCCACGCAGGGTCCCTTGATCGACGCCGTTGAGTTAAGCGATTCGGCGCCGTGCCAAGCCCGACCATCGCAGCCGACTCGGCGCCGCTAGGCGCCGGGCGCCGGGCGCCGGGCGCCGGGCGCCGGGCGCCGGGCGGATTGTCCCGATCCGCGCGGCGAGCCTCTCGCGCACAGGGCACAGGCCCGCACGCATGACGCACCCGCGGGCGCATTGCGGAGCGGCGGGCGCGGCCGGCGGGGTGCCGGCCTCGCCGATCAAGGGCATTCCCATCGATCAAGGGCAAACGCACGCGAAAAAGAGATCCAACCACGTGCAAACGCCCTTGATCGGCGCGCACGGCGCGCCGACACGCCGAACCGGGCGCCACCCGCGCGCGGCCGCACCACCACACGCCCACCCCACACCGCGCGGCCGCACCAGCGCGCGCCGCGCCAGCGGCCGGTGGAGGCGCGGGGCGGGGGCTAGCGGGTGCGCGGGGTGTGGCGGCGGTACGTGCTCACGGTCGGGTCGCCGGCGATCCAGAAGCGCCACGGCCGGTCGTGGGCACCGTTTACGCCCACGCGCGGGCCCGACTCGACCGCCGTCGCGGGGACCGGTGACGCTGGCGGTGACAGGCGCACCGGACCGTCGCCCAGCAGGTACATGCCGTAGACGGTGCGGTCGATGCCGAGCGCCGAGCACAACCGTGCCGGCCCACGGGCCAGATCGCGGTCCACAGTAGACCGGCGCCGCTCCCGGGCCAGCTCGACGCCGGACACCACCGCTCCCGCGCGCAGCAGGACGGCAGAAGCCTCACCCTCGGGCCCGGTCACCACGTTCATGCACCAGTGCATCCCGTACGTGAAATAGACGTAGGCGTAGCCCGGCGGGCCGAACATGACCTCGTTGCGCGGTGTCCGGCCGCGGTGGGCGTGCGACGCCGGGTCGCCCGCCGTGCCCGCGTACGCCTCGACCTCCGTGATGCGGACGGTGACGCCGCCGGCGGACAGCAGGCAGCCGAGCAGGCCGCGCGCCGCCGGCAGCACCGGCCCGGCCAGGAGGTCGATCAGCGCGGTACCACCTGCGCCCCGGCCCATTCGCGCCATCCTTCGAGCTTGTCGGCGGCGGCCGCGAGCTGGTCGGCGACCGGGCCCGGGCCCGTCGAGCCGGGCGTGACGCGCGCGGCCAGCGCCGAGCGGACCGACAGCACGTCGCGCACGCCGGCGTCCAGGTGCGGGCTGATCCGCGTCAGGTCGTCGTCGCTGACCTCGTCGAGGGCGCAGTCGCGGGCCACGCACAGGGCCACGAGCTGGCCGGTGATCTCGTGGGCGTCGCGGAACGGGACGCCCTTGCGGACCAGCCAGTCGGCGACCTCGGTGGCGAGCGTGTACCCGACCGGTGCGGCGGCCACCAGCCGGTCGACGCGCACGGTCATCGTCGAGATCATGCCGGCGAGCGCGGGCAGCACGAGTTCGAGGGTGTCGACGGCGTCGAAGACCGGCTCCTTGTCCTCCTGCATGTCGCGGTCGTAGGTCAGCGGCAGGCCCTTGAGCATGGTCAGCACTGTGACGAGGCCGCCGATGAGCCGGCCGGCCTTGCCGCGGGCCAGCTCGGCGATGTCCGCGTTCTTCTTCTGCGGCATGATCGACGAGCCGGTGGCGAAGCCGTCGTCGAGCTCGACCCAGCCGAACTCCTGCGAGGTCCACAGCACGACCTCTTCGCCCAGGCGGGACAGGTGCACACCGATCAGGGCGGTCACGAAGAGGAACTCGGCTACGAAGTCGCGGTCGGCGACGGCGTCCATCGAGTTCGCGGCGGGGGCCGTGAAGCCCAGTTCCTTGGCGACCTGTGCCGGGTCGAGGGGCAGCGACGAGCCGGCCAGCGCGCCGGCGCCGAGCGGGCTGATCGCGGCGCGGGTGTCCCAGTCGCGCAGCCGTTCCAGGTCACGCAGCAACGGCTGTACGTGTGCGAGCAGCCAGTGCCCGAACGTCACCGGCTGTGCGTGCTGTACATGCGTCATGCCCGGCGCGGGCGTGTCGATGTGCCGCTCGGCCTGCTCGACCAGCGCGTCGGCGAGACCGACCACCTGGACGGCGACGCCGCGGGCGTGGTCGCGCAGGTACAGGCGCAGGTCGGTGGCCACCTGGTCGTTGCGCGACCGGCCGGCGCGCAGCTTGCCGCCGGGCGTGCCCAGCCGCTCCAGCAGGACGCGCTCCCGCGCCGTGTGGACGTCTTCCTCTTCGACCGTCCGCCGGAACGCGCCGGAGGCGCAGGCGGCTTCCAGGTCGTCGAGCGCGGCGAGCATCTGGCCGAGCTCGTCGGCGTCGAGCAGGCCGGCGCCGGCCAGTACCCGGGCGTGCGCCCGCGATCCGGCCAGGTCGTACGGCGCCAGCCGCCAGTCGAACTGAACGCTGACCGAAAGCCGGGCCAGAGCCTCGGCGGGACCGCCGGTGAACCGGCCTCCCCACAAACTGGTACGCGACACGAGCGCCTACGTTACTGACCCAGCCGCGCGTCGCGCGCGGCGGCCATCCTGCTCGGCAGGCCGAAGAGCTCCACGAAGCCCTTCGCCAGCGACTGGTCGAAGGTGTCACCGGTGTCGTAGGTGGCCAGGTTGAAGTCGTACAGGCTGGCCTCGGAGCGGCGGCCGGTGACGACCGCGCGGCCGCCGTGCAGCGTCATCCGCACCTCACCGGTGACGTGCCGCTGCGTCTCGTCGACGAACGCGTCGAGCGCCCGCTTGAGCGGCGAGAACCACAGGCCGTCGTACACGAGCTCGGCCCAGCGCTGGTCGACGCTCCGCTTGAACCGGGCGGTGTCACGCTCGACCGTGACGCCTTCCAGCTCCTGGTGGGCGGTGATCAGCGCGATCGCACCGGGCGCCTCGTAGATTTCGCGGCTCTTGATGCCGACCAGCCGGTCTTCGACCATGTCGATCCGGCCGACGCCCTGGGCGCCGGCGCGCCGGTTCAGCTCCAGGATCGCCTGGTACGGGGTGACCGTCTCGCCGTCGATCGCGACCGGTACGCCCGCGTCGAACGTGATGACGATCTCGTCGGGGTCGCGCGGCTCGGCCGGGTTGGCGGTGTAGCTGTACAGGTCTTCGATCGGGGCGTTCCAGATGTCTTCGAGGAAGCCGGTCTCGACGGCGCGGCCCCACAGGTTCTGGTCGATCGAGTACGGCGACCGGTGCGACACGTCGATCGGCAGGCCGCGCTCTTCGGCGAGGGCGATCGCCTTGTCGCGGGTCCACGCGAAGTCCCGGGCCGGCGCGACGATCTTCAGGTCGGGTGCGAGGGCGCCGATGCCGACCTCGAAGCGCACCTGGTCGTTGCCCTTGCCGGTGCAGCCGTGCGAGACCACGGTGCCGCGGTGCTTGCGGGCCGCCGCGACCAGGTGCTTGACGATCAACGGTCGGCTCAGCGCGGACAGCAGCGGGTACCGGTCCATGTAGAGGGCGTTGGCCTTGGCCGCCGGCAGGCAGTACTCGGCGGCGAACTCCTCGCGCGCGTCGACGACCTCCGACTCGACCGCCCCACAGTCGAGGGCGCGCTGGCGGATGGCGTTGAGGTCTTCGCCGCCCTGCCCGAGGTCGACCGCCACGGCGATCACCTCGGCGCCTATCTGGTCGGCCAGGAACGGGATGGCGACCGAGGTGTCCAGCCCGCCCGAGTACGCGAGAACGATCCGCTCTGTCATGGTGTCTTGCCTTCGTCTTCGGAGCGGCCGGCCCAGGCGCTGAGTTTGTCTGCGAGGGCGCGGCCGCTGAGCGGCTCTCGGGCCACGACCAGGATCGTGTCGTCGCCGGCGATGGTGCCGACCACGTCGGGCAGGCCGGCACGGTCCATGGCGCTGGCGAGAAATTGCGCGGCGCCCGGCGGGGTGCGCAGGACGGCCAGGTTGCCGCTGGCGTCGGTGTCGGTGAGCAGCTCGCGCAGCAGCCGCAGCAGGCGCGCGGGCGCCTGCTCCGCGAGGCGGGGGCGCGGCTCGCCGTCCTCCGGGATCACGTACACGGCCGGGCCGCCGTCGGAGCCGCGCACCTTGTACGCGCCGAGCTCCTCCAGGTCGCGCGACAGCGTGGCCTGAGTGACCTGTACACCGTCGGAGCCGAGCAGATCCGCGAGCTCGGTCTGCGAACGCACACCTCGCTCACGGATCAGCTCCACGATGCGCGCATGCCGCGCGGTACGCGTAGATGGACCGGTCATGCGCTGCCTCCCGCAGCCGGCCCGGAGTCGAGGGAGCGTAGCGACCGAGCGCAGGGTCGGCTACAGGGTGGCACAAAGGGCGCATGACCCGCGCGAGCGGAACGAGCGCCAGCTAGCTCTGTCATGAGGATGCCTCCAGCAGCCACGCCAGCAGCGCTTTCTGCGCGTGCAGGCGGTTTTCGGCCTGGTCGAGGACGGCGCTTTGCGCGCCGTCCAAGACGTCGTCGGTGATTTCCTCACCGCGGTGCGCGGGCAGGCAGTGCAGCACGATCGCGCCCGGCGCGGCCGCCGCGAGAAGGTCCTTGTTGACTTGGTACGGCCAGAAAGGCCCCAGCCGATCCCGGCCGTCAGCCTCCTGCCCCATCGACGTCCACGTGTCCGTGGCCACCACGTGCGCGCCGTCCACCGCCTCGTACGGGTCACGCAGGACGTCGGCGGAACCGCCGGTCCACGCTGCGATCTCCTCGGCCCGCGACACGACGGTCGGCGACGGGTCGAACCCCGACGGCCCCGAAACCCGCACGTGCATCCCGGCGGCGGCGCCCGCGAGCAGGTACGAGTGGGCCATGTTGTTGGCCGCGTCGCCGACGTAGGCCAAGATGCGCCCGGACGTGCCGCCCAGGTGCTCGCGGATGGTCAGCAGGTCGGCGAGCAGCTGGCATGGGTGGAAGCCGTCGGTGAGCGCGTTGACCACCGGCACCGTCGCCCCGGCCGCCACCTCGGCGAGCCGCTGGTCGCCGTGGGTGCGCATGACGATCGCGCTCACGTACCGGGACAGTACGGCGGCCGCGTCGCCGAGCGTCTCACCGCGCCCGAAGTGGGTGCCCTGGGAGTCCACGACGACGGCGTTACCCCCCAACTCGGCGATGCCTACGTCGAAGGAGAACCGGGTGCGCAGGCTCTGCTTGTCGAACAGCACCGCGACCGACCGCGGGCCGGCCAGCGGCTTGTGCCCGAACCGGTCGGCCTTCATCGCTGCCGCGAGGTCGAGCACCGCGGACTGCTCGGCCGGGGTGAGGTCGTCGTCACGCAAGAAATGCCGCAAACTCATGCCGCACCATCCATGGCCGCCGGCAGTGCGGCGATGAACGCGTCGACCTGCTCCGCGTTGATGATCAACGGAGGGGCGAGTCGGATCACGTTGGGCTGGATCGGGTTGACCAGGAACCCGGCCTCGCGCAGG
The DNA here is from genome assembly GCF_026130045.1 of Micromonospora sp. CPCC 205371. Classification (GTDB taxonomy): domain Bacteria; phylum Actinomycetota; class Actinomycetes; order Mycobacteriales; family Micromonosporaceae; genus Phytohabitans. Next base: position 22,116 of record NZ_JAIBNX010000096.1, read on the forward strand.
GCGGTCGCGGCCGCCGCCGACACCGGATCGGTGAGCACCACGCCGAGCAGCAGGCCGGCACCGCGCACCTCAGCGATCCGCGGGTGGCCGAGCGCCTCGATGCCGCGCCGGATGCGCTCGCCGGTCCGCTTCACGTGGTCGAGCAGTCCCTCATTGGCGATGGTGGAGATGACCGCGAGGGCGGCCGCGCAGCTGATCGGGTTGCCACCGAACGTGCTGCCGTGGCTGCCGGGGCCGAACAGGTCGGCCGCCTTGCCGAACGCCAGGCAGGCACCGATCGGCAGCCCACCGCCGAGGCCCTTGGCGAGCGTGATGACGTCGGGTTCGACGCCTTCGGCCTGGTGGGCGAACCAGTGTCCGGTGCGGCCGACACCGGTCTGCACCTCGTCGAGCACGAGCAGCGCACCCCTCGCCGCGGTGACCTCACGGGCCGCGGCCAAGTAGCCGGCGGGCGGCACGACGACGCCGTTTTCGCCCTGGATGGGCTCCAGGATCACCATCGCGGTCTCGCTCGTGACGGCCGCGGCGAGGGCGGCGGCGTCACCGTACGGGACGAAGCTCACGTCGCCGGGCAGCGGGCGGAACGGGTCGGCCTTGGCGGGCTGGCCGGTGAGCGCGAGGCTACCCATGGTCCGGCCGTGGAAGCCGCCCACAGTCGACACCACCTGCGTGCGGCCCAATCGCCGAGACAGCTTGAACGCGGCCTCGTTCGCCTCCGCGCCGGAGTTGGCGAAGAACACCCGCCCCTGCCGGCCGGCGAGCGCCAGCAGCAGCTCGGCGAGCGCCACCGGCGGCTCGGCGACGTACAGGTTGGACACATGACCGAGCGTCGAGACCTGCTTGGACACCGCGCTGACCACCGCCGGGTGGGCGTGCCCGAGCACATTGACCGCGATCCCGCCGAGCAGGTCGACGTACTCCTTGCCGGCCTCGTCGGTCACCACCGCACCCTCGCCGCGCACCAGCGCCAGCGTCGGCGTGCCATAGTTGTCCATCATGGACTGCGACCACCGGTCGATCAGACCGCTCACGGGCTCACCACCATCGTCCCGAATCCTTCAGAGGTAAACACTTCCAACAGCGTCGAATGCGCGACCCGGCCGTCGACCACGTGCGCGGCGGGCACCCCACCGCGTACCGCGCGCAGGCACGCCTCCATCTTGGGCACCATGCCCGACTCCAGCCTCGGCAGCAGCTCGGCCAGCTCATCCGTGTCGATGCGGGACACCAGGCTGGCGGTGTCGGGCCAGTCGGTGTAGAGCCCTGGCACGTCGGTGAGGACCACCAGCTTGCGTGCCTCCAGCGCGATCGCGAGGGCGGACGCGGCGGTGTCGGCGTTGAGGTTGTGCAGTACCCCGTCGCCGTCCGGCGCGACCGTGGAGATGACCGGTATCCGGCCGGCGGCGATCAGGTCGGTGACCGCCCCGGCGTTTACGTGCTCCACGTCGCCGACGAGCCCGACGTCGACCGCCTCCCCGTCCACGTACGCGTGCCGCCGCACCGCCGTGAACAGCTTGGCGTCCTCTCCGGACAGTCCCACGGCGAACGGCCCGTACTCGTTGATGAGCCCGACCAGCTCGCGGCCGACCTGGCCGACGAGCACCATCCGCACCACGTCCATCGCCTCGGGCGTGGTCACCCGCAGCCCGCCGCGGAACTCGCTGGCGATGCCGAGCCGCCGCAGCATGGCCGAGATCTGCGGACCGCCGCCATGCACGACGACCGGCTTCAGGCCGGCGTACCGCATGAACACCATGTCGGCCGCGAACGCCCTCTGGAGCTCCGGGTCGATCATCGCGTTGCCGCCGTACTTGACGACCACCGTCGCGCCGTGGAATTGCGCCAACCACGGCAGCGCCTCGATGAGCGTCTCGGCCTTCTGCTGCGCCCGCTCGTGCGCGATCGAGAGCGTCACGTCGAGTACGCCGAGTTCTCGTGCACGTACGCGTGCGACAGGTCGTTGGTCCAGATCGTCGCCTCCGCCGAGCCGGCGTGCAGGTCGATCCGGATCGTCACGTCACGCCCAGCCAGGTCCACTGTGGAGCGATCGGCGGCCGCCGCGCCGCCCTTGCACACCCACACCCCGTTGACCGCGACATCGAGCGCGTCCGGCTCGAACGCGGCCGCTGTGGTGCCGACGGCGGCGAGGATGCGCCCCCAGTTGGGGTCGTTGCCAAACAGCGCGGTCTTGACGAGGTTGTTGCGCGCCACCGACCGGCCGACCTCGACCGCGTCGTCGTCACTGGCCGCACCGACGACCTCGATGGCGATCTGCTTCGTGGCGCCCTCCGCGTCGGCGATCAGCTGCTGCGCCAGGTCGTGGCAGGCGGCGGTGACCGCGGCGGTCAGCTCCTGCTCGCTCGGCGCGATGCCCGAGGCTCCGTTGGCCAGCAGCAGCACGGTGTCGTTTGTGGACATGCAACCGTCGGAGTCGACGCGGTCGAAGGTGACCCGGCAGGCCGCGCGCAACGCCGCGTCGGGGGCCCCCGGGTCGGCGGCCCCGGCGGGCGTGGGCACCGCCAACCTCGTCGCGAGGCCCGGAGCCAGCATGCCGGCTCCCTTGGCCATGCCGCCGACGCTCCAGCCCGCGCCCGCCGCGACGGCGGTCTTCGGCCGGGTGTCGGTGGTCATGATGGCTTCGGCCGCTGCCAGACCACCGTCTTTGTCGAGGGCCTTGGCCGCGGCGGTCACCCCGGGCAGCAACTTGTCCATCGGCAACAGCTCGCCGATCAGGCCGGTCGAGCAGACCGCCACGTCACCAGCACCGAGTCCACCGAGGACAGATGCGACGTGCTCCGCCGTCGCGTGCGTGTCCTGGAAACCCTGGTGGCCCGTGCAGGCGTTGGCACCGCCCGCGTTCAACACCACGGCGCGCACCACACCGCCGCGCACGACCTGCTGGCTCCACACCACCGGTGCGGCCTTGACCCTGTTGGCCGTGAAGACACCGGCGACCGTCGCATCCGGCCCGTCGTTGAAGACCAGGGCCACGTCGAGCCCCTGCTGCTTGAGCCCGGCGGCGACCCCACTGGCCTTGAAACCCTTGGGATGCGTGACGCTCACCGCGCCCCCTCCTTCGCGTGGTCCATCACGGTGCCACCCCGAATGCTGGCAGGCCCGCCGTCTCCGGTAGGCCGAGCATGAGGTTGGCGCACTGCACGGCCTGGCCGGCGGCGCCCTTACCGAGGTTGTCGATGGCGCTGGTCACGATCACCCGACCCGAGTCGATGTCCACTGTGGCCTGAAGGTGGCAGGCGTTCGAACCGAGCGTCGCGGCCGTGTGCGGCCACGCGCCCTCGGGCAACACGTGCACGAACGGCGCGTCCGCGTACGCCTCCGCGAGCACCTGCCGGGGGTCGGCGTCGCCAACCGGTATCGCGGTGACCGTCGCCAGGATGCCGCGCGGCATCGGCGCCAGCACCGGCGTGAACGACAGGCTGCGCGCTCCGGTCGCCTGCTTGATCTCGGGCACGTGCTGGTGGGCTCCCACCTTGTAGGGCGAAAGGTCGCCCATCACCTCGCTGCCCAGCAGGTGCGCCTTCGGCGCCTTGCCCGCGCCAGACGTGCCGGAGGCGGCGACCACGACGACGTCGTCGGGCGACACCGCGCCCGCCGCGATCAGGGGCGCGAGCGCGAGAATGGTGGCCACCGCATAACATCCGGTGGCCGCGACCCGGCTGGCGATCGCGATCGCGCCGCGCTGCCCGGGCAACTCCGGCAGCCCGTACGTCCACGCGCCGGCGTGCTCACCGCCGTAATACCGCACCCAGGCGTCCGCATCGGTCAGCCGGTGGTCGGCCCCGAGATCCACGACCTTGACCCCAGCCGGCAACTGCGCCGCGAGCGCCGCCGACTGCCCGTGCGGCAGTGCCAGAAAAACAAGATCAGCGTCGGCAAGCGCCGCCGGGTCGGTCGCGCTCAGCGTCAGGTCAAGGCCCGTGAGCTGCGGATGTACCGCCGACAGCGGCACGCCGGCCTGGCTGTGCGCGGTGGCAGCCACGAGGTCAAGCTCGGGGTGCCCGGCGATCAGGCGCAGCAACTCACCGCCCGCATAGCCGCTCGCCCCGGCCACCGCGACCCGGATGCCCATGTCCACCTCCGCATGTCTATGCAGAAGACGGTATCAGTTTCCGCAAGACCATGCAATGGAATGGATGATGAATCACCCGTTCACTCGCGCACACCGTGACCAGGGTAATCACATCGCGTCACACCCGCCTTTCCGGCTGATCAGCGTCTCCACGCGTTTACGCGGCCGATGGGCGGCCGCGCCACGCTCTCCTCGTGGATCAGTCGTAAACGCGCTCCGCGCGTTTACGCGGGCCGGGGGCGGGCGCGCCGCCGCGCCCCCGGGGGTCCAGGGGGGGGGGAACGGG
>NZ_JAIBNX010000096.1:26501-31828 GCF_026130045.1 Micromonospora sp. CPCC 205371
AGCCCGCGTCGATCAAGGGCGAATGCACGTGGTTCGATCTCCTTTCCGCGTGCATTCGCCCTTGGTCGACGGAGATGTCCTTGATCGACGCTGGCTGCGTGGCGCATCGGCCGGCGCCTCGCCGGCAGGCGGCAGGCGGCGGCGGGCGGCGGGCGGCGGGAACGATCGGCGCGGACCGGCCCAGAGTTGGCAGCGTCCGCCGCCCCTTGATCGAAGTCCCAAAACCAGCGCAACACCGGCGTGTCGCCTAGCTTTCGGGATATTGATCAAGGACTCATCGCTCAGAGCGCGCCGCACGGCCCGCGCCGTCCGCGGGAGGCCGAACACAGGCCTCGCGCGAAAGAGCGCGAAGAGCGCGCGGACAACGCGGGCCTGTACGCCGGCGCCGGGGCCGGCGCATGCCGGGCGCGGTGAGCGGCCTCGACGCGGCGCGGATCGCCCAACCTAAGGCCGCCGCGCGTCGGCTCGTCGAAGATGAGGATGTCGCAGTCCTTGACCAGCCACTTCGATCAAGGAGATCTGCATGGATCAAGGGCGAATGCACGCGGAAAAGAGATCGAACCACGTGCATTCGCCCTTGATCGACGGGAAAGGCGCAGCGCTGCGCGCAGCGCGCCGCGCGCAGCGCGGCCCGAAAGGCGCGGCGCCGTGCCGGAGCGCGGCCTGCGAGGGCGGCGCGGTGGATGGGGGCTACAGGGGCTTGGCGTAGCAGAGGCTCATTTGCCAGCGGTCGTATGGCGGGTAGTTGGGGATGCGGGTGAAGCCTGCCCGTTCGTACACGGCCACGGCCTCCGGCTGGCGTACGCCCGTCTCCAGTTTGATGCGGGTGCGGCCCAGTCGCACCGCCAGACGCTCGGCCTCCGCCATCAGCCTGCCCGCGATGCCTCGTCCGCGCAGCTCTGGCGGCACGTACATTCGCTTCAGCTCGCTGTCGCCCTCGTCCAAGGGTTGCAAGGCGCAGCAGCCTACCGCCACACCGTCCACAGTGGCCAGTAGGAAGCGGGCCGCCTCCTTTACCGTGGGGTGCTCGAAGTCGATCTCCTCGGGGTAGCGCGCGTCCAGCTCCGCGCGCAGGGCCGCCACCAGCGGCGCCAGCCGCTCGTCCGCCGGGTCCACCTCGACGATCTCCATGGTTACGCTCCGATGCAAATCAGGTCCAATTGCTTGTCGATGACCCGTGCCACGAGGCCGGGCGGATACGAGTCGGGGGTGGCCACCGCACTGAGCGCGAGGCCGTCGAGGCAAGCCACGAGCGCGCGCACCAGCATGTCGAGGTCGTCGGGTGGCGGGGTGCACGCCTCGGCGTACACGTCGCGGAGCAACCCGGTCAGGCGCCGCACCCATGACTCGTGCCGCATGGTGTGTTGGGTCCGCAGTTCGGGGTCGGTGCGCGCGGCGAGCAGGAAGTGTGCCCATACGGTCGAGCCGAGGACCCGGTCGTCGTCGAGCGGGAGGCCTTCGAGCAGTACCGCGCGGAGGCGGGCGCGGGCGTCGGGCTGTGGCGGGAGCGCGTCGATGCGCGCGGCCATCCGGCGGTGCATGACGTCGCGGGCGTGCGTGAGCAGGGCGTTCTTGTCGCTGAAGTAGTGTGCGACCCGGCCGGTGGTGCAGTCGGCCGCGGCCGCCACGGAGCGCATGGTGAGCCCTTCGAGGCCACGCTCGCGCACTACCCGCCAGACGGCTTGGGACAGCTCACCGCGGCGCTGGTCATGATCGACGTGCCTCGGCATAGGCGGCCTCCCCGTTGCATCACGCTCGTTACGTAACAAGCGTAACGGTATCACGCGCTACTATAAAGAACATTTACTGATTTCCAGGAGGGTCAATGGGCGTGATTCCCGCACCGATGGAGGTCCGGCCGGCGCCCGGGCAGGACTTCCGGCTCGGCCCGGACACGGCGATCTTCACGGAGCCGGGCTCCGCCGAGGCCCGCCGCATCGGCGAGTACCTCGCCGGCCTTCTCCGGCCCGCCAGCGGGTACTCCATCCCGGTCACCGACGATCCCACGGCGACCATCGCACTGCGGTTAGGGGGTGGCGGGCTCGGGCCCGAAGGGTACCGGCTGAACACCACCGCGGACGGTGTCAGCGTCCGCGCGGACGCCCCCGCCGGGCTCTTCGCGGGTGTGCAGACGCTGCGCCAGCTGCTGCCCGCGGACATCGAGTCCCCGACGCCCGTCGCTCGTGAGTGGACGGTGCCGGGTGGCGCGATCGCCGACCGCCCGCGCTTCCCTTACCGGGGCGCGATGCTCGACCTGGCCCGGCACTTCCACTCCCCCGACGAGATCAAGGCGTTCGTCGACCAGATCGCCGCGTACAAAATCAACCACCTGCACCTGCACCTCACCGACGACCAGGGTTGGCGCATCGAGATCCTGAGCTGGCCGAAGCTGACCGCCGGCGATGGTGGGTCCGGTGTGGACGGTTCGGGTGGCGGTTACCTGACACAGTCCGAGTACGCGGATCTGGTCGCCTACGCGGCCGAGCGCTACGTCACGGTGGTACCCGAAATCGACATGCCCGGGCACACGAACGCCGCCCAGGTCGCGTACCCGGAACTCAACGGTGGTGTGGCCGCGACCCCGCGCACCGACGCGGAGGTCGGATACAGCACGCTGCGCATCGGCGACGAGATCACGTACACGTTCGTCGAGGACGTGGTGCGCGAGGTGGCAGCGCTGACACCCGGCCCGTACCTGCACGTGGGCGGCGACGAAGCCGACGCCACGCCCGACGGCGACTACCGGACGTTCATGCGCCGGATCATTCCGATCGTCGAGCGGCACGGGAAGCGGGTACTGGGCTGGCACGAGATCGCGAAGGCCGACCCGCCCGCGTCGGTGGTGCCGCAGTTCTGGGGTAAGGCGGGCGCGCACCCCGAGGTTGCCGCCGCCGCGACCCGGGGCGCCCGCGTGCTCATGTCACCGGCCAACCGGGCGTACCTGGACATGAAGTACACGCCAGACACCCCGCTGGGCCTGGACTGGGCCGGCTGCATCGAGGTACGCGACGCCTACGAGTGGGATCCGGCCACGCAGATCGAGGGCGTGGGCGAGGCGCACGTGCTAGGCGTCGAGGCGCCGCTGTGGTCGGAGACCGTGCGCACGCTCGCCGATGTCGAGACCATGACGTACCCGCGGTTGCCGGCCGTCGCCGAGGTCGGCTGGTCGGCGCCGGACCGGCGAGACTGGGAGTCCTTCCGCCAGCGCCTGGCCGCACACGCTCCACGATGGACGTTGCGCGGCACGGCCTTCCACCGCTCGCCACAGATTCCCTGGACCCCGTAAATCAACCAAATGTGCCACACTGTCGCCGCATCTACATGATCAAGGGGAGGCATTCGGATGCAGCGACGTACCATCCTGCGCGGCCTGGCCGCCGGCGCCATCGCCGGACCCACCGCCGCCGTGCTCGGGCCGGGCGAGGCCCGGGCCGCGACCAGCTATTACGTGGCCACGACCGAGCAGGTCAAGAACAAGGTCATGGTGTGGCACAAGAGCAAGACCTTCTCCGACGCCAACCTGCACTGGAGCTTCAGCCCGGGCGGCGGGACGTGGTCGAACCTGTCCGACGTGAAGATCCGAAGCACGTCGGCGCAGGGCTGGATCGCGCTGGTCTGCGCGTCCGGCGGCAAGGCCGGCATCATCGACATCGGCAGCGAGAAGGCCACCGAGCTCAATGATCTCAAGTGGAGCGCCACGCCCGGCGGCAACCCGCACGCCATCGAGCGGATTCCGGGCAACGGCTCCGTCGTGGTCGCCAGCTCGCACGGGTACCTGACGCTGTACGCGCCGACCGCCGTCAGCAATCTCGGCACCCTCGCCAAGGTGCAGACGATCAGCCTGGCCGGGGCGCACGGTGTGCTCTGGGACCCGACGTACAAGCTGCTGTGGGCGATCGGCAAGGGCACCCTGCGCGGGTACGCGGTCGAGGGCACCTACCGCAACACCCGGCTGCGCCACTACGGCGCCGCGGTCAGCCTCGGCAGCTCCAACCTGGGCCACGACCTGCAGCCCGACTACTCCAACACGCAGCGGCTGCTGTGCACCGCCACCGACGGCGTGTACGAGATCAGCACGGCGGGCGGGTCGTTCAGCAAGCGCAAGATCTCCAGCGAGACCAGGGTGAAGGCGTACGTGCGCCACTCGTCCGGCGAGGTGCTATCGGTACGCGCCGACAACGCTGGGTCGCGCACGTGGGGTAGCCCCACGGTACGGTTTTCGCAGTCGCCGGATCGCACCCGGTCCGGCGCGGAGTTCTACAAGGCGCGGATCTGGACGCCGGACTTCCAGTAATCCATCGGCCTCCCGATCTCGTGCCACGTGTCATCGCGGCGACTGCCCGCCCGGCGGCCGGCCATCTACGGTGTGGCATCGGCGCGAGACCTGGGGAGGCACCGTGTCGCCACGTCGCACCACCGCGCCACCGCTGGTCGGGCGCGCGGCCCAGCTCGAACAGCTGGACCGTGCGCTCGCCGCGGTGGCCGAGGGCCGGTTCGCGGCCGTCGAGGTGTGCGGCGAGCCCGGCGTCGGCAAGACCCGCATGCTCGACGAGCTCGCGCGGCGCGCCACCGCAGCCGGGCTGACGATCTGCGGCGGACGGGCCACCGAGTTCGAGCAGGAAGTGCCGTTCGCGATGTACGCGGAGGCGCTCGAACCGGTCGGCGCCGACCTGCGCGCCATGGGCAGCGAGGTCGACCGGTACCGGATCTACTCCGGCGTCCGGCGCGCGCTCGACGGCGCCGGGGTGGCGCTGCTCCTCGACGACCTGCACTGGGCCGACCAGCCGTCCCTGGAGCTGACCGAGTACCTGCTGCGCAAGCCGCCCCGGCCACCGTCGCTGGTGGCGGTCGCGTTCCGCCGGTCGCAGGCGCCCGCACGCATCGTCGACGCGGTCGCCCACCTCGGCGCCACCGCCACCCGCATCAGCCTCCCTCTGCTCGGCGCCGACGAGCTGTCGGCGCTGCTGCCACTGGTGCCCGAGCGCCGCCGCGCGCTGATCCTGCGCGCCAGCCGCGGCAACCCGCTGTACGTGCAGGCCCTCCTGCGGCTCGGCGACGACGCGCTGGCCACGCTGGTCGCCGACGACAGCATCGACGACTCCGAAGGGCACATCCTCACCGGGCTCGCCGCCGAGATCACGGCGCTCGCCGAACCGGCACGCCGCGTCGCACACGCCGCCGCCGTCGTCGGCGGCCACGCCGCCCTCGACCCGGTCCCCCACGTGGCCCGGCCGCCGAGCGTCACGGTCGTCGGGGCGGTCGACCAGATGTACCGGCGCGGCCTCGTCGACGTCGACGCCGCCCGGCTGCGCTTCCGGCACCCGCTC
>NZ_JAIBNX010000097.1 GCF_026130045.1 Micromonospora sp. CPCC 205371
CACGCACAGCCCGACGGGCAGAAGGCCACGCACAGCCCGACGGGCAGAAGGCCACGCACAGCCCGACGGGCAGAAGGCCACGCACAGCCGGCGGGCGGAGGGCCGGCGCTCCGATGGCGGGCGGCGCGGCGATGTTAGAGGACGGCGCCGGGCTTGGGTTTGTCAGCCTTTGCGGTCGGCGACGGGGAGGACGTGTCGGAGGAGGTGCGGCGGCGGAAGGCTAGCCAGCAGCCAGCCGCGCCCAAGCCCAAACCGGCGAGCAGGCCTGCGGTCAGGATGCCGTACGAGCTGCCTGTGTCCTGAGTGGACGAAGCGGGGACCGCTGCCACAGGGTCTTCGGCAGCGGGAGCCGCGCCGCCGTGGTGACCGCCCTCCACCGCCTCACCGATCAGCTTGATGACGGTGCCGGGGTGGTTGACGACCGTGCCGTCAGAGTATGTCTGCACCACCTGGAACATGACCTGGTCGCCCTGGACCGGCATCGGGCCCATGGATACCAGTAGCGTGATCGGCTTCCCGGGGGTGCCGGCGACGCGAATCCAGGTTACGCGGTCGGTGACCTCGGTCAACGGTCCACCGTGGAGTCCCGCTACCGGCGTCTCGATCCGCCGGGTGGTGATCTGCGGCGCCCAGTCGTCGTTCGACATCGGGTACACCTCGCCGATCACGGTGTCTCGCGGTGTCACCAGGTCCACCTTGGTGGTGTGCGCACCGGGGCGGTCCTCGGAGATCTGGAACGTCATTTTCACGCCACCACCGCGTACCACTTCGGTCGGTGTGGTGGTGACGTCGGCCGCGGCGGGGGACGCGAGCGCGAGCGCGCCGAATACGGCGGCACCGATCGCGACTACCGCGAGGCGCCGGTTGCGAACCACCATGGAGAGCTCCTTCGGGGGTCTTCTAACCACGCCAGGGAGCACGGGCTGACCGGCCCGTGCTCCCTGTGCGTCTTGCCAATGGCACTGTCGTTACCGGACGTTGACCCGAACCGAGTCGAACGCCGGGATCTGGTTGGCGCGCTGCATCATCGGCGGACGGTGCGAACCGTCACCAGCCCACGCCGCGCACTGGAAGGTACCCCGCTGCGGCAGACCCGGCACCCGGATCTCGATGACATCCGGACGGTCCGAACCACCATTGTCCTCAGTGGCCACGAAGAACGCCGGCGCCGGCTCCGGGTCCGGAGCCACCTGCGTACTGTTCAAAATCCGGCACCCGGTGTGGAAGTGACCACGCACCAGGTCCTGATCGTTCAGCTCCGAACGCAGCGCGTAGTAGCCACCCTGACCGGCCGGCAGGAAGCTGTCCCGGATCAGGTTCCGCGTCGACACCCGGATCGTGAACGGCTGGTTCACCCGCACACTGTTCGGAGCCGACGTGATCAGCAGCGTCGGGTTGTCCCCCGCGTTGGCCACCTCACCCATCTCCGTCACCACACAACGCTGACCGTTCTGGAAACCGTCGTGGGTCTGCAGGTTGCTGCCCTCGCGGCAGGTGTTCGGCTCCTTGTTCAGCGGAGGCGGGGCGGTCTGGTTGCCACCGTTGTTCCCACCGTTGTTGTTGCCGTTTCCGCCGTTGTTTCCGCCGTTGTTGTTGCCGTTCCCGGCGCTCAGCGTGCAGTTGGCGAGCCCATCCAGGTTGTTCGGCCGGTCGCCGACCCGGTCGATCGCGATGGCGATCCGGTCGATGGCGGCCGTGCGCTTGCTGGCCAGCGGCCCGAGGATGGCGTTCTGTACGAAGTTCGCGCCGCCCTGCCCCTGGCTGGTCGCCAGCCGCTGGTTGGCCTCGGCGATCTGGGTCTCCAGCAGCGCCAGGTTGCGGTCGACCTCGGCGCGAGCGGCGGCGGGCACGTTCTGCAGCCTGTCGGCGACCGACGGGCAGGTGATCGTCTGCGTGGTCGCCGCGTTGACCTGTGCGGTGCCGCAGAACTGGCCGTCACCCCAGTAGTTGCGGACGGTGCGTCCGTTCTGGCGGCTGGTGGTCACGCTCTGACCGTTGGGAGCCGCGCCGCCCGGTGCGGTGACGCAGCCACGAGACGCAGCGTTGTTGCGCTCGCCTGCGGCGTTGGACACCTGCGTGACAGCGATGATGCCGCCGAATACCGCGAGGGTGGCAACCACGCCGAGGAGTCGCTTTCGATTTCCGGTCATGCGTGTCCTTTTTCTCAGTGCCGAGATCGAGTGACCTCACTAAAAAGGAAAGCGGCATTGGAAGTCAAGTCGCAAATGATGATTTAAGCTTTCCCGGCTTTTCCTAAAGCAAATTTATGCTGGCATATTCATGGCCGGGTGATCAGCCGAACGGATGATCTCGGAGGTTCATCGATGGGCTGTGACCTGCGTCTCCGTGCGTCTCCCGAGGGAGCGTCGGTTCCGGGCAGCACCCTACGGCATCATCCTTGAAATATGCCTTGAGCGCCATGAGAGATTGGGGTCATGGCATCGAGAGTGCGATGGATCGACTTTGACTGTACCGATCCCTACCTGGTAGCGAACTTTTGGTCGGAGGCGACCGGGCTACGCCATCATCCGGACAATAAGCCGGGCGAAGAGGAATGTGCCCTGCTCTCCGGTACGGACATCATCGAGGGCGGCATGCTGTTCCAGCGCGTACCGGAAGGCAAGGTGGCGAAGAACAGGGTGCACCTCGACCTCCAGCCGACCGACCGGACCCGTGACGAGGAGGTCGAGCGGCTGCTCGGTCTGGGCGCCACGCTCGTGGCCGATCATCGCAACCCAGACGGCACGGGGTGGGCGCTGCTGGCCGACCCCGAAGGCAACGAATTCTGCGTGGAACGCAGCGCGGAAGAGCGCGCGGGGTAGGTGTGTCACCCTCCCGGGCGAAAGGTATCCCCCGGGAGGGTTTCACAACCGTCGCCGGTGCTGTCGCGGCGCGATGGCGGCGCTCGTGTCGGGTACCTTTTGCCCGGCTCGTTCCTCCCCCTGTGCCGGAGTTTCCCTGTGGTGTTCGAGATCGTCGTCGACGGCGACCGTCGCGATATGGTGCTTCTGCGGGACTGGCTGATCGCCAGCCCGTCGATCCGCCGCAACGCGAACGTCCGCCTGGCCGCGCCGGCCGATGTGCCGGGTGCGATGGGTTCCACGGTAGACGCGATAACGGTCGTCGCTGACACGCTGCTCACCGCCGGCAGCCTGCTAGTGGCCATCGCTGGTTGGCGGCATACCAGGCGCGTCGTCACGTCCGTGACGATCCGGCACGGCGACGTCGAGGTCACCATCAGCGGCACCGACCAGTCCGAACTCGACGACGCCATCCGGCGGCTCGACGCGGCACGGCTGGCCGGCACGGACGGTGGCCGGTGATGCGCCTGCCGATCGCCACCTCCTCCAGCGCCGTGCTCATCGGGTGCAGCCGCTTCGACGGCATGGAGCCGCTGCCCGCCGTCATCCACAACGTCAGCGACCTTCGAGGGCTGCTGATGGACGAGCAGGTGTGGGGGCTGCCGCCCGACCGGTGCGTCGTGATGGCCGAGCCGACGAACCCGGGCGACATCATCGACACCATCAACCGGGCCGCCGCGCGCGCCACGGACACGTTTCTCGTCTACTACGCCGGCCACGGACTGCTCGACGACCACGGCCGGCTGCACCTCGGCATCGGCTCGACCCGTGACCACCAGCCACACACCGCGTTGTCGTACGAGTACGTCCGTGCGGCGGTCCGGCAATACTCGAAGGCGCGACTCAACATCGTCGTACTGGACTGCTGCTACAGCGGAAGTGCGATCAAGGGTCTGATGGGTGCTGGGCGCGCCGGCGTCGTGAGCGCGGTGGACGGGGCCTACGTGCTCACCTCGTCGGCCGCGAACGAAGCATCCATGGCGCCGCCCGGAGACCACTACACGGCCTTCTCCGGCGAGCTGATCCGGCTTTTGCGACACGGAGAGCCGGACGGCGGGCCGATGTTCAGCTTCGACGACGTCTTCCAGTACCTGTCCCGCGAGCTCGCCGCGAAGAGCCTTCCGCAGCCGCAGCAGGCCGTGCGCAACGACATCGCCGGGTACGCGTTCGCTCCCAACCGGGCGCACGCCGGCTCATCCCCGGCCGGCCCGAGCCGTCCTCGCAGGTTTCGCCAGCGACGGCGGTTGTCACCCGCCGTCCGCCGTGCCGTGCTCGCCGCTGGCGTCACACTGACTCTGGCTCTCGGCACCGTGACGGCGTTCGGCTTGATGAACGACCAGGTCATTCCCAACGCGGGGCTCGACCGACCTGTTTCGTCCGGTGCCGCATCCACCCCACCAGCTTCGACCACGCCTCCTTCGGTCTCCGCCCCACTGGTCGTCGACCGCGGCACCCCGACCGAAGGCGTGGGCGCTACGCAGACCACCACACCCCATACGGAACGCAGAACCCTGCCCCCGGAGGAACCTCCACAGAGCATCCCGTCCGTCGCCCCGCTCGGCAGGCCGGCTCTGGTCTCCCCGCCCAACGACATCGTCTACATGGCGCCCGACACGGTGAACTACAGCTGGCGGGCGGTGAACGGGGCGTCTGGGTACACGCTCGAGACGGAAGCGACGGACGGAGAAAACTGGCAGCCGGTCGACACTCACCAGGTGTCCGGTACCTCGTTCAGCGAGGCATGGGCAGGCTGGCAGAAGTTTCGCTGGCGTGTGACAGCGACGGCGACGGACGGGCGGCGCAGCGAGCCCAGCGAATGGCGGTACGCCTACAACAACAGCGCGCAACCGGTATCCGCCTAGAGACCTGCCGCGTGGGCGGCCGCGGTGCCGCCCACGATCGGCAGGACGATCCGGCTGCTCTTCAGCGCGACATCGATGGTGGCTTGGGTCTGGTCGACCTGGCTGGAGTACTGCGGGTAGCTGCCGACGATGATGACGCCGATCCGGTGACCCGGCTGGAAAACGTAGTCTTCCGGCAGCAGTGGGAAGTCGAAGTTGTATCGCTCACCCGGCACCAGCGGGGTCGGCGTCCGCAGCGACTGGCGGTTCTGCGCGTCCATGATGCCCTTCGTGACAAGCTCCACGTCGGCGCTGTGTACCCGCTTCTGCGTCTGCCGGTAACAGGCGTTGTCGGTGGCGCTGTCGTCGCCCCAGCAGTCCTCGGTCGTCAGCGTCACGATGCCCTCGCCGCTGGCCCGGTGGTTGACCCGCTCGGCCGTGCCGTAGTCGACCAGGATCGCGCCCAGGTTGGTGTCCACCTGGTCGGCGGCGGCGCGCACCTTCACCACCGCCGTACCGGACACGTGCACGGGAGCGGTGAGTGGCGCCGACAGATACGCGAGGCGGTTGGGCTGCACCGTGTCCGGATTCGTGATCATGGCGTTCTGTGTCTGCGTTGGACTGTCCTGAAAGGACTGGGTAACGGGATCGACGGCGGGCACCAGGCCCAGCCCGTCTGGCCGCAGCCACACCTCGGTGCCGGCCGTGCCTGGCACCGGCCAGTCGGCGTGCGTCTCCCACACGTCGGCGCCGCGCTCGACGTCGACCCGCGGCTCGCCCATGATGCCGTTCGCCACGCCGTGCAACCAGTGGTCCATCCACCGGTGCAGGGTCGCCACCCACTCGGCGCGCCGGAAGTCGAACGGGTCGACGTGGCCGGTCTGCGTCAGCCACAGCTTGCGGGGCACGTCGTGCCGCGCCAACTCGTACCAGAACTTGCTGAAGTGGTCCGGCCGCACGTTGTCGTCGTTGAGCCCGTGCACCAGAAACACGCTCGCCGTGATGTTGCCGGCCTTCTTCACGTAACTGCGCTCGTTCCAGAAGGCGGTGTAGTCGCCGTGTTCATCGCCGTCGTTCGCGGCGAGCGCGTCGCGGACCGGCTTGCAGTAGTCGCGCCGCTCCGGGTTCGTCACCACGTTCGCCAGGAACGACGGGTAGTTGTTTCCTCGGGTCACCACGCCGTTGCTGCGGGTGTAGTCGTAATACTCCGAAGGCCCGCCGATGGGCACGATCGTGGTCAGGCCTCGCACGCCGGTCACGGCCGTCGCCATGGCCAGCGAGCCGTCGTACGACTTGCCGACCATGCCCGTCTTGCCGTTGTGCCAGTCCGCCGCCACCTGCCGGCCAGCGGCGTCGCGGGCGACCGCGCGGCCACCCAGCCAGTTGACGGCCTGCTTGGCGCTGAGGTTGTCCTGGTTGGCGTTGGTCGTCGGGCAGCCCGTGGAGTTGTTGGTGCCGACCATGTCGAGCAGGATGACCGCGTAACCGCGCGGCACGAAGTAGTTGTCGTAGAAGAGCGGCCACTTGTCGAGCAGGCTGTCGCCGTCGATGTCGGCCTTGCACTCGCCGTCGTTGCCCCGGCAGAGCGTCGAGTAGTACGGGCTGGCGTCCATGGTGACGGGCACCTTGAGCCCGTCGAGGGTGGCGCGTGGCCGGATCACGTCGAACGCGACGATGTCGCGCAGCCCGTCGGCATCACTGTCGAATGTGGAGTCGATGAAGAGGCGCTCCCGGATCGCGTCGTCGTATCCGAAGACGGGCTGCGTGACGCCGTCCTCGATCACGATCGTGGGCGCCTCGCGCGCCTGCGCCGGGGTGCCCACCACCAACGCGGCAACCATCGCGACCGGAATGACACCGAGACCGACCCAGAACCGCCCCATGGGCGGCACTCTATGGAAGCCGCCCAGGCCCGGCAACGGACAGTTGTCGAAACATCGCCTCCCGTCACTTCGACACGCGACTCGCCGTAGCGGAGGTTAGGCTGCAAGGAGGGAGCCGGTCAGCCTGAGCGGGCGCTAGCGAGGATGGCCGCCGGGTCCTTTGCGGCGCGGAGGAGGACAGGCGTGGCGGTGACTTTGACGTCACCGGTCGACGGTGGCTTGCCGACCTGCGCGCCACTCACCCCCGAGGCGCCGGGCACGGTAACGGGGGCGCCGTCACTCCACACCACCAGCGTGCTCTCCCCACCACGACGGAACGCCACTCCGCGCAGCCCCTTGTCGCTCACCGGTTGGGCCGTCGCACCCTGCGCGGCCGTCGCCAGGTCGGCCATCATGCGGCCGGCGACGCGCTCGGTGCCGTTCGGGTCCAGCAGGCCGTAGCGCACCTCGCTGCCCTGGCGGTTGTTCGGGTTGTATGCGAGCGGGAGCCAGATCACCTCGCGCACGCCGGCCGCGACGAGCTGGGTCACCGCCTTCACCATCTCGCCGGCCCGGGCGTCGTCATCGTCGGCGGGGGTTCGCCAGAACTGGCCGACCTCCCACGCCTCGATCGGTGTGCCGGCGGGGTTCTCGGCCGTCAGGTAGCCCATCAGGTCGGGCACGGCGGTCCAGTGCTCGTAGAAGTGCACCTGCCGCACGTCGACCACCTTGCGGTCGAGCAGCGCCTCGGTGGCGGCGAGAAACTGGAGGCTGCGCACGTTTTCGGGCACCGACATGGCGGCGGTCGCGTCGGCGGGGATCTTCTGGCCGCGGGTGCCGATCCGGCGCTGTAAGTATCGCTGGTATGCCTGTTTGGCCTGGTCCTGCTGGCCCGCGCGGAGCAGCCGGTCGGCGACGCCCATGCCGTAGGCGACGCTGCTGATCCCGGAGTCGACGACCAGTGCCTTCGGGTCGGCGGCGCGGATCGCCTCGGCGGCCGTCTCGACGAGCTTCGTGTAGTCGGCGGGGCTCCCGGCCCAGTAGCTCGGCGCGTTGACCTCGTTTTCGATGGCGTACTCGCGCACACCGTACGGCTGGTAGCGGCGTACTACCGCGTCGACGAAGCCCCTGTAGGTGGCCAGGTCTCGGGGCATCGCCGACTCGGTCTTGTTGGCCTGCCCGCGGGTGTACTGCGCCGTGCCGCCGGTCGCCCAGCACACCCCCACCCGGATCTTCAGGTGCAGGGTGATGCCGAGGTCGCGGGTGCGCGCGGCCACCTGGTCGACGGCCGCCCAGTCGCGCTGGCCCTGCTGCTCTTCGATGTCGCACCAGGTCAGCTCGTGGTAGGTCGCCGAGCCGGCGAGCTTGCGCAGGTACGGCTGGAAGGCGTCGTACCGGTTCCAGTCCCAGTGCGCCCCGAAAGGCGTGACGCCAGCGGGAGCCGACGACGCGGAGGCAGGCGGCGACGGCGGCGAAGGAGAAGGCGGTGACGAGGTGCAGCCGGCGAGCAGCAAAGCCACAGCAAAAGCAAGCCGCTTCATCGGTAGCCCAACTCACGCAACGTTCGGCGGGAGAACACCCACACCAGCAGCCGCAGGAAAGGGTCCAGCTCCCGCCGGTACGTGCCCACCCGCGAGCCGTAGATCTGCGCGTCGGTGCGGGCCGCGGCCCGACGCCGGTCGGCCTCCGTGGTGTATTTCTGGGCGACGTCGTGCTGCTTGTCGCTGTACTCCAGCACTTCCGGCTCCCATGGCTCGCCCAGGAACTCGAACAGTCCACGCAGCGCCTTTTCCGGCTCCCGCACCGCGTCTTCGTACCGCAGCTCGAAGTACCGCTCGGGCGGCAACGAGCGGCCGGCGGTGCGGGCGGTGTGGATGTACCGGGGCCACTTCACCACGCACTTCACCGCCGACCAGTACCCGAACCGCTTACGGTGCGACACCACCACGTCTCGACCGTCGCGTATCACGTGCACGATCTGCGCATCGGGGAATACCTCGGTGACGAACGGGATCGCGAGCGCGTACAGGGGAGTCTTGTCGGCCCACCGCGCCTTGCCGCGCCCGCTCGCGTAGTCGGCGTGTATCCCGCCGAAGAAATCCGCGATCCGCCGCAGCCAGTCTTCGCGCTCGAAGCCGAACCTGGCCAACCGCTCCCAGTCTCGCCCGACGATGCGCTGCATGTCGGTCAGGAACCGGGTCTCCGGCCCGCAGCTGATCCGCGAGTGCGAGTCGAGCACCAGGCGCAGCATCGTGGTGCCGGAGCGCTGGCAGCCGACCAAGAAGATGGGCGCGTCAGCCATGGTGTGCCACCAACTGATCGGTCAGTCCGTCACAGAGCGCGCGGATGCGGGGATCGATGTCGAGGGGGCGGCGGCGCGGCACGCGGCGTTCGACGTGCGCGCAGAGCCGCGGGTCGTACGGCAGTTCCAGGAACTCGCACAGCCTCCGGGTCGCCGCCTCCGGGTCGTCGATCAGGGCGTCGTACGACGACAGCAGCACGTCGGCACGCCGGTCCAGGCCGAGGCTGAAGAAGAGGCGGTTCCGCACGTACCAGAAGAGGGCGGCCGCGGCGTGCGGTGTCATCCGGTCGTAGTCGAAGTCGCCGATCAGGGCGCGTGCCTCGTCGTCGAGCCGCTGCCCCTGCCATTCGTCGCCGATGGTGCCGGCCGCGATCGCACGCAGGGCACGCAGGTTGGAGTCGCCGAACTTGGCCACCTCGGAGCGCGCCCGGTCGTCGACGTCGCGCCAGACCCACACCGCCTGCCCCGGCGGCGGGCCCGGCAGGGCGAGCAGCTCGTCGACCCGATGGCTCTCGCACAGCGGCTTGACCAGCACATACGCGTGACGGCTAGCACCGATGACGGCTCTTAGTGCCTCGTCGGAACGCAGCTGGAACCGGTGGAACACCCGCCGGTCGTTCTCGTTGCGCACCTCGAACTCGGGTGCCGCGTCGAAGCCACGCATCAGCATGTTGGTACCCGAGCGTTGCAGGCCCACGATGTACACCGGCCTGGCCTGACCTGGTGAGACGCCATGGGTGCGCCGCCAGCGGCGCTTGGCCAGCGCGCTGCCGGCGCGTTCGACCGGGTTGAGCCGGTCTTCCTCGACGAGGCGGCGCAGCCCTTCGGTGCGCACCCACCGCAGGTGCCGGACGATCCGGCGTGCGGTGTAGGCGACCGCCGTGGGCTGCGAGGAGAGGGGCACGCGAAGGATACTCGCATGGCGGTAGCCTCTCGGTCGATGCGCGTGCTGCACGTCAACAAGTTCCTGTACCGGCGAGGCGGTGCCGAAGGCTACCTGCTCGACCTCGCCGAGCTTCAGCGTGCCCGCGGGGACGAGGTGGCGTTCTTCGGCATGACGCACCCCGAAAACGACACCCCCCAGCGGTACGGCGCGCACTTCCCGCCGTACGTCGAGCTGGAGCCGGCTCCCCGCGGACCGCTGCGGCGCGCGGCGGCCGTGGGACGGATGGTGTATTCACCCGCGAGCCGGCGCGGGCTCGCCCGCGTGATATCGGATTTCAAGCCCGACGTGGTCCATATGCACAACATCTACCACCAGCTGTCGCCGTCGGTCCTCGGCGCGGCGCGGGCGGCGGGAGTGCGGTGCGTGCTGACCCTGCACGACTACAAGCTGGCCTGCCCCAGCTATCAGCTCCTCGACGGGCACACGATCTGCGATGCCTGCGTCACGCACGGTCCCTGGCAGGCGGCGCGCCGGCGATGCAAAGACGGTTCGCTCGGCGCGAGCGCGGTGTTGAGCCTCGAGTCGTGGGTGCACCGCACCACTCGCGCATACGGCGGCGTCGACGTGTTCGTCAGCCCCAGCCGGTTCCTCGCCGGCATCATGCGCAGGGCCGGTGTGTTTCCCGAACGGATGCGGGTGGTCAATCACTTCGTCGATGCGGCGACCGTGCCGGCCGCCGATCGGCCGGGCAGCGGCGTCGTCTACGCCGGCCGGCTCGCCCGAGAGAAAGGCGTCGACACGCTGATCCAGGCCGCCGCCGACGGCGCCTTCAGCGACGACATCGCTGGCGACGGCCCGGCCAGGTCCGCGCCCGAGGCGCTCGCCGCCGAGCGCGCTCCGGATCGGGTACGGTTCCACGGCCGGCTCGCCAAGCCGGCGCTGCACGCCCTGATACGCGACTCAGCCGTCGCGGCGGTGCCGTCGCGCTGGCACGAAAACCAGCCCATGGCGGTACTGGAAGCCTTCGCCAGCGGGCTGCCGGTGGTGACCACCGACCTGGGCGGCCTGCCCGAGATGGTCGAGCCCGGGGTCGACGGCGCCATCGTGCCCGCCGACGATCCGGCCGCCCTCGCACGGGCGCTGGGAGAGCTGCTGGCCGACCCCGAGCGCGCGCACGAGATGGGGCTGGCCGGCCGGGCAAAGGTCGTCCGTGACTTCGCACCCGACACCCACCTCGCCCGCCTCCGCGAGGTCTACACATGACCCGCGTTCTGTTCATCGCCGGCAGTGGCCGCAGCGGGTCCACATTGGTCACGACGCTTCTCGGTCAGCTCGATGGCGTATTGGCGGCCGGCGAGCTGCGATACCTATGGCAGCGCGGCGCGGTTGAAAACCGGCCCTGCGGCTGCGGTCTGCCGTTCGGCGAGTGTCCGGTGTGGATGGCCGCGATGAAAGAGGTCGGCGCCGACCCGGCTGGTGTGGCCGCGCGGCTGCGCCAGCGGCTGCGGATGCGACGGTTGCCGGCCCTGTTGTGGCGCCGCCGCGTCCCCGGTCACCCCGATGACGCGGCGCTCGCGGCGCTCTACGAGGCGGTCGGCGGAAAACTCGTCGTGGACTCTTCGAAGCTGCCGCCGTACGGTGCCCTGGTGGCCGGACTGCCGGGTGTCGATGTGCGGGTGCTGCACCTGGTGCGCGACCCACGCGCTACCGCGTTCTCGTGGCGCCGCCGGCGCGGGCTCGACGGCGAGGGCGACGCCCAACTGATGAGCCGCCCGCCGGTCGCCAAGGCGGCGCTGCTGTGGCTGGTCTGGAACGCGTCCGCCGCGCTGCTCTGGCGCCGTTCCGGGCGATACCTTCGCGTCCGGTACGAAGACCTGGTCGCCGACCCGGAGGCGACCGTGCGGCGGATCGCGGCCTTCGGTGGCGTCTCCGGCGATCTGCCGTTCAGCGGCCCGGGCACGGTGCGGCTCGCACCGACCCACTCGGTGGCCGGCAACCCATCGCGGCACCGCTCCGGCGAGGTGCGCGTGGCGCCCGACACCGAATGGGCAAGCGGGCTCTCCGGCGCCGCGTACGCCCTGGTCACCTTGATCACCGCGCCCCTGCTGCGGCGCTTCGGCTACCCGTTCCGCCGTCGAGAGGTCTGAAACGTGCTGTCGGTCGTCGTGGGCACCGGGCGTTGCGGCTCCACCCTCGTGCAAGAGGTGCTCTCGCGCCATCCCGCCGTGGGCTTCATCTCCGGCGTCGACGACAAACTGCCCAGGCTCAACCTCGCCGGCCGGTTCAACGGCACGCTGTACCGGCGGCTCGGGCCCCGCCCCTCCGGCATGACCTCGCTGCGTCACAGCCGCCGCCTGCTGGAACGCGGGCGGCTGCGCGTCGCGCCGTCAGAGGCGTACCACCTGCTCGACCGGCACGTCTTCGCCGGCTTCTCCAAGCCGAGCCGCGACCTGCTCGCCGACGACCTCACGCCGTTCGTCAAGCGCCGGATGCGCGAGTTCTTCGACGACCGCATCCGCAGGCAGGGCTGCGGTGTGCTGCTCCAGCACCTCACCGGCTGGCCGCGGACGGGGTTCCTGCAGGCCGCGTACCCGGATCTCAAGGTGATCCACGTGGTGCGCGACGGCCGCGCGGTGGCCAACTCGTGGCTCCAGATGGGCTGGTGGGATGGCTGGCGCGGCCCAGACAACTGGCTGTACGGACCGTTACCGCCCACGCTGCGCGAGGAATGGGAGGAGTCCGGCCGGTCCTTCCCCGTACTGGCCGCGCTGGGCTGGAAGATGCTGATGGAGGCGTACGCGCAGGCCCGCGCCGCGCACCCGGCCGAGCAGTGGCTGGACGTCCGGTACGAAGACCTCGTGCGCGCTCCGAACGAGCAGACCGCCCGAATGCTCGCATTTCTCGGGCTGGAGTGGACACCGCGGTTCGAGGCCGGCTTCGCGCGGCACCGCTTCCACACCGAGCGCGGCGCCGCCTACCGGCACGAGCTCACCGACGGGCAGGTCGCCGCGATCCAAGGGGTTCTCGACAAGCCACTGCACGAGTGGGGTTACGAGTAGCGGGCGCGCGGCCTACAGTTGGGGCTGGCGTTATCCGGGCGCGGCTGGCGACCGGGCGGGAGGCGCAACCCGCTCGGGCCTGACACCGCTCCGCCGTCCGGGCAGCGCCACATTTTGAGCACCGGCGTCCCTCGCGCCACCTTCGCACCGACCGGTTTCGAGGAGAGGGACCATGGCGCGTCCGATCACGCTGTTCACCGGCCAGTGGGCCGACCTGCCGTTCGAAGAGATGTGCCGGCTCGCCTCCGAGTGGGGCTACGACGGGCTGGAGATCGCCTGCTGGGGCGACCACTTCGAAGTCGACAAGGCGCTCGCCGACGACGGATACGTCGACCGGAAGCGGGAGACCCTAGCCAAGTACAACCTGCAAGTCTTCGCGATCTCCAACCACCTTGTGGGGCAGGCCGTCTGTGACCACCCGATCGACGAGCGCCACCAGGGCATCCTGCCGGCGCGGATCTGGGGTGACGGTTCGCCGGAAGGCGTACGCCAACGCGCCGCCGCCGAGATGGCCGACACCGCGCGGGCGGCGGCCAAGCTCGGCGTACGCACGGTCGTGGGCTTCACCGGGTCGTCGATCTGGCACACGCTGGCCATGTTCCCGCCCGTGCCACCGTCAATGATCGACAAGGGGTACGAGGACTTCGCGGCCCGCTGGAACCCGATCCTCGACGTGTTCGACGAGGTGGGCGTGCGGTTCGCGCACGAGGTACACCCCAGCGAGATCGCGTACGACTACTGGACGACGGTGCGCACGCTCGACGCGATCGACAGGCGACCCGCGTTCGGGCTGAACTGGGACCCGTCCCACTTCGTCTGGCAGGAGCTCGACCCGGTCAACTTCATCCTCGACTTCGCCGACCGGATCTACCACGTCGACTGCAAGGACGCGAAGGTCCGCACGGGCGATGGCCGGCGTGGGCGGCTGTCGTCGCACCTGGCATGGGCCGACCTGCGGCGCGGCTGGGACTTCGTCTCCACCGGCCACGGAGACGTGCCGTGGGAAGACTGCTTCCGCGCGCTCAACGCGATCGGATACGACGGGCCGATCTCCATCGAATGGGAAGACGCGGGGATGGACCGGCTGGTCGGGGCTCCAGAGGCGCTGGAGTTCGTCCGCCGCCTAGCGTTCGACGCCCCGGCGGCCGCCTTCGACGCCGCCTTCTCCTCGTCCTGAGACCCCCACCGGCTCTCCGCCCGCCGCCGTCCTGCCCTTCTGCGCGTGGCGCGGGCCCTTGCCCGCCGCGCCGGGCGTTGCGCGCCGCGCCGCGCCGGGCGTTGCGCGCCGCGCTGGGCCTTGCGCGTGGCGCGCCGCGCCGCCCTCTCCGCGTTGATCAAGGGCGAATGCACGTGGTTCGATCTCTCATCCGCGTGCATTTGCCCTTGATCGATCGACTTGGCCTTGATCGACGCGGCCGCGACGCCCTGCCGGGCCGGGTCGCTGCGGCGCGGGCAATCAGGGCACGGCGGGATCGGGATGCTCTGCCCTGAAGCGCTCCGCCGCCTCCTGGGTGATCAGCGATTCGTCCAGCAGCCACCCGACCGCATGGCGGGCGGCCCGGTTGTCACGGAAGGCATACCAGGCCTGAATCAGATGGGGGTATTCGTCGTGCAGTTCGGCCTTGAACCGGCGGAACGCTCCGCGGCCGTCGAGCGCCCGGCCGAGTCGCCGGACCGCCTGCTCGTCGCTGAGCGACGCGGTGAAGTCCGCCATGTCCTGATACCAGACGTACGAGGGAAGCGGGTCGATCACGACGAGATCGAGGTCTTCGAGGTCGACGGGTGTCTCGCCGTCGATGCCGCCGTCGCTGGTCCACAGTAGGAGCTCGCCGGTCTTTGGGTTGATCAAATGCTTGTGTTCGCCGAACGGATCTTGGTCCGACACCGCCGTTGCGATCTCATCAAGATCCAACTGGTCGATTTCCAGCATCAGCCGACTCTAGGCGGTGCGCCTGAACGACGTGAACACCGTGCTGTGGGCCTGGCGCAGCAAAATGCGAAATCGGTTCTGACTGCCGCTGGTGACCCGCTGCCGGTACAGATGGCCAGGCCAAGGGCGCGGGGTGGTGCCCGATGAGCCAGTATCGTGATCTCCCCGCCGGGCTCTCCCCGGCCACCTGGACCTCGCTGCATCTATCCGCGCGCCAGGCCGTTCGCCACGACCTCGTCGTGGCCTTGGTCAAGCAGCTACTCGACACGCTCACCAGCACCACGACCTCGGACACCGAGGCGTACCAGGTGTTCGTGCGCACGGTGAAGTTCCTCAACCTGTTCGTCGTCGAGGAGGGGCGCTGATGAGCCGAGCCCTCCCACCGCCGACGCGGTTCGCTGACGCGGAGAGGATCAACGCGCTCCAGCTCCTCATCGACCTGCACGATCACGCCCTCGATCACTCCGCATATTCACGGCGCGACGGTGCGCTGGCGGGGGTTGGCCCTCGCGGCTGCGGTCGTGGCCCGGTGGAGCCGCTGGCAGCCGGCGACGATCCACGCCGCGCTCCGAGCCGGAGTCACGGCGGCCGAGGTCGCTGCCGCGACCGGACTGGACGAGGCCGATGTGGTCCGGTCATCGTTGGACGTCCGTCCGCGGGCCCGGGCGAGGTCCGGGCCATCCGCGTGCGGATACGGGCGGAGCTGAGGCCATGAGTCCGACCCGCATCGCTCGGAATGTCAGCACGGTTGCGGTGGCGTCCATCGCGGCGTGGTCGTCGTGGGGCCACATGGTCCACGTCGCGCTGCGCTTCGGTGAGCGTCCGGAGGTGGCGTAGTCCTGCCGATCTCGGTCGACGGGATGCTCATCGTCGCCTCCACTGCAATGGTCGACGATCAGCGCGCCGGGCGACCGGTGCGCTGGTCCGGTGAGGACCGCCTTCCTCACCGGCGTCGGCGCGAGCGTCGCGGCGAACATCGCCGCAGCTCAGCCCGGCCTCGGCGCGCGCATCGTCGCCGCCTAGCCGGCCGTTGCCCTGTTGCTGGTGGTGGAGATGCTTTCACGTGTCCGGCGTACATCAGCGTCCATCGCTCCAGTAGTTAAGACCAGCGATGCCGGCGGGGTGGCTACCGCCGATGTCGCTGGTGACGCCAGTGCGGTGCCCGATCCTGTTCCGGTGGTCAACGGGTTGGTGACGACGCAGAACATAGATGCATCTCGCCGGTCCGCGACCCCCGGACGTCAACGCCAACGCGGTGAACGGACATCCGGGGCTGTACTGAGGATGCGGGCGGAGCGTCCGGACGCGAGCCTGGCGGAGATCGCTATGCACGTTGGCGTGACGGAGCGCCATGTCCGAAGGCTCTTGACGTCCGCAGGGACAGAGTCGGGGCAAGTCTGCCAGCGAGCAGTCGCGCTTTCAGAGATCACCCCATCGGGTGATTAGTAGGAATCCAGCGCGTTCGCTTGCAGTGGACACGTCTGAGCCGCATGCTGTTCTGTTGGCTTACAGATACCAGGAGGGGGCACGTGTCCGTAGAGGACTTGGATGAGTTGATCAAAGCGGGCGAGAAGATCGCAAAGGCCGTTCAGGCGTTCCCGCCGGAAGTCCGTCAGGCGGCCTACGACGACATGATGGCCGCGTTTCGAGGCGTCCCGTCGCCCCAGAAGATCACGCGGGTACACGGCTTGGATCCTGGCGCGGATGAAAATGAGAACGAGGCTCCGCCAACCCCGACCAAGAAGGCGAGTGCAGCCAGAAAGACGGCGAAGAAGGTCGCCCCCAAGAAGGTGCCTGCAAAGAACAGCCGGAGCAAGTCGGCGCAGCCTACGGTCGTTCGCGACTACAACTTCTGGCCGGATGGTAAGCAGTCCTTTGCAGACTTCGTGGCAGAGAAGTCGCCACAAGGCTTCATTGAGATGAATCTTGCGGCAGTCTATTGGCTGGCGGAGGTCGCTGGGGAACCAGACATCTCGGTCGGCCACGTACTCGCCGCCTACAATGCGGCTAAGTGGAGGGCGCCAACTGATCCCACGAACTCCTTGCGAGTTACGGCTAGCAGGCATAAATGGATCGATACGTCCGACTCCAGCAGCATCAAGGTATTGCATATCGGACGACGGCACATCGAGTTCGACATGCCGTCAGCCGAGCCAGCAAAGAAGGCGGCAAAGTCAACTAAGGCGAGCAAGTGACGCTCGATGCTTCCACCGCCCTCGCGCAACTGCCGGCCACGCTCCGCGCCGAGTTGCTCACCGAGTTCCAGAAGATCACCACGAACTACCGCGAGCAGCACTGGGAGGCAACCGAGCTCGATGGTGGCCGGTTCTCTGAGGTTGCTTATACGATCCTGAACGGATACCTCGGCGGAGGCTCATACCCACCGGGTGCCAGCAAACCGCAGAACTTCGAGGACTCCTGCAGGAAGCTGGCCCAAGCGGACAAGAATACCTACAGTAGATCAGCGAGGTTGTTGATACCGCGGGTGCTGGTGGCACTCTATGACGTGCGTAACAATCGTGGAGTCGGCCACGTCGGTGGGGACGTCAGCGCCAACCACATGGACGCCGAGTATGTCCTCCATTCGGCACAGTGGGTGATGGCCGAGTTCGTCCGGATCTTCCACGGCACTGACGTCGAGACCGCGACCGCCATTGTGGACGCTCTTGTAGAGCGGACTGTGCCGCTGATCTGGCAGGTGGACGAGGCACGGCGCATCCTTGATCCAGGCATGAGCCTTGAGGCGGGAACCTTGCTGCTCCTCCACAGTTCCACAACGCCACTGACCGACCGCGCGCTCGCGAAGGACCTCGAACAGGATCGTCTGGGCAACTACAAGCGGGTGCTACGACGTTTGCACGCTGCGCGAATGGTCGAGTACAACGAAGCGACAGGTGTCGTTACACTCTCACCGGTTGGCATCAGAAGGGTTGAGGAGACAATTCTGCATCGCGCTGTTTCTTAGCCCTCTGCGTTGGCACTCAGAGGTACCGGAGTGCGGGTGGCGGGGCCGTTGGTGATCAGGTAGCGCCACGAGCCATACATGCCACTCTCCTGGATGTGCGGCCACGGCCGGGGTTTCATTTGGATACGCCGACACACATGGAGTAGCTCGCCAAACATTTCGGCTTCAGTCGAAGAGGCGGGGCTGGGATGTGTCGGCAGAACTTGTGCCGGCAGTTGGGATGCCCGCTGCTGCGATCAGGGTGTCGATGTCCCCGGCCCTGCCGTACGTTTGTCGAGCCAAGGTGGTAGAGAGAAGTGCCGCCGCGACAGCATCCCACAATGCGCGGTGTGGGACGCTCCTCGCAGCGAGCCGATTGATTTCTTTAGTAAGACCGAGCCGCTCCACGATGGTGCCGAGGGTCTTGCTCCCGGCAGAACCAAGGCACCGGGCGAGACGGAGTGTGTCGATCAAGCCGGAGGGTGTGATGTTGGGACAGCGGCGGTGGAGTAGGCGCCAGTCGACGCCGACGTTGTGGCCAACGAGATACTTGTCGTTGATCCGCCGGGCCAGTTCCGGCTCGACCCGCGCGAGGGTTGGCGCGTCGCGTAGGACGGCGTCAGTGATGCCAGGTGAGATCCAGGGGCGTCGGGGGATGCGGCGTTCGGGGTTGATGAGGGTGCAGTAGGACGAACCCATGTCGGGATGCCAGTCCACGATGGGGACGAGGGCGATTTCGAGGATGGCTTCGTGGTCGCGGTCTTGGGCGCCGCTGCCTTCGATGTCGATCGCGACGAGTTCCACCTGTTCACCCCCGGGCTGAGTCTGCCATGAGCTGCGGCCGGCCTCAGTCGTCTTCGTACCATGCCGCGTTCTCAAACTGCGCGCGGACGCTGGCGAGGGCGGCGACCTGGTAGGGGTCAGGTGCGTGTCCGAGCAAGGAGCGGCCGTGGGCGTGCAGGTAGTGGGGTTGGTCGAGTTCCCAGATCTGGTGTCGCAGGGTGTGCTGGATGGCGTAGCGTCGCTGTTCGCCGAGGCCGTGGGTCCAGACGTGCCCGTCCTCGATCAAGTAGTCCGTGGTGTAGCCGAGCTGGGCTAGGACGGCGTCCATGTCTTCCGCTGACGGTTCGCGATAGTCGTCGGCGCAGCGCTGTCGCTGGGCGGCGGGGCAGATGTCGCAGAGCTCGCGGACGCCCCAGTGCCCGTTGTAGTCGGGAGCGCCGTGAGCGAAGGCGACGCCGCAAGACGTCTTCCGGAACAGTGGGGTGGAGATCCCCGACCTACGCCAGGCGGCGACAACGCGAGCATCCAGCTCGGCGGGCATCACCTTTCGACGTGCGTATTCGTCGGCATAGGGCACGTCAACGCCCAGCTCTTGCAGGTAGCCGGCGTTCTCCGGCTTGTGGTAGTAGCCGGTGAACACGATCGCATCGACGTCCCGGCCGACGTCGAGCACAGCCGCCATGGTGTCGGGTGAGTCGTTCCAGCGCGGGACGATGGGCCGCCAGTAGAGCACCACACCGGTCCGCTGCTTATGCGTAGCCGCCGTGCGGATAGAGGCGACGGTGATGTCGCCCTTGGTGATCGGCTCGACGCGCGGGTCGGTGATGCCGGAGTACGTGAACAGAAGCGTGACGCGCAGGTGCCGCAAGGTTTCCAACTCGGCGATGTCGGCTTGGGTGACCTTGAACCTGGTGATGACCAGGACGTGGTTGGTGTAGCCCCGCTGGTCGAGAGCGTGCAGGACCTGGAACAGGTGGGGTTTGACGCCGGGCAGGAACGGGTCGGTGGCCTTGTTGAAGAGCTGTATCGGGGTGACGTGCGGCTGGAAGGCATGGTTGGTGAGGAGTAGCTCGATGGCTTCGTCGGTGGGGCACAGCAGGTGGGGGATCTTGACATCGAAGTTGCCCCAGAAATGGCGTACGCAGTATCCGCAGTCCAGCGGGCAGCCGATGATGTGGTTGAGGCTGAGGCCGGATTTGCGGTAGCCGACGATCAGCGCCATGTACGGGTCGAGCTTGGCCTTGGCGTCGTCGGACAGGACCGGCAGCGTGCGGGGTCCGGTGTGGATGCCGAGTGGTTCAGCGGTCACGGTGGCCTCCTTCGAGGGTGAGCAAGTGCCGGTGGGTGGGGCCGTACCAGATGTCGAACTCGCGTTCGGTGCCGGCGGGGTCGTCGGAGGAGTGGATGACGTTGGCGATAAGCCGGCCTTCGGCTTGGGCCTGACGGAGGGAGTCCTGGCCGAACCGGCCGCGGATGGTCAGCAGCCCGGCTTGGGTGGGGTCGTAGTGGCCGAGCAGGTCCCGTAGGCGTGGGGCGGCGTTGGGGGCGTGGCCGAGGGCGATGCCGACGCGCTGGCCGACGTAGGTTCGGCGGAGGTCGGTGGCGACGTCGACCCAGGTGAAGTGGGCGCGGCGGGTGGTGAGCAGATCCGCGTAATGGGCGAAGATCTGCTCCTCGGTGGCGGTGACGAGGCGCTGGTCGACCAGAGTGATCTCGGTGCTGACCCAGGTCAGGACGGGCTCAACCAGACTCCGCGCGACGCAGTCCGGTTTGAGTAGGACGACGGTCCAGCGTGTCCAGTCGATCTCGACGGCGGTGGTCATGACGACACCGTCGCGGGCATACGGATCGGCCAGCGCTGCTCGACGAGCCACCGGTGGCCCGGCCTGAGCAAAGCCAGGGCATCGGCACTGACCGGCTGGTCAGGGTGATAAGTGATCTGCCGATGCACCTCGAACAAGGCGACGACCTCCCGCCAGTACGCGGCAAGGTCCACCCGGTCCGGTGTGAAGCAGTCCTCGTTCAGGCGAAGCCGCTGCTCCCAATCCAGGACGGTCCGCAGGTCGGCCCAGCTCGTGCCGGCGGGCATGGTCGCGTGCGGGAAGACGTACACGGCCTGTTCGGCGAGGATGTGTTCGACCTTGGCGACGTCCAGGGCGTTGATGTGCATGGAGCCGACGTGGTGCGCGTAGGTGCCGGCCTCGACGCCGAGGAGGCGGGCAGCGAACTCCTGGATGAACGTGAACGCAAACGTGTCCCCGAGTAGACCGATCATGGCGTCGTTGCCACGCATGTAGGAGGTCATGTGCAGCTGGCCGGCGCGAAGCATGAGCTGTAGGGCGAGGGTGCAGGCCACATCGGGGTTGCCGGGGTCGGCCAGCTCGTCGGGGCGCATGATGAGCATCGCGGCGCGTTTGGTGTCCGGGTCGCCGCGCAGCAAGGTGAGCACGCGGTCGAGCTGGTTGCGTCCGTCCGGTGCGGATGGCGCGAACAGGCGCGGCCCGTATGCGGTGCCGGTGAGGGTCTTGCCGTCTTGGGAGAGGCCGCGCAGTCGTGGGGCGTAGTGGGCGATCATGTCGAGGTCGTCGCGGCCGGACAGGTACCAGAGAGCTTCGGCGTGGTTGAACACGATGTTCGCGCGGCGTGTCGCCAGGTATGGGGTGCGGGCGATCGGGTTGCGGATGGTGATGCTGACGTTGGTGGTTTCGATCGCGGTCTTGCCTCTGGTGGCGGTGGAGTAGGACGGGCGGTGGTAGATGTCGCCGAGGACGGCCAGGTACGCGTCGGTGAAGGTGTCGAAGACGGGTCCGGTGATCACGACAGTCCCTCCAGGAGCTTGACTGCGGTCGCGACCTGCGTCGAGCAGCGGAACGGCTCCAGATAGCCCAGACACGCCGCGATGAGGGCGGCGTGGTCGCCGCTACCCGCGATGGACTCCAGCCAGGCCAGCTTGTCGGCGACCTCTTGCCCGTCGTTGACCCGCAGCACTGGTGGCGCGTAGGCGTCCACGCCATGGATCTCGGTGGGTGTGAGGGGTAGGCAGCCGGCGAGGAGGGCTTCGAACCAGCGGGAGGTCATGTGCCCGACCGTGGCGTACCGCTGCGGTAGCAGCAGGACGGTCGCCAGGGCTGCCCGGTGGATCTGCTCGACCTCGGCGAAGCCGCAGCGGCCGGTGAAGGTTACGTGCGGCCACGCCTGGGTGCGCGGCCACTTGCCGGCGACGCAATGGGCGACGGTGGCTGCGGCCGGAGCGAAGTAGCGGTCGAACGCCTCGTCGCGGTCGTACTGGTTTCCGACATACACCAGCGGCGTCGGCCGCTCGGCCGTCGCGAGGTACTTCGGGTCCGCGGCATCGAGCAGCGCATCGGGTACCGGACAGAACAGGCTCGCCGCTCCGGGCGTGGGCCGGAGGGCGAACTCGCCGACCACGAGATTGGTGAGCTGGCGGCTTGGATCGTCGGGTCGCAATTGCCGATCGAGGTCCCAGATCAGTGTGGGCGTGCCAGCGGCGGTGTACTGGTCGAACAGCTCGGTCTGCCGGTGCAGATCGCAGGTGTGACCGACGGCGCCGCAGGCGGTGGTGTTGCGGCCGGGCAGCGGCCACCGCCACTCGAAGATCAGCGCGTCCAGGGCCGGGAAGCCCAGATGCCATCGGTAGTGGTCGCGCAGGTCCTCGCCCGCCTCGTACAGGTCCCGGTTGATCTGAAGCAGCACGATCTCGTGACCGGCCGAGATCAGCCCGTCGATGAACGAGCGTCGATAGGCTCGCGACCCGTCCGGGGTGTCCACGATCCCGTCGCCGAGGAAACCCCACATGCTGTAGCCGATTCGCATACTCCGAGGACACCCAACAGATGGCTGTCGCGGGCAGGGGTCGCATGCGGACATTCGATGTGTCCCCATGTCTGGCAACGGCGTTGCCAGCCGTCCCCGGTTGGATTGACAATCAACATTCATCCGTTCGCAATTCGGCCACCCGGGACAGCGGTGACGATGGGTCAGATTCCCAAGGAGCTGGAGCCAACACGTTCCGCGCTGCATTTCTTCGGCGCGGAGGTCCGCAGGCTGCGCCAGAACCTGGAGATGTCTCAGGCCGACCTCGGCAAGGAATTGTTCGTCCACAAGGATTTGATCCGCAAGATCGAGGCCGCCGAGCGGATGCCCTCCGAAGATCTGGTCAAGCGGTGCGACGCGGTACTCGGTGCCGGCGGCACGCTGCGCCGGTTGTGGCCGATGCTCGAACGCGAACGCCGCCTGCGCCTTTCGCGGGACGCGCCCAGCCCGGCGGCTGGGTTTCGCTCCGAGGCGACCGATCGGCCGGTACTGGACTGGCTGCTGGCCTCTACAAAGGACGCTCGCCGGCTTCGCGCCAACGACGAGGGCGTCGCCAGCGCCGCAGAGTATCTCGGACAGCTTCGCAACGACGATCACACTCAAGGCGCCGGCCTGACCTACCCGACCGTTGCGGCCATCGTCGACCGAGACCTCCACGCGCTGATCCCGCATGCGCCAGCGGTCGCGGCAGGCTTCCTCGAACTGGCCGGCTACGAGGCCGTCGACCTCGGTGCTGACGGGATCGCGCAACGCCACTACCTTCGCGCTCTCGACGTCGTCACGGCCTACGGCGACCGCCTGTACGGCGGCTACCTGATCGCGGTCAGCCTCGCGCACCTCTCCCTGCACTGCGGCGACGCTGACCAGGCCGCCCGACTTGCCGCCGCCGCGCTGCGCGGCACCGAACACGACGCCAGCTCAGCCGTGCGGGCCGCCTTCCGCGCTGTCCTTGCCCGCGCACACGCCCGCCGCGGCGACGAAGCCTCATGCGCCGCCGCCCTGCTCCAGGTTGAAGCGGACCTATCCCGCAGCGCTGCCGCCGAGGAGCCGGCCTGGATCCGGTACTTCGGCGAGGCCGACTTGGCCGACGAGAAGGCACACTGCTTCTTCGACCTTGGTCTGCACGAACTCGCCCAACGCGAGGCAGCCCAAGCGGTCACCCTGCTCGACCCAAGCCGAGGACGGCGGCTGGCGATCGACACCGCATTGCACGCCGCCTCGCTCGCCCGCGCCCGCCAGATCGAGCACGCCTGCGCCATCGGCCGCCAAGCTGTCGACCATGCCGCCGGCCTGGCCTCGTTCCGCGGCGCTCACCGCATCGCGCTCATGATGGCCGAGCTACAGCCCCACGCCGAGCTGCCGGTGGTGCGGGACCTGGCCGAGTACGCCCAGACTCGGCTGCCGTCAATCGTCAGCCTCCAGCATCCTTGAGCACGGACAGATACGCGTCGAGTTCCGCGTCCAAAGCAGCGGCGAGTGCCGCGCCGGACAGGTAGTGGCCGACGCCGTCCAGCTTCAGCATTCGGGCCAGATGCCGGTCTCCCAGGCGATGTGCCAGGTCCTCAACGTCTTCTACAGGCGCGATCTCGTCCTGATCGCCGTGAATCAGCAGCACCGGCCGGCGAACCTGTTCTGGTCGCACCCTCGCGCCGTTGTGGGTGAGGATCGATGCGTGCGGCCGCTGGAACCGTGGCGCGGTTGTCCGCCACCGGTTCGGGTCCACGATCGCCGACCGCGCCACCGCCAGCGAGAACGGCCCGTCTTCGCATACCGCTCGCAGCGCCGTGTAGCCGCCCGCGCTGGCCCCGGAGATGAACACCGCCCCAGGCAAGGCCCGCCCGGTCGCCAGCAAATGCAGGGCGACGGCGCGACAGTCCTCCACATCTACGGTGCCCCACCGGCCGTCCAACGCCTTCCGAAAGCTCCGCCCGTACCCGGTGCTGCCCCGATAGTCCACATCGGCGACCGCGAACCCGCGAGCGGTGAAGAACTGCACCTCCCAGTCCAACCGGTAGTCGATGCCGTACGTCGGCCCGGCGTGCGCGCGAACGATTAGTGGCGCCGGACCGACCATCTCCGTCGGCGAGTACACCAGCACGGTCACCTCGCTGCCGCCGGAGCCGACCCGCATCACCTCCGGCACCGACAGCGCGGCCTCGTCCATCACTTCGCTGCCCGGGCGGACAACCTCGACGTGGTTGGAGCCGTCGGTCGTGACCAGTGCCACCTCCTGCGAACGGGACGGCGACGCGCCGATCAACGCGATCCTTTCGCCTACCGCCGCCAGGAACGGCTTGATGAACGTGTACGGCACCTCGATCGGCGTGAGCGCGCCGTCCGGCTCTACAACAACCAGCCGATGGCGGGGTCCTTCTTGGACGGTCGTACCGATCCGGCCGCTCGATAGCAGCACATAGTTGGCGTAGCTGGACTCCCACGGTGCCGCCGCGCACTCCGCCGGCATCGGCGCGACTGGCTCGGTGCGCCCGTCGCGCCACCGGTAGAGGTTCCACCAACCCGTCCGGTCGGACATGAAGTACAGCGTGCCGTCCTCGCCCCACGTGGGCTGGAACGCCGACTCGTCCGGCCCGCCGGCCACGCGTCGCGGCACGTCGAGCGTGCCGTCCGGTAGGTAGTCCGCGGTCCAGACCTCGCAGGAGTCCCACGGCATCACGTCCCGACTCCACCGCACCCACGCGAGTCGACCGGCCCGCTGCCTCGGCGAGGCCAGGAAGCCATCCGTTGACACGAGAACCCTCGCCTCGGCATCAACCGCTACCAACTCGTCCCCGCGCTCGCGCTCTCGTACGCACAGCAGTTCGCCGCCGGCGCAGGCAAGGTCGCCGTAGGTGTACCGGTCGTCGGCCGATGTCAGCGCGCCGGCAAGCTGCCCGGTCGAGGCGTCCACGATCGCCACACCCATGGGCAACACCGCGTACGGCATGCCGCCGTACGCGTGCAGGCTGCTGCCGACGCCTCCGCTGGCAGAACCGGCAACGCGCGCTTCGAAGCCGTACGACAGCTCGCAGCTCATCACCGCCGTCCGTTCGACCTGCGGCGAGGACTCCACCCAGTACAAGACGCCATCGACGCTCGTGAGCCAGTCGTACGAGGCCCCAGCACGAACCACCTCGTCAGCAGTCGGCGCCGCCTTCGCCATGCCGTCCTCGACCACGCGCCAACGCCCCCTCCTCCGACCTACCTGATCACAACACGAACCGGCAATGAACGCGACCAATACCCACAGCGGGACCGTGATGCGGACAGCAACCATGTCCCCGCCGACCATCTGGCGACCGCCGACCACGACCACGTGAATGGACGCATGACCCCACCACAACCAACCCCATCGAATCGAGGGTGATCATGCCGACCAAACGGGTCGAGTTCGATCAGACCATCCGGGCCCAGTTCTTGGGCGTCCGAATGCGGAAGTTGCGTGACGACCGCGGGCTCACGCTCAAATACGTGGCCGGCTACCTGGGAGTGGAGTTCTCTACCCTGGCTCGCTACGAACGTGCCGAGTGGCCGTTCCGCCGCGACCACGTGGCTGCCCTGCTGGACATGTACGCGGTCTACGACGACCGCGAACGCGAGGAACTGGTGGCGTTGGCGGCGAACGCGGGCCGCGCGAACCACTGGTACCGCGATGGGGTCGAGCCGGAGGCCAAACTCGGTCCGATGCCGGACCGGTGGTGGATCCACGACCGAGCCGCAGAGATCTACGTCTACAGCCCCACCGTGCTGCCGGAGTGGGTGCAGACCGCCGCCTACCTCGACGAGGTCCTGGCCCGGGTCCGGCCACACAAGCCGCTGTCTCCGAACGAGGGAAACAAACGCGCGCACGACATCGCCCTACGGGCCACGGCGCTAACCAACGGCGGCGATGTACGGCTGCACATGGTGGTCGATGAGCGGGTGCTGCGCCGGCCGATCGCCGGGCGGGCGGCGTTGAAGGCCCAGCTGGAGCATCTGGTCACCCTGGTCCGTAACCACCCGAACATCGACATCCGGGTCGTGCCCGAGCGGGTGTCCGCGCACCCTGGCCTGTTGGGCGGCTTCACCCTGTACCGGATGCCACAGCCCTACCCGGAAGTCGTCTTCGTCGACCACCTCGGCGGCACACTGCTGATCGAGGCCGGCGCGGAGGAGTACAGCAAGGCATTCAACACCCTCGCCACCGAGGTCGCCGACGGCGACACCGAATCCATCGCCCTGATCAACGAAATCAAGGAGGAACTGTGACCCCTTCGTTTACCGAGGGCGACCGTAACGACCCGCCGGAGGCAGCGGTCACCACCGGGGCCCGTGCCGCCGCCGCTTTCGCCGAACGACACAACCTGGCCATCCCGACCGAGCTACGCGAAGACCTCGCACACGACGTTATCGTCGCCGCCCTGCCGCACTTGGCCACCGGCAACGAGCCCGGCGAGTAACCACGGCGCCGCTTACCGACTCCTGCCCGCCGTCGCTGCCGACAAAGGCGAGACGGCGGGCGGGCACCACGCCATCCCTCGGACAGATGGGAGATCGACATGGCGACCGTCTACGCCAGCGAGGCTGCCCAGACAGGTGCGGCTCAGCAGACGCTCGACGAGCACATCACGATGACCGCCACTGGACGATGCCGCACCTGCGATGTGCCTGGACCATACGCCTGGTGGGAAGCGGCCAGTGCCACGTTCGCGCAGACCGGCCGACTGCCCCGACGCACCCACGGGCTGACCCGTCCCGAGTTGGTCGGCATGCGCCGCATAGCAACCCCTGTTGGTGCAGTCGCTCGACCTGTTCGCGACCTGACATGACCTGTCAAGACCTAACAGCGCAGCTCAGAGGCTATCTGTCAGCCCTGGAATTGCATTGACTCACGTCAGGATCGAGGCTTACCGTCGAGTTCTCGGCCTCGAGCGGCCGAGTACCGGGAACCTCGGAAGCAGGACCGGTAGAGACAGGTCCGCCAGACTCGGCGGTCAGAGGGGAGGTCCTCCAACACCGCGCAAGGTGCGCGCCGCGATTGGTTCTCACGCTCGTGAGAAACGCCGTGTTGGAGGATCACGACGCCCGCCCACGGGTGGCGTCAGCGAGCCCCAGGCTTGCGGATCGGACGTCGCGTCCTCCCACCCGCTCTTCTCGCTTGTTGTGAGCCGTCGCGCTGCATCGTCCGCGCGGCGGCTCTTCACCTTTGCGGCAACCGCTTGTCCGGCGGTCGGCTTCGGGTCCAGCAGCCCGTGCTGCTGGGGGTCGAGGAGGCCGTCCGGCTTCAAAGTGACCCCCTCAAGCACTCGTCACACGCCTGACAAGCCAGGCCAACCCGTCCGCATCCGTGTCAGGGCGGATGCAGAAGACCCTGCGGGTCTTCCTCTCCACAGGGGGACCGGCATACATGAAGGAGGAATGCCTATGCCACCAACCGATCGTGTACTCGCGGTCCAGCATCAGCTCACCGGCCGGGACTGGCGGCTGCTGGGCTGGCTGTACGACCACCGCGTGCTGACCAGCTTCCAGATCGCACACGCCCTGTTCCCCACCCTCAACTACGCCCAACGCCGCCTCACCACCCTCACCAACCTCGGCCTCGTGGAACGGTTCCGGCCCTTCCGACTACAAGGCGGCAGCCACCCGTACCACTACGCGGTCGCCCACACCGGAGCACTCCTGGTCGCCGCCACCCGCGGCAAGCCTCCACCACGCCGAGGTGATAGCACTGCTCGGCTGCACCGGATCGCCACCAGCCGCAACCTGGACCACCGGCTCGGCATCAACCAGTTTCTTCACCGACCTCGCCGGCCATCAACGCACTCACCCCGAAGCCAGGTTGCGTCACTGGTGGCCGGACACCCGGCTGGAGTCGTTCACCGCACCCGGCACCATGACCTTCGCGGTGATCCGCGCGGACGGGCTCGGGGTGTGGTCCGAGTACGACCGCACCACAGCTTGGTACTTCGAGCACGACACCGGCACTGAGGCCCTCACCGTGCTCGTCGACAAGCTTTCCGGTTACCGGCAGCTACGCCGCCGGGGTGGCCCGGCCTGGCCGGTGCTGTTCTGGCTGCACTCCACCAGCCGCGAAGCCCACCTGCATCAACGCCTAGCGGAGGCGCGGCCGACGGTCCCCGTGGCGACGGCGGCCCGGGACCGGCTCCATGGGCGCAGTCCCGCCGAGGACGTCTGGCAGCTACACGGATGCGCGGGGCCGCTAAAGCGGCTGGCCGAGCTGCCCATGCCCGACCCGGTCGACCTCGCCGCATTCGACCGGGAGGCGGGGACACGACCATGACCAGCGCTGTCAGCTCCGGACAGATCCGCGCACCCCGGGACGCTAGGCCGCAGCGCGACGGAGCGCTTCGCGAGCCTTGACAAACCGCACGGATGGAGCGGCGATCCACCCGAACCCACCAACCACCCCACCATGATCAACAGGTCAGGCAGGAGACCCGGATCCGATGAATCCAAACCACGCACAACACGCACTGTCCACTTCGAACTCAGGAGTCCTATGCCTCAAACCGACCCAGCCGAAACGACTGGCCCCAACCCGCAGAGCCGCCCCAAGCGACCGGTACGGGATCGGCACGGGCGTCGCGCGCAGTCGACCGCCGCCACGGCCGGCTCGGCACGAACCGGCCCGCGCCGTACGACTGGTCCCCGATACACGGTCGGTCCACCCAAGACGGTCCCGATGACACCGGAGCAGTACCAACGGGCGGTCCGCGCCTGGGCGGTGCTCATCGCCGCCTGGTGGACCGAACACCCACCCAGCCAACACGACGAAGACAACGACGACTGACGAGCCAACCCCCTGCTGCGGCCGTGGTCATCGGCCGCAGCAGAGCCCATCGAACTCAGGAGGCACGCCTATGCCGAGCAAGCGCAAGACCAGCACGCGTCGGCGCGACGCGATCACACCGGACACAGTGTTGCGGGTGGCGATCTACACCCGCCGCTCCACCGACGACGAGCACCAGCCGTACACCATCGAAGCCCAGATCGAGAAGCTCATCGCCTACGTCAACTCCCAACCCGGTTGGCAGATCACGCACCGGTTCACCGACGACGCGTCCGGCGCCACCCTCGACCGCCCCGGCCTGGCGAAGGCGCTGACGGCGGCGCGGGCGGGCCGGTACGACTTGCTACTGGTCTACCGCCTCGACCGGTTCAGCCGCCGCATCCGCGACCTCGCCACCCTCATGGACGAACTCGACAACGTCGGCGTCCACTTCCGCTCCGCCACCGAACCCTTCGACACCTCCAGCCCCGCCGGCCGCCTATTCGTCCAGATGCTCGGCGCGTTCGCCGAGTTCGAACGCGAAGTCATCATCGACCGAGTCATCAACGGCATGGAACGCAAAGCCGCCAACGGCGAATGGACCCACGGACCCCGCCCCTACGGCTACCTCGTCGACCCCGCCACCCACCGCCTCGTCCCGCACCCGGACGAGCAGCACGTGGTCCAGGAAATCTTCACCCGTTACGCGCAGACCAGGGTCGGCACGAGGGCCATCGCCGACCAGCTCAACGCGCAAGGCAAGCGGACCAGAGCCGGCAAGCCCTGGTCCGGGCACACCATCGGCCGGATGCTCGCCAACCGCCTCTACCTCGGCGAGGTCGGCTTCCGCGACGTCGTGGCCCCCGACGCCCACCCACCGATCGTGGACGGGGACGTCTTCGAGCAGTGCCAGCGCATCCTCACCGCCCGTGGCGAGGTCGGCTCGACCCGGGCAGCGTCGAACTCCGACTACCACCTCACCGGGCTGATCACCTGCCCGCAATGCGGACACAAGTACATCGGCGCCTCCGCCACCGGCAAACTGCGCCGCTACCGCTACTACACCTGCTTCTCCCGCGCCCGCTACGGCCGTGCCGGCTGCCCCGCCCCACGCATCAACGCCGACGACATCGACCCCGCCGTCGCCCATGCCCTGCTCGACTTCTACACCCACACCGACCTTCACGGCCGCCATCACCGCCGAACGTCAACTACGCACCGCTGGCAGCCACCAACACGCCGCCGAACTCGACACCATCACCGCCCAGATCAAGACCACCGAAGCCGCGATCGACCGCTACCTCACCGCGTTCGAGAACGGCACCCTCGACGAACGCACCTGCGGCAGCCGAGTAGGCGACCTCACCACCAAACTCGACCAGCTCAAGATCCGCCAAACCGACCTCAACGAACTCGTCCACGCCCAGCCGAAGCCGCCCAGCACCGAAGAGATCGAAGAACTCCGCCGCACCCTGGCCCACATCCTCACCCAGGGCACCCCAGGCCAACGGAAAGCGATCATCGAGGAACACATCGCCGAGATCAAGATCCAGGGCACCCAACTCATACCCATCTTCATGATCCCCACCAACGGCGAAGGGCCAGCCGACACCTCGGCTGACCCCACATTTCGCACATCAGTACACGTTGTGGGGCGGGCGGGACTCGAACCCGCGACCGAGGGATTATGAGTCCCCTGCTCTAACCGGCTGAGCTACCGCCCCGCGCTGACCGCCGGGATCGTATCCCGCTGTCGCGAGCCTCGGCCACCATTGGCCGGCGGCGTGGCGGGTTGGTCAGGGAGGGAAGCTCCCCCATTTGGACTCGAACCAAAAACCTGCCGGTTAACAGCCGGCTGCTCTGCCAATTGAGCTATGGGGGATCGCGCGCTGCCGTGCGACTGCACAAGAGTACAGGACGCCCCCCGCTCCATGGCGACAGGGTTATGGGGGACACGCCGGCACCAATTCGGGACATTCCTCCACTGCGGGCCCGAAGGTGCATGGCTGCGAGGCAGGATGGGTAGGTACCCGGGGACAGACCACGCAGGCGCGACATGATTTCGCCTCCGGGGGAGCCCTGGGGCGCAACACCGCGTCCGGTAGGAAGGAGCCGCCATGCGCGGAAAGCTGTGGTTCATTGGCGGGCTGGCTGCGGGCTTCGTCCTAGGCGCCCGCGCGGGCCGGGAGAAGTACGAAGAGCTGGTTCGGAATGCCCGCAAGATGTGGGATCACCCGACCGTCCAGGAGGCAGCCGGTGTCGCTCAGGCGCAGGCCAACCGCCTGTACGAGGAGGGTAAGGACAAGCTGGCCCACACCAAGGTGGGTGAGAAGCTCGCCAGCGGCACGACGCGCGACACTGGTGCGCTGACGTCCGAGGAGAAGATGGCCGGCACCGGAGCGACGACGACGACTTCGTCGTCGAGCCGGTC
>NZ_JAIBNX010000098.1 GCF_026130045.1 Micromonospora sp. CPCC 205371
CCCCTCACGGCGCGGCCCCGCTCACGGCGCGGCCCCCCTCGTCGATCAAGGGCAAATGCACGCGGTTCGATCTCTTTTCCGCGTGCGTTTGCCCTTGATCCATGCGATCTCCCTTGATCGGCGCTGCTTGAGGGCACTGGCCGATGCCGCTTCGGACCTGGCTCGCCGGCGGCATCTTGTGGCGTCGCTCCGCGACGCCACCGGACGCGTTCTTGTCGCGAAAGCGAGAGGGCTGGTCAGGCGGGGACGGCGAGAAGGACGACCCCTGCGGCGACGGCCAGACTCGCGGCGATCCGAACACGGCCCATCGGCTCGCGGAACACCAGCACGCCCAGCACCGCCGCGACCACGACACTGCTCTCCCGCAGCGCGGCAACGGCCGCGAGCGCGCCGCGTGACTGCGCCCACAACACCAGGCCGTAGGCCGCCGTGGACATCAGGCCGGTAGCGGCCGCCATTCCCCAACCCGCCACCGGACCGGCCTGAGGCCGGTCGCTGACGGGTGCGACGAAGCGGGTGCGGCGGAGGATGGCGGTCGCGGCGATCGTCGCTAGCGAGTGCAGACCTATCAGCCAGGCGATGTATCCGATCGAGGTGCCGCTGCGGCGCACGCCAATGCCGTCGAGCAGCGTGTACGTCGCGATCATCACGCCGGTGCCGGTGGCCGCCAGGACGGCTGCCCGGTTGCCGCGAATCCGCCGCCACGGTGTCAGCCCGAGCACGCCGACCGCGACCGCGATCAGCAGCACGCCGAGGGCGGGCGCCAGCGGCAGCGGCTCGCCGATGACCGTCACAGCCACCACCGCCACGACCAGCGGGCCAATGCCTCGGGCCAGCGGATAGGTCTGGTTGAAGTCACCGACGCGGTACGCCGCCATGAGGCCGAGGATGTAGGCGACCTGAACGACGACCGACGCGAGCAGCCAGGGCCACGACTCGGCGGCCGGCATCGGCAGCCACCAGACAACCGCGAACACGGCGACGGCGTCGACGACGCTCGCCCGTGCGAAGAGGCCGATCCGGTCGTCGATGCCCTTCGCGATCGCGTTCCAACCGGCGTGCAACACGGCAGCGGCCAGTACAGCGGCCACGACGAGCGGGCCGGACGCCATCAGGCGCGGAGTGCCAACGTGGCGTACACCTTGGGGATCGCCTTGGCGACCGCGTCGGGCAACGTCGTGAACGGGGTGACGATCGGCTCGTCGCGCCCGCGCTTCCAGGTGCCGACGACGCGGCCGGCGCTGATCACCGTCGGCTGGAAGACGCCGTTGCCGCCTGGCACGACCCGGGTGGCGTACTCAGCGGGCAGCGCAGCGGTGCGATCAAGGTAACCGAGGATGAACTCATCGAAGCCTGGCAGCAGGAAGACGCCCTTGGCGCGGCGGCCACAGGAGGCGAGCACGTCTGGGGTCTCCGGGGCCATGAGGTAGTCGACGCCGCTCGCCTCGAAGCTCGCCAGCTCGGGCCGGGCGATCGCGAGGGCAGCGCGCACGTCAGCGGCTGTCAGGCTGGTCCACCGGGTGAAGTCTTTGACGGTGGCCGGGCCGTGACCTCGGAAGTACCGAAGAGCCAGCTCGCCGAGCGCCTCGTCGCGCTCGGGGCGGCGCGGCTTGGGAATCCACTCGTCGATCAGCACGACAAGCTGCTCGCCGCCGCGCGTCGGTCCAAAGCAGAGAGTGCCGGTCTGCGCCAGGTAGCCCAGCATGTGGTAGCCCCGCTGGCCGGTCGTGCCGAGCCCGGCCTCATCCCACACGGCCATCAGCTCGGTGCGGGACAGCTTGCCCCCGCCCGTGAGCGCGCCTACCGCGGCCTCCTCGGCGCGCGCGAGGGTCGTGGCGTCGAGACCCAGCTCGGCCCGGCGCTTGGCCGAGGTGGCGATGATCCGGGGCGCGGTGAGCGAGAGAATCCACGGCAGGTCTTCGGCCGCGACCAGATGCAGGGTGCCGCGCAT
The DNA here is from genome assembly GCF_026130045.1 of Micromonospora sp. CPCC 205371. GTDB lineage: Bacteria > Actinomycetota > Actinomycetes > Mycobacteriales > Micromonosporaceae > Phytohabitans. The sequence continues at coordinate 1,952 of NZ_JAIBNX010000098.1, forward strand.
CGGCCAACTCTTGACGATCTCCCCAGCGTCGAAGGCGCGCTCGACACCGGAGCGGCTGCCCGACTCGGTGCGCAGCGCGACGGACACGACGGCACCATTTGGGTCTTGCGCCTGGAGGGCGGTCAGCCACCGCACCGTGTCGGCCGCGCTGGGCAGGTGGTGACCGGCGATGCGCAGGGCCGCGAGCCGGAGCAGCGGGATGTCCATGCCGCCCACCGTAAGCCACCCCACCGACACCGCCGCCTCATGCGGGCGGCGGCCGTGGGCGCGGGACCACGCCGCCTCCGCCCGCCTGGGTGAAGCGGTCGCCGCGCGGCGACCGCGCGTGCCGCACAGCGATCCGCCTGCCGCATAGCGATCCGCCTGCCGCACGGCGATCCGCCTGCCGCACGGCGATCCGCGTGCCGCACGGCGATCCGCGTGCCGCACGGCGATCCGCGTGCCGCGTGCCGCGAGGCACGCCGATCAAGGGAGATCGCATCGATCAAGGGCGAACGCACGCGGAAAAGAGATCCAACCACGTGCATTCGCCCTTGATCGGCGGGAGCAGGGGCAGGGCAGGGGCAGGGGGAAGGCGGAGTGTGCCTCGCCTTACGCCGCGAAGACCTGGGAGTCGTCGGCGAACGCCTTGAACTCCAGGGCGTTGCCGGCCGGGTCGAGCAGGAACATCGTCCACTGCTCGCCGGCCTGTCCCTCGAAGCGCACGTAGGGCTCGATGACGAACGCGGTGCCGGCCGCGCGCAGCCGCTCGGCGAGTTCGTGAAAGCGCGGGACGGTAAGGATGAGGCCGAAATGCGGCACCGGCACATCGTGGCCGTCGACCGGGTTGTGAATCCTCTCGGCGCGGGCAGGGGCGAGGTGGGTGACGAACTGGTGACCGTGCAGGTTCCAGTCGATCCAGGTGTCGGCGCTGCGGCCCTGCGTAAGGCCGAGCACCTCGCCGTAGAACCGGCGCGCGGCGGTCAGGTCGTCGACCGGCATGGCCAGGTGGAACCGCGGGATCGGGGAGTCGAGGACGCTCATGTCCGAATGTTAACATTCGGACATGAGCGAGGAGCGCATGGTTACTCCGGCCCGCCGCCGCGGCCTGGCCGACGAGGTCGCCGACCGCATCCGCGAGGCGATCTTCACCGGCGTGTACGCGCCCGGCGCACAACTGCGCGAGGTCGAGCTGTCTGGCGCCCTCGACGTCAGCCGCGGGCCGGTGCGCGAGGCGCTACTGCGCCTCGAAGGCGAGGGCCTGGTCCGCAGCGCGTGGCACCGTGGCGCCACGGTCACGGCGTTGTCCGAACGCGACGTGGCCGAGCTCGACAGCCTGCGCGGCGCGCTCGAACACCTCGCCGTCCAGCAGGTGGTCGCGGGCGCGTCCGATCACGACATCGCCGCCATCGAAAGGGCCGCCGAGCGCATGGCGCGCGCCGAGGACGAGCATGACATGGTCCGGCGCGACATCGCGTTCCACGACGCGGTGTACGCCGCCGCCGGCCACCGCCGCCTGGAGGAGGCATGGCAGGCGATCCGCTCGCAGGTACACCTGTTTCTGCTGACCCGGATCGGTCTCGACACCCGCGACTACCTGTCACACGTCGCCGGCGAGCACCGTGACCTCGTCGCGGCCCTGCGCGCCCGCGACGCCGACCGTGCCCTGACGCTGTTCGCGGGTCACCGCCGGCACGCCTTCGACGTTCTCATCGGCGGCGCCGGGCAGTAGGCTTCCGGCGGAGAGAATCGGGGGGCTCGGGCCGGCCCGTATCGCTTCCCCCGCCCCGATCAAACCCGCCCGCGCCGTCGACGGCGTCGAGGTGGCGGCCCCCGCGGCCCGCGCGCGCCGCCGTGCGGCCGCCCTCGCCTCTCCGTACGGCGTGCCTCCCGTCCCCCACCCGTACGCGGACGTGGTGGCCGACCCCTCGCTCGACGCCGTCTACATCCCGCTGCCCAACGGCCTGCACGCACAGTGGACACTGGCCGCGATCCGGGCCGGCAAGCACGTGCTCTGCGAGAAGCCATTCACCTCCAACACCGCCCAGGCACGCGAGGTGCAGGCCGCCGCCGAGGGCAGCGGCCTGGTCGTGATGGAGGCATTCCATTACCGGTACCACCCGGTGGCCCAACGCATGGCGGATATCGTCCACAGTGGTGAATTGGGCCGGATCGAGCGGGTGGAGACGGCCATGTGCTTTCCGCTCCCCCGGTTCTCCGACATCCGGTACGACTTCGGCCTCGCCGGCGGCGCGTTGATGGACGCGGGCTGCTACGCCGTGCACGGCCTGCGCCTGCTCACTCCCGGCGGCGAGCCAGTGGTCACGGGGGCACAAGCCATGACGCTCAAACGTGACGGCCGCATCGACCGGGCGATGTCCGCACGGTTCGACCTTCCCGGCGGCGGCACCGGCCACCTGCGTACGTCGATGTGGTCGTCCACTTTGTTGCGCATCCGCGCGGAGGCGGTCGGCGAGCACGGCCGGCTGGCCGTCACCAACTTCGCCGCACCACACTTGTGGTCGCGGTTCACGGTCACTGTGGACGGTCGGCGCCGCCGCGAAAGCACCAGCGGCGAGGCGACGTACACGCACCAGCTGCGCGCCTTCGTCGCCGCCGTCCGCGGCGAATCCACCAACCTCACCCCGCCCGCCGACTCGGTCGCCACCATGCGACTGGTCGACGACATCTACACCGCGGCGGGGCTCCCCCTGCGCGCCTGAATGGTCCCGATGAGAGCCGCCGCCGCGGCGCCCATCACTGCCACCGACAGCCACGCCACCAGCCCACCACCGAGCCGGTCGGGCGATCCGTCGGCGCCGCCGGTCAGCAGCGGCCACACCGCCACGTACACGGCGACGAGCAGCAGCGGCCCCGCCACCGCGCCGAGAATGGGCCGGCGGTCACCCCGGTGCCCGGCCCACCAGCTCAGCGCGGTCGCCACCAGCAGCGCCGGCACGAGCACCCAGGAGTCGTACCCGGTGGTGTAGTTGGACGTCCACGTGAACATGCCCAGCGGGTCGACCGGCACGTGGGCGTCCCGCCTCGGCCGGTCGTATACGACCACGCCGAGGGCGACATTGAGCCAGACCCAGCCGAGCCATACGACGGCGCATCGGCCCATTCCGCGCCACGCCGCGACCGCGAACCCAGCCGCCCCACCGATGACGGCCCCGAGCACCAGCGCCACAGCGGTGGTGGTCGCCGTGTCCGCCGGCATCCAAGCGATGACCACAAAGGACGGTGCTAGTGCGCCCAGGGCCGCAACCAGGGGTTTGCCGCCCGCGGCAACCGCACCGAGGACTGCCGCGCTCGCCACGCACCACACCAGCACCACCAGTTGGACCGGCCACACGTCGTTGCCCCACGTCGCGAACGCGGGGTGGAACGCCTCGTCGGGCGCCAACACTCGCGCCCACAACGCCAGCCACAGCTGTCCGGCCGCCGCGACAGCCGCCACACCCACCGCGACGCCATAGACCTTCATGGGCCGACAGCCTAAAGCGTTGCGGCGCTCCATCGATGCCGGTCGCGGATGATGCTCGTCGAGATCGTGGATCGCGTCGGCCGGGCCGGCGCTACGCGGTGAGGGCCGCCGCGCCGAAGGAGACGGAGAACCGCTTGCACCAGATCGAGACGCTGCCGAGCTGGTCGAGGTCGGTGCCGGCCGGGATGGCGTACGCCTGGTCGCCCTTGTTGCCCTTGAGCTTGCCCAGTTCGACCCACTCCCCGTCGTCGAAGACCCGCCAGCCGCGCACGCCCTCGCGCACCGGCTGGTCCGACAGCCAGACCCGCAGGTCGGGCCCGTTGGAGGTGTCCAGGTCGACCAGTTCCAACCGGTGCGAGCCGTCGGGCTGACGGACCAGCCGGGCGGTGCCGCTGGTCTCGTGCTCGTGGCTGATGAACGCGCCTTGGCGCACCACGACTGGCCCCGGCGCCGGAGCAGTCGTGGAGGGCGCGCCCGGTGTCGACACCACCGCCAGCGACTCGTTCACCTCCTTGTCGGTGACGATCTTCCACGGCTGGAACCAGTACATGCCAAGCACGCCACCGGCGGCCAGGACGGCCGCGACCACCCAGGTCAACGGCTTGCGCAACAGTCGTCCGATCACGCCTCCAGTAAACCGCCCCGGGGCCGTACAAATCCTTACGAAGCAAGAATGTGTGGATCACGGACCACCGCGAGGGGCACGGGCCGATCGCCGATCGGTTGCTGGCCTCACCGGAGCCGGCCATCCGCTGGAAGGTGCGCACCGGGGTACTCGATGAGGAGCCGAGCTCGACTACTCGAGGAAGAGAGAGGTAGTTGGGTCGGAGGCGTTGACGTCCGTGAGTATGCTGGCCGGCAATCGGGCCACTTTCGGAAGTGAGTCCTGATGACGTCGGACGGCTCCGGCCAACGACCAGCTCCCACCACGATCGTCTCTGTGATCGTTCTCGTGGCTCTGTTGGGAATGGCTACCTGGATCGTGGAGCAGGCCCCGGAGCATCCATGGCGTGCGCTGGCGGCAGCGTTGGTGATCGCCTTCATAACCGTGGTGCGACCGCGCCAGATGGTCGAGATCATCAAATGGGCGATAAGGAACTGGAAATGGGTGACTCCAGCCGCGAGCCTGCTGACGCTGGTGGCGCTGCTTACCGCCCTGCTCGTCCGGCCCGGGCCGGTCGCAGCCGTCGGCTGCGCTCATCCGGTGGAGCTACGCGTGCTCACATCGGTCGACGGGCTGGCTGCAACCAGGACGCTGGCCCGCCGCTACGAGCGCTGGACCGCCGACCATAATCAGGACGCGACGGGTTGCCCCACGGTGCATGCGTTCGTGTACGCGGCCGCGACCTCGACGGCGACGTCCGCGCTGGCACGTGCTGGCGTCCCGATGGGGCGCAGCGGCCCTTGGTCAGCATCGGCCCACGTCCGGACGTGTGGCTGCCTGACTCCACAGTGGATGTGCGGGAGGTGCGTGCGCTATCGCGCCGCGCGCAGCTGCCGGGGCCGATCAGGGCGATCAACTCGATCGGCTCCTCGCCGGTGGTGCTGGTCACCCGGTCGCAGGTGCCGAGTCCGGCGCCGGGCTGGTCACGGCTGGTCCCACTGCTGCTGGGTGGATCCGGGCCGGCGCTACTCACGCCAGATCCGGAGACGTCCACCGTCGGGCTGCTTGCGGCCGCCGCGTACCTCGGCGGCCCGGATGGGAAGCCGGTGTCACTGGCAGAAGCCCGCCAACGAGTACGGGCGACGGCCGTCGCCGCCCCCGACACCGGTGGGGGCGCTGGGGCGGTGCTCTGCCGGTGGGCCGCCGCGCCAGACGCCGGTGCACCGGTCTCGGCGATCGTCAGCGAGCAGACCTGGCTGCGGTTCATTCGCATGAACCGGCCGGGCGCCGAGTGCCCCGGGAGGCCGGTGTCGCCCGGCGGCGTGTCGGTCGCACCGGCCGGTACACCGGTCCTCGACCATCCGCTGGTCGAGTTCACCTGGAACACGCCGGTCCAGCAGTCGGCGGTCGACGGGTTCCGCCAGTGGCTGTTCGGCGGCAACGGACGGGACTCGCGGGAAGCCGTCCACCTTCGAGACGCCCGGCCGGACTGCTCCGGGCTGGAGCTCAATCCCTGCGTGCCGGCCGATCTGGACGTGACGCTGGACCGGTACGTCCAGGCCCAGCGACCCGGCCGGGTGCTGCTCGCACTGGACACCTCCGGGTCGATGGCGAAGGTGGCCGGTCCGGCCGGGCTGACCCGGTTCGACGTCGCCGCGCGGGCGGTCGTCCAGACGCTGGGACAGATGGGCGCACGAGACGAGTTCGGGCTGTGGACCTTCCCCGGCGCGGGGGGCAAGGGGCAGCGGCAGCCGGTCCCCATCGCGGCGGGAAGCGAGCGGCACCGGCAACGGATCGCCGAGGCGCTGCGCGGTGCGCGTCCGCAGGGTGGCACACCGCTGTACGACACGATCGTCGCCGGGATGAGAGCGGTCGCCGCGCCGGCTCCCGGCGTCGACCGCCGTGCCCTGCTGGTGCTGACCGACGGCAAGGACACCGGAAGTGCCGCCTCCACAGAGGACGCCCGGAGGGCCGTACGCGACCTGACTGGCCGTACCGGTGCGGTGCTGTTCGTGGTGGCGACCGGAGAGGCCGGCTGCCGGGATGCGCTGGATGCGCCCGGCGGCGCGCGACTGTCCCTGCGGGATCTGGTAGCGGCCGACCTGGGCGGCGAGTGCTTCGACGCTAGGCCGGATCAGCTGAGCGCCACCGTCGCCGAGCTCTTCAAACGGCTGTGGAGAGGGGAATGACGCGATGGCTGTCCCGCGGGTTCTGGTGGGGTTCGCGCTCGGCGTGACGGCCGTGGTCATCGTCGTCAGCCTTTGCGCCCTCGCCTCGCCGTCGACGCCCCTGGAGCCCGGCGAGATCGTCGTGCTGACCGGCGCGGACGAGAGCGTGGGCGGACAGCGGCAGCGACTGATCGACGAGTGGAACGACGATCACCCCGACAACCCCGCCCGATTGGAGAGCCTGTCCAGCGAGGCCGACCGGCAGCACAGTGAGATGGTGGCTCGGGCCCGGGCGGCGCGCTACCCGCTCAACTCCCACCGACCGAGGACGACATGCGCCGGCTGGCCGCAGAGCGCCAGCTGAAGGCCGGGTACGTTGGCCAGCTGGGCGACTACGAAGGGCTCACGGTGAACGTGCTCGAGCTGATCTGGGCTGCCCAGGGCGACGTGGTCGACCCGGAGGGCCGCGTCGTGATCGACTCGCCGGAGGCACGGGCGGGCCTGGAGCGACTGGCCACCGCGATGGTGCCCAATGGAAGGCTGCCACCCGCGGTGCTGCCGGATTCGCGGACGTACACGGAGAGGGACAGCACCGCGGCCTTCAGGTCCGGAGCGGTCGCGCTGATGCGCAACTGGCCGGTGGCGTACGGCCAGCTCAAGGACGACGATGAGCGGGGCAGCGCGGGCGGGTTCGACATCGTGAACAACTTCGCGGTGACGCAGCTGCCCAGCCCCAGCGTGCTGGGTGGACAGAACCTTGCCATCGCGAGCGAGACGGCGAAGCCGCGAGCCGCGCGGGCCCTGATCGAGTTCCTCACCAGCGACAGCAGTCAGCGGCGCCTGTTCCGGGACGGTGGTCTGCCGGCCACCCGCCACACCACCTACGCCGACGCGTCGGTCCAGGAGACCCGCCCGTACGCGAATATCCTGCTGGCTGCGGTGGAGGACGCCCGGCCACGCCCGCGTACGCCGCACTACGCGCTGTTCACGAGCGCGTTCCAGGACGTGGTGCGGGAGGCGCTGGCGCCGAACGCCCGAGGACGGCTCCCGGCCGACGCGGTGAGCCGCCTGACCGACGCCCTCAACGGCCGGCTGCGCTGAGCTCTCCACGATGCCCGTACGGCCGCGGGCGTCCGGGTCGCTACGGGTACCCGACGTCGACCAGGCTCTGCTCGGCCACGTCCCGGTAGGCCGCTGCGCCGAAGACGTTCGGATGGTAGCTCTCCCTGCTGATGCAACCGAGCACCCCGAAGCACGTCTCTTCGGCACCGGCATCGTCGAAGTCTCCGCCGCCGTTCGGTCCAAGTCTCGCGCTGTGCAGCCAGGCGTCCTGAGCACAGGCACCGTGCCCGGACAGCGCCGGTATCGTGTCCGCCAAGGCGATGTTCCACCCGTACGTGTGGTTCAGCTGGACTATCGAGTACGTGTACTGGTCGCGCACCATCATGGACAACTCGTTGAACATGACCCGTTCCTGGAGGCTGAAGGCGAACCATTCCGCCGAGCACGTGACACCCGAGTCACCGGCCCAGAACAGCATCGGATATCCGGCCACCACTACCTGCGCGTTCGGTGCGGCCTCCTGCACCTGCTTGATCGTGGAACGGATAGCGGACTCCGACTGCCGGATGTCGTCTTCGAGTTCGGTCCGCTTCGCGTCGGTCGCGCAGGCGATCTCCGCGCACTCCGCGATCGTGGTGTCGAAGCCGATGTCGTTTCCCCCTATCGACAGCAGCACGAGCGTGGTGTCAGCACTGAGTACCCCGGAGTCCAGCTGGTTGACCTCGCGGAACTGGCCTTCGGCCGCGTAACGGTACGACGTGTCGAAGACTTTGGAGTGGCTGGTCCAGTACGACGGCGGCGACGCGGTGTCGTCGCGGGTGATGTCGTCGACCTCGGCGCCGGAACACGCCACTGAGTGAAAGTCGAGCCCGGAGCTGAACACATCGGCGTTCGTGCCGAACGAGTGGTTCCACCCGGGCGGCACGATCAGGCGGGGCCAAGAGAGGGCGCTGCGGCGGCACGCGTTCCACTCGCGGGTGCCGTACATCCGGTCGGACTCGGTGTAGTAGCCGCCGACGCCTTCACCGGAGATGTAAGAGTCGCCCATGGCCACCACGAAGTGCTTCGGCTTGCTCGGCAGCGGCACGAACGCCACGGCGTCCCAGGCGATGTCGTCGTCGCCGATCCCGTCGTGCGTCACGTTCGACAACGAGACGCTCTGGGTGGCATTCGGGTCGAAGCGGTACGTGCCGAGCTGCACCCACCCGTTGTGGCGTTGCGCGGTCGGCAGATAGCGCTCCCGATCGCCGCCGACCACGCCGTGGATCTTGTAGCGGGCCTGCTGGGTGTGGGCATGCTTGCTGGGCAGATGCACCATGACCTGGCCCCAGCCGTTGATGCGCTGGCTGGCGTCGAGCGTCCAGGTGCCGGTGACGTGCATCCAGTCCGGGTCGGGCAGTCCCTTGGCGATGGTTCCGGACTCGGCCCAGGTGTTGGCGAACCAGTAGTGGCCCCCGAACCCACCGCCGACCTGGTGGAAGTCGATCTTCGAGGGGTAGGTGGGTGGGGTGGCGCCGTTGTCGGCGAACTTCAGGCGGAATTTCCCGGCGCGGCGCCAGCCGGTATCGCCGCAGCCGTCGGGGCCGAGGTTGAAAGCGTCGACGTCGTCGATGATCCGGGCGTTCCACGGCATGTCGGGGTCGAGGTAGCAGGCTGGCGCGAACTCGGCGAGCCCCGGCGCAAGCGGCGGCGTGTGCGAGGCCGACCATTCTGGGTACTCGGTACCGCAGACCGTGGCGCAGGCTCCGGTCACGAAGTCGATCGGCTGGCGCCACCAGCAGCGTAGGTCTGCCCGCGAGCACGGGCTGGGGTCATCCTTCAGGCACGGGTCGCCGTCGACGCCGTTGCAGAGGTTCTCGTCCCAGTCGCCGTGCTCGTCGCACTCGTTGGAGCTGGCCACACAGAAGTCGTAGTGGCCGGGCTGCGCCCCTTCCGGGGGCTGGCTCCAATTCGCCGGCCGGTACGCTTCCGGGTATCCGCCGTTCTGGTAGTCGTAGCGCCGCAGTGGGGTCGCCGCCCAGCCGATGACGCGCTCCGGATAGGACCAGTAGTTCGGGTACTTCGAGTTTCCGTACCCGTAGGCGTCGTCGTCCCAATCCCAGCCCTGAGGCGGCGCGCCCTGGGTGCGGAGGAACATGCCCCGGTCCGGCGGGTAAATCTCGTTGGCCGGGTTGTTGAGCCAGCCGACGCCCCACGCACCGTTGTTCTTGCCCTTGTCCGCCTCCGGGTAGTAGCCGGAGTTGTACGCCCAGAGCGCGAACCACCAGTTCTCCAGGTACTTGGGGTCGCCGTTGTTGACTACCAGGCCGCCGGCTCGCGTCTGGTTCCACTTGTCCTCCAGAATCCGCAAACCAGCGGCGACGTTCGCCGCGTAGTCGACCATCACCGCCTGCTGTTGCAGCTTGGTGAGTTCGGTATCGGACTTGTGCATGCCGGTCGTCACCTGCGCCACGCCGTACCCGCAGTCCGCCCGGTCCCAGTTGACGGACCAGTCGTTGTAGTCGTTGTCGTCCCACAACAGCCGCCCGTAGAAGCCGCCCTGGTGGATATTGCCGGAGTAGCCGTCGGCGGTGTGGTCGGACGCCTGCCACATGTTCGACTCCTGCGCCAGCACGCCCAGCATGATCTGCACCGGCACGTGCCCGCCCCCGTTGAGACCGCGCCGCGGGAACAGTCCCTGCGGCGAGTAGGCGGGCATCGGCGCCCCCCAGAAGCCCGCGGCCCGGGTCATGGTCAGTTCACCGTGGACGGCCAGGTTCGCGGCCCACGTGACCTGTTTGGGCGTGGGCTGGTACACCTGGAAGTCGGGATCGTTGCGCGGCATCGCGCAGGCGGCGTCCGGGTCCCAGGGGACCGTGGAGTGGTCGGCGTCCGCATAGGTCCGGACGGACTCTGACGGCGCGGGTAGCCCAAGTGCCGCGGATAGCGCGGCCGTGCCGGCCCCTTCCACGGCCAGCGCGGTGACCGCCGCGCCGGTCCGGGTGTCGTGCGCGCGTACCTTCACCCGCCGCCGCTCCGGCCCTTGGCCGGCCACGGACTGCATCACGGCCAGCCCACCACGGTGGGACACCTCCACGGAGGCCGGCAGGTTCAGGCCACGCCATGACTTCGGCGCACGGGCGGCCTTCGCCACTACGCGATCGGCGCCCGGTCCCAGCACCAGCACGCGGCCGTTCGCGCCGCCGCGCACGCGAAGGCTGCCGACTGGCGCCCTGGCCACCTCGTCGATGCCACGGCGGGTGTACCGCCTGACCGTGGCCTGGTCGCCCTCCACGGTCTGGAACGCGATCCCGCCGTCGGCGTCCGGCGTGATGCGGAACGGCACTGCTCGATGCCGCGACAGCGGGGTCAGCGCCCCGTCCGCGTCGACCGCGACCAGGGCCCGGCCCTTGGCCGCCACGACGCGGTCACCAGCCGGCGCCGGCGTCGGCAGCTGGCCGGGCACAATGGCGCCCGGGGCGGGCGGGCGGGGGGCGGGGGGATCGGCGGTCTGGGGCCGGGTCGCCACGACTCGTTCGGAATCAGCCTTGCTCCGGTCCGCCTCGCTCCGCGACCCTAGCGCGGAGAACACCACGGTCTCGCCCGTGCCGCAGCCAGGGTTGTAATGGGCCAGCGACGTGGTCTCCGCCAGCTTGGTGACCTCGCCGCTCACCAGGTCCACGATGGCCGCGAAGGCGCCGGCGTACATGCCGTGCTCGCTGTTGGCGAACTCGCGCGGCGCGTACACCACAGCAGCCCGCTTGCCGGAGCCCGTGAGGCAGTACTGGCCGATCCACCGGTCGGTGGAGAAGCCCGGTTCGGACAGCGTCGCCGCCTCCCACCAGGAGCCGGGGTTGGCGGCGTCGGCGACAAGCAGATGAAAGCCGTCACTGTCACCATCTCCGGTCAACGCGATGTCGCCGGACGGCGGGTTCAGCTTCTCGGAGGGGCGTTCCGTGGCCCTGGCGGGGGCAGGACGGGCCTGCGCCGGCGCGGCGGCGGCCAACGACATCAGGAGCGAGAGGACGGAGATGGTGGCGATTCGAGCGCGCATGGCGAGGCCTTTCCGGTACCGCTAGCTGTGGGTCATCGGCTTCCAGGTACGGCCGTCGCAGAAGTCCTGGAACCGCCATAGGCCGGTGCCGTGAGCCCGGTCGGCATAGATCGCGACGTACGCCGAGTTCGGCTGGTACTTGTAGGTCACCGAGTACGAGTTCGCGCTCGTGACCACAAGCAGGCTGCTGAGCTTGCCCCAGGTGTCGTCACCGACCCAGCCGTCATTGGCAAGTCCCCAACTGCTCTGCCACTCCCTGGTGTACGCCTTGGTGTTCGTACCGAACGAGCCGTCGACGAACTGACAATTCAATGTGGCGTCTTGCATCCACCGGCTCACCAGGATGTTCTGCCAGAAGCGGACAATGTTTCCCTTCGTCACACAGCTGCTGCTGGATGTGCACAGATCATGGAAGTACCGCATCGTACTGTCGGCCTGATGCGCACTCGCGGGCGCTGCGAGCACCGGCACGAAAACCACGGCAGCGATTGCGCCAGCCACGGCCGCCACGACGCGCCGCGGCGTTACACCGCCCCAAGATATATGGACAGACATCTGCAACTCCAAAAGTCTCTAGTGGTTCAGTGGTCGATAGGCTTCCAGACGCCGTCGTCGCACAGGTCCTTGTACCGCCACTTGCCTGTCGCGATCGCGTAGTCCACATACACCGTCGGGCTTCCGTAGAGCGGAGACGGCTGCCACTTATATGTGACGTGATATTGGTTGGAGCTCGCCACAACCAAATAGCTACGAAGTTTGGCCCAGGTATTGTCACCCACCCAGCCATCCGCCGTCAGGTCACGGGCATCCTGCCATTTCTCGGTCCAGTCATTAGTGCCCGAGCCGAACGAGCCATCGACGAACCAGCACCGCATGCCCCACGGCTCGTAGTACGTGCTATAGAGAACTGTCTGCCAGAACCTGACAATGTTCCCCCGAGTCACGCACTGGCTGCTCGATGTACAAAGATCGTGGAAGTTTCGCCAATTCGTCCCGGACGCCTGGTGAGCATTCGCGGGAGCGGGCGCCACCAGGAGCGAAAGCATCAGCGTCACCCCGATAGTAAGCGCTCCTATTACCTTGGATCCAACTCGCAAAGGAACTCCTCTCAGAGAATGACTTCCGTGACTTAGACAAACTCTTAGCCCGATGGAAAGCAAGCGAACGCATAAACACCTGCGAAGAATGTCCGATAACTTGCACGATCATGCAGTCTTCGGTTCGCAGGCCGTCGAGGTCGAACCGGGTCGGTGCGAGACGGAGGCCCTCTTCCGATCACCGGCCCGTGGAACTTGCCAAGAACGAGCCGTGCGCGTGATGGTAGAACGAGATCAGTAGCCTGCTGTCCTGGCCGCCGTGCCGCATGCCAGCAGGGGCCGGATGGAGAGGCGCTGCGACGGACTGAGTCCGCCACGCTCCACTTCGGCTTCGACGCCAAGGGCGCCTCCGAGTCGGGAGGCAGCCGATGAGATCTTCCCATCCAGCGTCAGGCGGGCCGTGTCGCGAGCGCGGTCACCCGGTGGGCCGGGTAGCGGCGCTGTGGCGCTACCCGGTCAAGTCCATGGGTCCGGAGGAACTGCGTGAGGTTCACGTGTCCTGGCACGGCCTGGCCGGCGACCGCCGCTGGGCATTCATCCGCGATGGTCAGGTACGAAGTGGCGTTCCCTGGCTAACGCTCTCACGGCGACCCGACATGGTGCGCTACCGGCCCTGGTTCGTGGAACCCGATCGGCCCAACGCGTCCACCACCATGGTGCGTTCTCCGTCGGGCCACGACTTCGACGTCGTCGATCCCGCACTGGCAGCCGAGCTGGGCGACGGACTGCGCGTGATAAAGCAAGATCGCGGGATCTTCGACGCCATGCCATTGTCGGTCATCACCACTCAGACTGTCGCCGAACTCGGCGAGCTGGTCGACGCGGAACTCGACGTCCTGCGCTTTCGCCCTAACCTCCTGATCGAGGCGCCCGGTCAAACCGCCTTCCCGGAGGACGCCTGGGTCGGCCGCGTACTACGCGTCGGCGGAATGCGGATGCGCGTCGACTTGCGCGACAAGCGATGCAGCGTGGTCAACGTCGACCCCGCGACCACATCGCGTGATCCCGCCGTCCTGCGTGCGATCGTCCACCATCGCCAGACATGCCTCGGCGTCTACGGCTCGACGGTCGAGCCCAGCCTCGTCAGTGTCGGTGACCCGGTTTTCATCGACGCGTGAGGCATGACGGTGCGCGCGGCGCGAGCTGGACTACCGACGGTGCCGCACATCGCGCGCCCAGCGCCCGTGCCGTGGTCGGCTGCATACAGATACAGCAAATACAGCTGCCTCGTCCACGCCGGCGAGGCGTCCAGGGGCGGGCCCGACATGGCGATCCCGATCAACTCGCCATCCCGCTCAGCGACGGCGGCCCGATTCTCGCGGTACCGCTCGTCGGTCAAAGCGGCAGTCCAGAACCGCTCGCGAGCAGCCAGAAAGCCCGGATCGTCGAGCACGGCGTCCGACATGAGCCCGCGATACGTCTCCTGCCAACATCGCACATTTACCCGCGCCATCTGCGCAACGTCCTCGACCCGAGCCGAGCGAACGGTCACCGAGGAACCCACCGGCGAATCGTAGGCCGCGACCAGATGCTCGCCCACCGGATTCCCGGCGGCTTCCGTCACGTCGAACAGCCGAACGCTCCGCACGCGGCGTGGAACGGCATCAGACAGCGACGTTCGCTAGGAACCCGATCGTGTTCCCGAACACCGCGAGGCAGGGCGCCGTGTCGCCGCCGGGTGGACTTTTCCATATCAGACAACGCGCTAGCCTAGCTGAAGCACGGCGTCGTCGGGTGGCCCTCCAAGTAACGGCGGGGAAGGCCACCCGACTGGATTGCTGGTTAGAAGTTGCCCATCACGAGCCGGCCGGCGACTGGTGACATGCTGAACAGGCCCGACGTGTACCACTTGCCGTCCCAGCGGCTGCCGTCCGGGAGGACGTGGTAGGAGAACGTGCCGTCGCTGTTCTGGTATGCCATGACGATGTCGTCACTGCCTGGAGGAGGCCGCCAGCGCCAGTTGGCAATCGCCATGTACCGACGCGTGTCGGAGTCGTAGGAGATGGAACCGTATTCCCAGGTGAGGTCATCGCTGTCCGAGCTGCTCAGCGTCATGGACGGCGATGTGCTGATCTTCCGGATGCACCAGTCCCGTTCCAAGGTCGCTTCCGCCTGCGCCATCGTGCCGCCGGACGCAGTTCCTGACCGACGACGAGATCACCGCACTGCTGCCGCAAGCGTTACCAGCGCTTACACCAAGCAGCTGGACCGAGACCGCGAGCGGACGGACCGCCCGAACCTCGAAGACCACGGCGACCGGTTCGGCCCGGAGGCGTGCTACAGCTGGGTGCAGGGGTCGTCCACGCTCCTGTGCCGGCAAGGGCCGCTGATCTTCGACGTGTCCGGTGCCGGCTACGGACGCTTCCCCGGCGTGCCCACCGACCTCAACGCCAGGGCGAAACATTGGCGAGACAAGGTGCAAGGCCCGGTCGCCCAGATCATCGCCACCAAGCTGCCCTGACCCAACGTTGCGCGGGTATTGCCGCCTCCTCACGCCAAGGCTATGGTCTGCCTAGCAGATCTTTCGGACCATTAGATGGACCAGGCCTGATGTCAGGCAGCGAGGGGCCACTACCTATGGGCACGTTCGATCGACGCCAGCTACTACAGGGAACCGCGGCGCTCGCCGTGACGGCGACGTTGGCGACGGAGGCACTGGCGGCCCCAGCCGCCGCGGCTCACGGTCCACACAGCGGACCGCGCCGGCTCGACGAACCGCGGCCTCTGGACGGGCGCCCGTTCCCCGCCTACGACTACACGCGCGCCAACAAGCTGCCGGCCGAGATGACCGGGTACTGGACCAAGTCGTTCGAGGTCGGCGGCCAGACTCGCACCGCGAAGGTCTACATCTCACCCGAGACGCCGATCCGCTCCTACTACACGGTGATCGCCGTCCCCGACGGGGTGGACACCGCCGAGTTCCTCGAGGCGTCGGGGTGGGTCGATGTCGCGGACCGGCGGGAGGAGGGGCTGTTCATCCTCGAGCCCGGGGCGGCCGGATGGGGCGGTCACGAAGCCGAGGCCGCCTACGTCGAGGCGGCGATGGCGTTCCACCAGAGCAACCGCTACTTCTCGATCTTCGGTCTGCACTACCTGGTCGGGTACGGCGACGGCGCTCCGGCGCTGGAGGCGTGGGCGGTCTCCCATCCCCTGCGGGTGATCAGCCAGGTGTACGTCGACTCCCCCGGCCTGAGCGTCACCTACCTGGCCTCGTTCGCGGCGCGCGAGTTCGACGGCGACACCGAGGGCAACTACACCGACGTCGTGTTCCCGGAGGGTTTCGACCTCATCAGGTATGACGAAACCGTCCTACCGACCTGGTTCATCCACCCCGATCCCCGCTCGGTCGGCGCAAGCCTGTCGTACTGGAAACGAGCCAACGACACCGCCGACGCCGGCACCGCCGACCGCACCCTCGGCACGGTCTTCAGGCAGCGGCGCGGCTCTGGCCGATGGATGACCTCGCACGCCGGACCCATCTCCCAGGTAGCGCTCCAGAAACGGCCGATCAGCAACCGGAACAAGCAGAGCACCAGCCAGATCGTCGACTTCCTGACCGCCTACACCCGGTACGAGAATTTCTTCGCCTACGGCAATCAGCTCTTCGAACGCGCCGACTACGCCGAACTGGGCGTGCGGGTGCGCACGATGACCGTCGAGGGATTCGTCCGAGAGTACCTGGTGCACGTACCCCGGTCGGCCCGCCGCTTGTGGCGTGACAACGCGCCTGTGGTGTTCGTGTGGCCGGGCAACAGCCAGACCGACAAGGTGTTCCTCGACGCCACCCAGTGGTGGCGGGTGGCCGAGCGCGAGGGGTTCATCCTGGTCATCGTCTGCGAGCAGTACAGCAACACCTCGATCTCGGTCAGCCATCGTGACTCGATCGCCTTCTTCCGGCAGTTGCGGGAGGTGATGATCCGCGAGTACCCGGTCGATCCGACGCGGTTCTACTCGACCGGACAGTCGGCGGGCAGCCAGGTCACGCAGAACCTCGCGATCGCGTTCCCGGAGTACTTCGCCGCGGTCGCCTCGACGTCGTTCACCGCCGCCCCGAACGCGGCCGGCGCCATCACCATGGACGGTGTGCAGTACCCGGCGACCGGCCAGGTGATCCCCACCTACCAGATCTACGGGTACGGCGACCTCGGGCTCCTGGCCGGCGGGCTCTGGGACGACACGCAGAACAGCCTCGACGCGTGGGCGAGCTACCACCTGCGGGCCAACGGCCTGGAACTGTCCGATGTCGACAGTCTGGACGGCGAGCGTAGCGGCTGGCACGACCGGTTCCAGACCTGGACATGGCGCGACCGCGACACCGCGATCCCGGTGCTGAAGCTGACGAAGAACCTCTACCGCTCGCACAACACCATGCCCGAGGAGTCGCCCCTGATGTGGGACTTCCTCAAGCACTACCGGCATGAGGTCGATGGCCACGGACACGTGACCCGCTACTACAGCAAGTCCGGCTTTCGCCGCCCCGGTGACAGTAGGCGCCTGTGACCCGGACCGCAGCCGGCCGGTGGTGAGCCTTCTCAGGTGGTGACGGACTATGGCATCGAAGGAAGCGGCGGGCGCGCCGCGCGGACGCGGTGGCACATCCCATCCTTGCGTCGAAGCCGGCTCGAAGGGCGGTAGGCTGCGGACACATGATGGTCGGCAAGCGACACTCCGGGCCTAGCCGGCAGGCCGGACCAGCTGCGGTCACGCTGTACGGTTTCCAGCCCGCCGGTCGGTACTCCCTACCGCCTTGAGGTGAGTACCGTCGAGGACTTCTTCGCCCAGCACGACGACTGGCCGTGGAACCCGCCCCGTCCGGGCCGTGCCACCTTCCACTACCTCATCGCGAGCACCGAGGGCGAGCTGCGACACGACGTCGACTACGTCACGCGGACGGTCGCCCCCGGCCAGTGGCTGTGGGTGCGTCCGGGCACGGGCAGTGCTGGCATCCGCCCGGTGCGGTGCCGCCCGGGATGGTTATGTGGAGCATCGACGGTGAACTGGGTGTGGGGTGGGTGCTCGTCAGCCGACTGACCGTCGGTATCGCACGATGGTCCGCAGGACACCGCGTGTCTTGTCCTGCTTGACTGCCTTGTCAGCCAGCCAGCCGTTCGCTTCGTAGAAGCGCCGAGCCCGGTGATTTGTCTCCAGTACCCACAGGGTCGCCTGTCGATAGCCAGCCTCGCCCAGCGCGTTGACGGACTCTGTCATGAGCAGCGCGCCGACGCCCGTGCCCCAGACGGCCGGCAGAACGTAGATGGCCGTGATCTCGCCGACCGTGAGCGGATCGGCGTCCTGGTCTCGTGTCGGGCACAGATCGGCGAACCCGACGATGCCCTCGTCGTTGTCAGCCACCAGCGTCGCGGAGCGTGGCCAGTCCGCTTCGGCCAGGATCCGCTCCCATACCTCGCGCCGCCGGCCTGTATCCTGACTGTCCGGATCGTCCTGGGGCAACAGTCCTTGATACGCCGCCCGCGATGAGGTTACCTGTACCACGGCAATGGCCAGTGCGTCGGTGACATCGGCACGACGAACCCCCATGACTGCCATCCTGGCGGACCCGCCCCGTCGAGCCAACTGGTTACCGGACCCGCGACTCGGCGGCAACGCGCCGTTCATCGTCTTCGACGACGCCGACCTCGACATCGCCGTGGCCGGCGCGATGGTCGCCAGGATGCGCAACATGGGCGAGGCGTGCACGGCCGCCAACCGCTTCTTCGTGCACCGCGCGGGCGCCGACGAATTCGCCGCGCGGCTCGCCGAACGCATGGGTGCACTGACCGTCGGCCCGGGCACCGAGCCGGACGTCGACGTCGGCACGCTGATCGACCAGGGCGGGCGCGGCGAAGTACAGGAACTGGTCGCGGAAGCGGTGGCGCGCGGCGCCCAGGTCCTCGTCGGTGGCCAGGCACCGGACGGGCCCGGCTACTTCTACCCGCCGACGGTACTGGCCAATGTGGACGCCGGCAGCCGGCTGTCGCACACCGAGATCTTCGGACCGATCGCGGCGATCCTCACCTTCGACGACGAGGACGAGATCCTGCGGGCGGGGTCACACGACCGACGGATTCATCCCCCATGACCGTGGGTCGTCCCGGCCTGTCGTGGCCGGCGTGGGGCTCCTGACGGAGCTACAGCGGATCTGAGATCGGTGGTCATCGAGGACTTGACATAGGCGGTGTTATCGTTAACATCAACATGTATCATCGCCTTAACCGGCGTGCTGTCAAGGCGAGGCGCTACGTTGAGTGATTGGACATCTCATGACGCGGATCACCTCGTCTGATGGTTACGCATCAGGACCGTCGCGGAGCGCGCGGTCGTCGCGCCGGTTTCTGATCGGACTGGTGACTGCGCTGACAGCGCTGGGCAGCGTGTTCGTCACCTCGTCGCCGGCCACTGCCGCCACCCGGCAGTTCCGCGGCATGAACTGGGCCGTGCTGGGAGACAACTTCAGTACTGGCCCGCTCGTCGTGCAGGGCCTAAGCTCGTCCGACAGCAACGCGACAGTGCGGGCCAAGGCCAACGCCCTCTACGACGACATGGCCACCACCATGGGGGTCAACACCGTCCGGCTGCCGATCAACACCCACACCGTAGGGACGGCGTGGTGGAACGCCTACCGCGGCGCCATCGACGCCGCCACCGACCGCGGATTCAAGGTCATCCTGGCCTACTGGGAGGACGGCGCCGCATCCGGCGGCAGGATCACGAACCTCGCCGCGTGGAACACGATGTGGTCCAGCGTGACCAACACGTACGGCTCGAACACCAACGTGTACTTCGAGCCGATGAACGAACCGCACGGCTACAGCTCGACGGAGTGGCGCGACGTCGCCGCGAACTGGCTCAGCTACCACTACTCGGCGGTGCCCAGCCGGGTCCTGATCGGCGGCACCGGCTACAGCCAGGACCTGCGGGACATCTGCAACGACAGCCGCTTCAGCGCCACATTGCTGTCCTTCCACCACTACGCCTTCTTCTACAGCGCGATGACCTACGACGCCTTCCGAAGCCACATCCAGACCCGCCTCGGAAACTGCGCCTCCCGCGCGGTCGCGACCGAGTTCGGCGCACCCATGGACAACGGCCTGAACTACGGCGACGCGAACAGCACCGACAACTTCGTACGCCACATCCGCGCCATGGCCCAGGTCATGCGTGACAACCAGATGGGCGGCACCTACTGGCCCGCCCTCGGTGGCAAGCCCGGCAACATCGGCTACGACTGGTACTCGATGTTCTCCCTCAGCGGCAGCGGCACCAACCTCAACCTGACCGTCCGCAACACCTCCGGCGCCGACCGAATCCGGTATGCCTGGGGCGACACCGTCGGCGACGGCCCCGCGGCCACGATCTACAGGGTCAACGTGCGCCACAGCGGCAAGGCCATGGACGTCCAACAACCGAACACCGACAACGGCGCGCGCGTCGGCCAGTACACGTACAACGGCACCGCGTGGCAGCAGTGGCAGTTTCAGGACGCCGGCAGCGGCTACTGGCGCATCATCAGCCGGCACAGCGGAAAGTGCCTTGACGTGGTGAGCGCTTCAACCGCCGACGGCGCCGAGCTCATCCAATACACATGCGGCACCGGCACCAACCAACAGTTCCAGATGGTCGCCAACGGCAGCTACTTCCAACTCCGGGCACGACACAGCAACAAATGCGTGGACGTGCCGTCCGCATCGACCGCGGACGGCGTGGTCCTCAAGCAGTATCCCTGCAACACTGGCACCAACCAGCAGTGGTCGCGCACGGCTATCCAAGGAGTGTCCTAGATGGAGGGTTGCTCGGCCGCGGCATGATCCTCGTTCGTGGTTTGAGGACATGATCCGCACGTGGGTACCGGATGATTCTGGCCGGTCGCGCAGCCGTTGATCCCGGTCCGGGACCCAGAGCCGACGTGTGCGAAACGCCGCCACCGACAACAGCGGCCGGAGAGAGCACCGCATGACCGACAGCACGACCACCGTCGTCCGGTTGCGCACCGCCGACGACACCGGTCTCGTCGCGACGACGTATGCCCAGCAACACCTGTTGCGGTCGCTGGCGACCGACCGGGCAAACGTCGCGGGCGTCGGTCGCGTCCTCGCCCAAACTCCATGCCCGCACCGCTTCTGCCTGTCGGTCCTGGCCGACGGTTCGAGGGCGTCTCCTCGGTGCCGCTGCGGGGCGCCGCGTGCATCTACATGGTCAGCCACGTAAGTGATCAGCGCGGTCAGCTCAGCTCTCCCGCGCCCGGCGAAGCCGGGACGAGGACGATAGGTGGGCTGCTGGTGGCTGAATTCCCTTCAGGTGGCGTGGGGGCGTCCGGGAGCGGGTGTAGGAACGGCGCCGCGTGGCGGAACCGCTGCACCTTCGCCACGACCGAGTCCACACTGGTCGCCAGGGTGGCCCGCGCCGTCGCCAGGAGGTCGATGTGGTGCGTCTCGGCGTCGTGGCGCAGCCACGCCACCGTGTCCGGCGTCGCTTCGGCGAACGCGCGCAGAAGCGTGGCGGCGTAGCAGGCGTACGCGCTGGCCTGGCCGACGAGGGCGGTCAGCGCCGCGGTGGCCTCGCCCGCGGTCGCCGCGTCGACAGCCGGTGCGGTGCGCGCGACCTGCTCCAGCGCGACACCAGTCGGCTCCGCGTCGGCGGCTCTCGCCAGCCACCGTGTCACCGGCGACTCGATCGCGCCGGCGACCACCTCGGCCTGCCGCAGTTGCGCGGTGAGCACGGTTCGGACGTCATGTTCGATCATCTTCACGGCGAGCGGCGCCAGTTCGTCCAACCGGAAGGTCGACGCGGTCGTGGCCAGGCCGAGCACCGAACGCAGCAGGTCACGGGGCAGTCCGCCGGACAGGGCGTGGCACAACCACAGGTACGGCTCGGGCAGCGCCACGCCGCGCAGGCTGAGCATCTCGCGGGCCTCGTGCAGGTCGAGCGGCGGCACCGAGACGATCTGGTCGAACGCGCTGTCGAAGGTGGTCCGGACGGCGAGTGCCCGACGGTCGAACGCCACCAGAGCGTCGTCAGAGACAGCGACGAGGAAGTAACAGCCGGGCACACCGAAGATGACCTTGAGGTCGTTGAGGAAGCGTTCCGCCTCGTCCGCCGTGGCTATCTTGTCGAGCTCGTCGATGCCGATGACGACCCGGCTGCCCACGCTGCGCCGTTCCAGCGCCACCTGCTCCAACAGCTCACGGAAGTCGGCGACCAGCTCCGGATAGCTGCGCAGGTGCTCGGTGCGTTCCACCCCGCCGGAGGCGCCCAGCTCGAACCCGCCCGGCAGCGTTATTTTGCCGTCGCGGGTGGTGGAGCTGGTGAGCTGGTAGCGCAGCCGGCGCAGGTGGGCGGCGGCGAGCTGCTGGGTGCCGGCCGAGCGCTGGCTGGCGCGGTCGACGCTCTTGCTGGTCACCAGCGCCGCGGCCACCCCGGCCAGGGTGAGCAAGAGGCCGCCGACGATGGCCGCGGCGCGCGGGTTGGCGGTCAGCCAGTGTGACGTGGAGACGACCGCCGGCCACCGCCAGGCGAGGAACGCCGTCGTCAGGCCGCCCGTGACCAGCGTGGCGGGCAGCGTCCTGGCCACGGCGGCGCGCACCCTGCGCTCGGCGGGCGTGCCGAACCTCTCGGAACCGGCGACCCGTTCGCAGACCTCGGCGAACAGGTGCACGAGGAACTCACGGCGGTCGTACGCCGTCGGCGCCGGCACGAGCAGCAGCAGGTCATCGGTCGTCCGGGTGAACCGCGAGGTGCAGAAGCGCTGCAACACCGTGCTCTTGCCGGCGCCCCGCGAGCCGCTGATGCCCACGCTGACGCTGCTCAGCTGGCGCAGTCGCTGGTTCACCAGCCGGGTGGCCGCGGTCTCGACGAGCTGGTCGGCGCGGCTCACCCCGCCGAGCCGGCTCGGGTCGAACGGCAACAGCGTGGTGCCGAAGCGATTCGGGCCGGCCTCCAGCTGGTCGCGCAGCAGCGGCATCACGCCCTCGCGCGCGAGCGCGGTCAACCAGTCCTGCCGCGCCTGATCGGCGGCCCGGCGCAGATGCTCGGTGCCGGGCACGTCGGGCCAGTCGGCCGGGTCGTCCGAGGAGAGCAGCTTCTGCCGGCGCTGGTGCGGTTTGCTGCGCAGCCACGCCAGGAGCGCCAGCGGCCAGCAGGCAGCGACGGCCAGGGTCGCGACCGGCAGCGCGGGACCCCGCGACACCGACTCGGGAACGACCTGCGCGATCTGCGCCACCGTCGCGACCACCAGCACGTAGCCGATGAGCGGCCACGGTGGACTCCAAGAGGCGACACGGCCGGCCCGCCGCCTGTACAGGATAGGCGCCAGGCCCAACGCCGCCATGACGGTGGCCGCGGTGAGGGCTCCCTCGACGATCGGCCGGAACGCCGTCCGGGGCAGCATTATCAGGCCCGCGCCGACCAACGACAGCGCGACCGCGGTCCAAGCCAACGCCTGGTACGCGCGGGCAGGCCGGGCCCAGCGCGGCCGGCCGACCGCCTGAGTCATGCGGTCACGGACATCCTGGAAGCGGGTGAGCCACTCCGCGCCCCGCGCCAGGACCGTGTCCGGCCGCTCGGCAAGGATCTGGCGGACCTGATGCTCGATGGTCACGCGGACGCGATCCTCGGCGGCGGCCCGGCCCGGCTCGCCTTCCGGCCGCGGCGTCGGCTCGAAGATCGGCGGCTGCGCGAGCCGGACGGCGATCTCGGGCAGCTCGAAGACCTCGTCGAGGATCGCCTTCGTCAGATCGGGCGGGATCTCGGGCTCGCGCGCAGCCGGGGCCACCGGCATGCTGCCCGCCAGCAAGTCCTGGAGGCTGGCATGGCGAAACTCGTACCCGCCACCGGTCGCGCGAAGGACACCGATGGCCTCCGCGTACTCGATGAAGGCGACCAACGACCAGGGCAGCCGGCCACGCGACGCCAGCAGCGCACGTGCGACCCCGAAGCGGCCCCACTCGCTGACAGCCACCATCACCGCGGCGAACGTGACCGCCGCGACAGCGGCGGAAGCGGCCCACACCCGCACCGCTGTCCCCTCGCTGAGCAGGCCCATCCCCGCCGCCGCGTAGGCAAGGAGGGCGGCGACCGACGCCCGGGCCGCGGCGACGGCACGGTCGCGCCGGATCTGGTCGCTCAATGTCCCGGTCGGCTTGACCGGGGCCGTCGCGACGATCGAGAGACCCAGCAGGCCGCCGAGCACGGCGAAAGCCACGGCGAGCGTGGCCTGCGACGCCCGGGCGCTGGCCGGCGCCGGCGCCAGGGACCACAGCGCGGCCGCGAGCGCACTGCCGGCGGCAAGGGCCGCGCCGACCGCCATGAACGCCCGGCGCAACCGCGGCCGCGCCAGCCGCCTCGGCGGATGCTCTTGGGCCGTGGCCAGCGCGACCTCCCTGATCGCGAGCTCCCGCTGCCCTGGGGGCACCGTGCTGGTCATCGCGCGGAGCAGTGCCGCGGTGGGCGGGAAGCGCGTGAGCAGGCGGAACATCAGGGTGTCCCACAGGTTCCACCAGGCGAACTGGCGGCTGCCGGTGCTGAGCAGGTGGGCCGCCAGCCAGGCCAGCCAGCGTTTGGTCGCCGCCGGCTCGAAGGACGCCGACCCCGGGTGCGCCCCGGTACGGGAGATCAGGCCGTCCAGCCAGGAGTCGAGCAGGTGTGCCTCGAGCGCCTCGGCGGACGGGAAGCGTTTCGCGTCCAGCAACTGGCTCGGGTCGGTACTCGGATTCGCGTAGCCGATGCGGGCGGCGTAGGCGACCCACGGCGCCGAGAGCGTCCGTGCCAGCAGGCCCGCCGGGTGCTCGTCCAGCTCCGCCAGCACCGGCTCCCAGCGCTCGACGCCGTCCGCGTGCCGGCGCAGGTACGCGGCGATCGCCGGCGCGGACACCGGGCGCAGCTCGATGACCGCCAGGTTGGGCAGCGACGCGCCGACATCCACCGAGGCGGCGAGCACCTCGGGGCGGCAGGTCAGCACGTACGGCCGTCGACCCAGCCGCGAATGCGTGAGCCGGGCCAGCGCCGCCGCGTGCTGCTTGGCGGGCAGCTCGTCGAGCCCATCCAGGACCGGCAAGACCCGCCCGTCAGCCACCAGCCCAGCCGCGTCGTGCGGGCTCAGGCGAAGAACGGGGAACCGCTCAACGAGTTGCTGGCCGAGCCAGGCCTCGAGCAGTTCGGTGTGCGGGTCCCAGGATGAGATCTTGACAAGGAACGGCACAGGTTCGTCCGTCGCCGTCCGGCTGCGCAGCAGTCCTTGGATGAGCATCAACGCCAAGGTGGTCTTGCCGGACCCGGCTCCGCCGACGATTGCGAGCCGCCCCGCCCGCAGCCGCCGATAGGAGTCCGCGATCTCCGCGGCCAGGTCGACCGATCCGGGGTCGGGCCGCAGGAACTGCCCCCGATCGCCGAGGCTGGGCCGGTCGTGGGTCAATATCTCGACGAGGTCGCGTTCCGGGGCCCGCCGGCGCAGCTCCGCGGTGACGCGGTCGAGCTCCAGGCCGGCGAGCCGTGACAGCGCCCGGTCGAGGTGCTCCGGCGTGCGCTCCCGCTTGCCCCGCCTGGCCTCGAAGAGTTGGTAGGTGCTGACCCCGCTGGCGGCGACGGCGGCGAGGACGCTCGCGGCCGCCGCCCACAGGTCCAGGTTCTGGAGCAGCCGCGTCTCGGAGTTGGCGATGACCACCACGAACGCCAAGGCGCTGAGGCCACTGAGGAGGCCCAACGTGCGCCATGGGTCAAGTCCCCTCCATCGGGTCTTCCGCACGCTCTCATCCTGGTGGCCTTGCGCGGCGGCGGTCGTGTCAGATCCTTGACATGACCACGTGTACGTCCGGCGCGCCTTCCCCTACGGAGGAGACCTATGACCCTTCCGGTTCTTCGATCCGGCACCCTGACGCCGCCGGCCGGCGGCGCCCCTCGCCGCCGTTCGGCGCGAGTTAGCGATGTCGCTCGGGAGCACCAGCGGGCTGCCGGTGCGAGGGGGTGGTAGCACCTCCACCGCGTGCTGGTAGATCTCGCTCAACGCCGGACCGGTGAGGACGTCCGCCGGTGGACCCTCGGCTACCACGCGGCCGCGTGTGAGCAGGACGACGCGGTCGGCGTAGGCGGCGGCGAGGCCGAGGTCGTGCAGTACCGCCACCACGGCGTCGCCGGCCCGCGCCCGATCCAGAGCGAGGCGGAGCACCAGTTCCTGGTGGCGCAGGTCGAGGGCGGCGGTCGGCTCGTCGAGCAGCAGGATAGGCGCTCGCTGCGCGAGCACCCGGGCCAGCGCGGTGCGGGCCTGCTCGCCACCGGACATTGCTCGGAACGGCCGGGCGGCGAACGCCTCCACGTCGGCGTCGCGCATGGCCGCGGCGACCGCCTGGGCGTCCTCAGCTTCCAGCGGTGTCCCGGCCCACGGCGCACGCCCCATCGCCACCACGTCCGCGACGGTGAACGGAAACGCGAGCGTGGTGTGCTGCGGCAGCATCGCGCGGCGGCGGGCCAGCTCGACCGGCTTCCACGAGTCCAACGCCGCGCCATCCAGCTCGATGGCGCCCGCGGCCGGGGCGAGGTCGCCACAGACCGCCGCGAGCAATGTGGACTTGCCTGCGCCGTTGGGGCCGACGAGAGCCAGCAGTTCACCGGCCCGCACATCCATGTCCACGCCGGACAGTACGGTGGCGGCGCCGCGCCGGACCGCGAGCCCCCTCGGCGTACTGCTGATCGTGCTCGGCGCCGCCGCCGTGGCCGCGACCCGCCGCCGTGCCCGCCAAAGCTAGCTCCTGCGGCTACCGTTGCTCGCGTGCGGGCGTACGGACAGCCAGGGCCGGCGTCACCGTTGTCGCGGCGGCGCTCCGGGCCGGCAGCTCATGGCGTGCTCGCGCTGGTCGGCGCGCTGACCGCCGCCTGGGTACTGCTGGCGCAGACACCGGATCGGCCAAGGCCGGCCCGCCCGCTCCCACCGAGCGTGGAGTCGGTCTGGCCGGATGCCCGCCGCGCGAGTCTGCCCGGTGTGCTGCCGGACGGCGGGCTCTATCAGCCGGCCTACTTCCTGGATGAGCGGGTCTCGGTCGGCACCGCGTCCGACCCGGGTGGCGGCGAGGCGCGCCTGGTGGTGCGGGCGGCCGACGGCGTGGTGCGCGTGCTGCGCCGGCTCCCGGTGGCGGCGGCACCGCGGTACGCCGGCTTCGCCCCCGCCGGCGGGCAGCTGGTCTGGGCCGAGTCGGTCACCGGCCGGGACGGCGCGACGCGGACCGAGCTGTGGCGGGTTCAGCTGCCGGGCGGGGCACCGCGGAAGGTCACCGAAGACACCGGCCGGGTGCGGTTCCTCGGCTCCGAATACGACACCGTCATCGCCTCCGGCCGGGTGTACTGGACGGCGGACGCGCCCGGCGACCGGGACGCCACGGAGGTGCGTTCGGTGCCGATCGGCGGCGGGCCGGTCGAGGTACGCACCGAGCCGGGCACCTGGACGCTGTCGACGTGGCCGTGGCTGGTCAGCGCCGGCAGCAGTGGACGGGCCCGGCTCCGGAGCTTGGACACCGCCCGGGTGGTCACGGTGGACGCCGCCGGCGACATGCTGGACAGGTGCGCGCCGGCGTGGTGCCGGGTGTTCGTGCCCGCCGGAGGCGCGGTGCGCAGCGACCTGATGCGGCCGGACGGCTCACAGCGGCGGCGAATCACGGACGACGCCACCACCGCCCCGATCGTCGACGTGGCGGTGCTCGACCGCTTCGAGGTGCTCTGCGGGAACACGGGCGCCCTCGCGGCCGCCGTCGGCGGGCGCCGGCTCCTGATCTACGACCTGAAGACCAGCCGCCTGCTCCGAGCGGCCGATGCCGCGGTCAGCGTGCTCTACCGAGGCGGCGTGCTGTGGTGGTCCACCGGCACGGGACAAGGCACCGTCTGGCACACCCTCGACCTGCGCACCGTGTGATCCCTGGACCAGACGCCATTGACACTCATCGCTATATGCACCAGCATGCTGGCATGTTCCACCCGAGATCGGTCGTGATCGTGTCCGCCATCGTGGCGCTGGTGGCGTCCGCCTCGGCGCCCGCCTCCGCGAGCGAGCCGGTCTCCCCGCCCGGCGCCCCGCGCATCGCCGGCACGCAGCTGCTCTCCGCCACCACCGTCGACCTCGCCTGGTTCAACGCCACCGCGGGCACCAACCCGGTCGCGGCATACGAGGTCTACGCCCGTCAACCAGGCACGACCCACCCGGGCCGGTTGGTCACCACTACCAGCACCTCGTGGGTTTTCGTGCAGGTCGGCGGCCTGCGACCGGCCGCCACCTACGAGCTGACCGTGCGGGCCCGCGACACCGCCGGCGTCCCCGGTCCGGCTTCGACCCCAGTGACCGTCACCACCCTGGCGTACCAGATCGTGCCCGGCCCGCCCGTGGCCGCCGCGGTCACGTCGACCACGGCGACGGTCTCCTGGCGGCCGCCAGCGGTCAGCACCGACCGGATCGCCGGCTACGACCTGCTCCTGCCGGCGGCGACCCCGACCCAGCCGATGCAGATCCGGGCGAGCACCGGACCGTCGACTACTACCGTCGACCTCACCGGGCTGCGACCAGGCACGACGTACACGTTCCACGTGATCGCTCGTTATGTCGAAGGCACACCGCGCTCTGCCCCTTCGTCGCGGGGCACAGTCACCACCGCTAATTCGGTGCCGCCGTCCACCACCGTGACCTTCACGGCTCCCGAAACCGGTATCTGATGTGATGTAGTGTCACGCCAGTTTCAGCGGGGCCCAGGCAGGTCAAAGGACAGGGCGGGAAGCCCTACCCGCGTGCCTCGGACCGCGTGATGCGGAGGAGTCGATGCTGGGATGGCGGCAGGGCGACCGATGCCCACGCAGGACGACGTGCTCGGGTACTTCGACACGCTGTCGAACTGGGGGCGTTGGGGCGACGACGACGAGCTCGGGACTCTGAACCACATCACCGACGACGTCCGGCTGGCGGCGGCGCGCGCCGTGCGCCACGGCAGGAGCGTGTCGTGCGCGTGGGAGGTTGCCGTACCAAAAGACATGGAGCGGTCGACGACGACATGCCCGTGCGCCGCCGACATGCCGGGTGCCGAGAACATGCCGGTGCCCGGCTTCCACGCCGACCGGCGGTGGGGCTTCTCGACCGAGCGGCTCGGCATCACGTTCCACGGCAACACCCTCACCCACGTCGACTCGCCGTGCCACCTCTTCTGGGACGGCACGATGTACAACGGGCGGCCGCACTCGTTGGTCGACGCCGCCACTGGATCGGCGTGGGCGGCCGTGACGGCGGCGGCGAACGGGATCATCACGCGTGGTGTCCTGCTGGACATTGCGAGGGTCCGCGATGTGCCGTGGTTGGAACCGGGCCAGGGTGTGTTTCCCGACGATCTGGAGGAGGCCGAGCGTCGCCAGGGTGTGCGGGTGCGGCCCGGCGATGCGGTACTCCTGCGGACCGGCTATGGCCGCGTCCGGCATGAGGCCGGTGAGGCGAGCGGTTTCACGCAGGCCGGCTGGCACGCGTCCTGCCTGCCGTGGCTGCATGAACGGCAGGTCGCGCTGATCGGCGCTGACACCCCTCAGGACGTTCAGCCGTCGGGGTACGAAGACGTGTTGATGCCGGTTCACGCCGTGGGCCTCGTCGCGATGGGTCTGTGGCTGCTCGACAACTGCGACCTGGAGGTGTGCGCGACGACGGCCGCCGAGCTCGGCCAGTGGGACTTCCACCTCGCAGTCGCGCCGGTCCGCTTCGCCGGTACGTCCGGCAGCCCGGTCAACCCGATCGCCACATTCTGACGGTGGCGGTGTAGGCGCGACGGCGCGCCGCCTCAAGCACGTCCTGTTTGGACAGATCGGGTGCGTCTCAGGCCCGTAACTAACGACTTTGACCACGGTGGGCCGGGCGCTTCGCGTCCGGCCCACCGTTGCTGGCATGCCGCAAAAGCTGGGCCACTCTGGTGGCGGGCGTCACGATTTTACCTAACGTTCTCAGCGACATCCTTCGATGGAGGTGCCCATGGATCGAATGAAGACCGCCCTTCGGG
>NZ_JAIBNX010000099.1 GCF_026130045.1 Micromonospora sp. CPCC 205371
CCCCCCCCGGCCCCCCCCCTCGGGGGCGGCCGTGGTCTTAGCCGCCGCTGTGGTCTTCGAGGCCGCCGCGGTCTCCGACGCTGGCCTGGTCTTGGCCGGGCCCGCGGCACCGGCTGTGCCGGTCGCCGCCGAAGCAGCCGGTGCCGCCGTAGCAGCGCCAGCGGCCGTAGCAGCCCTAGCCGCCGAAGTGGCGCCGGCCGCCGAGCCCGATGAGGTCGACCCGGAGCTCGCCGCCGATCGCGGCGTGGCCTTCTTCGCCGCACCGTTGGCCTTGGCGGCGCGCGACGTGGCTTCGGCGCCTCCCGTTGGCGTGCCGTCGAGGCCGAACACGTGCCGCAGGAACTGCCCGGTGTGGCTCTCGGGCACCTCGGCCACCTCCTCGGGTGTACCCGTAGCGATCACCATGCCGCCCTTGTGACCGCCCTCGGGGCCCATGTCGATCAGCCAGTCGGCTGTCTTGATCACGTCGAGGTTGTGCTCGATGACGATGACGGTGTTGCCCTTGTCGACCAGGCTCTCCAGGACTCGCAGCAGCTTGCGGATGTCTTCGAAGTGCAGGCCGGTGGTCGGCTCGTCGAGCACGTACACGGTGCGGCCGGTCGATCGCTTCTGGAGTTCGGAGGCCAGCTTGACGCGCTGAGCCTCGCCGCCGGACAGCGTCGGTGCCGGCTGGCCCAGGCGCACGTATCCGAGCCCCACGTCGACCAGCGTCTTGAGGTGCCGGTGGATCGCCGGGATCGCCTCGAAGAACGAGGACGCCTCCTCGATCGGCATCTCCAGCACCTCGGAGATCGTGCGCCCCTTGTAGTGCACTTCGAGGGTCTCCCGGTTGTACCGGGCGCCCTTGCACACCTCGCACGGGACGTACACGTCGGGGAGGAAGTTCATCTCGATCTTGATGGTGCCGTCACCGGCGCAGTTTTCGCACCGGCCGCCCTTGACGTTGAACGAGAACCGCCCCGGGCCGTACCCCCGAACCTTTGCCTCGGTGGTCTCGGCGAAGAGCTTGCGGATGTGGTCGAACACGCCCGTGTAGGTGGCCGGGTTGGAGCGCGGGGTGCGCCCGATCGGCGACTGGTCGACGCCGACCACCTTGTCGACCTCTTCGAGGCCGGTGATCCGCGTGTGCCGCCCCGGCACCATGCGGGCACCGTTGATCTGGTTGGCCAGCACCGTGTACAGGATGTCGTTGACCAGGGTCGACTTGCCCGACCCGGACACACCGGTGACCGCGATGAACTGGCCGAGCGGGAAGGCGACGGTCAACCCCTTCAGGTTGTGCTCGCGCGCGCCCTGCACAACCAGCTCGCGCCCGGGGATGCGCATCCGCCGAGTGCCTGGGGTGGGTATCGACCGCCGGCCCGACAGGTACGCCCCGGTGATGGACTCTTCACTCTCCAGCAACCCGGAGACCGAGCCTGTGTGCACGATGCGGCCGCCGTGCTCGCCCGCGCCTGGCCCGATGTCGACGACCCAGTCGGCGGTGCGGATGGTGTCTTCGTCGTGCTCGACGACGATCAGCGTGTTGCCCAGGTTTTTGAGGCGTACCAGCGTCTCGATGAGCCGGTGGTTGTCGCGCTGGTGGAGGCCGATCGACGGCTCGTCGAGCACATACAACACACCGACCAGACCGGACCCGATCTGGGTGGCGAGCCGGATGCGCTGCGCCTCGCCGCCGGAGAGCGTGCCCGCCGGCCGGTCGAGCGACAGGTAATCGAGGCCCACGTCGACCAGGAACCGCAGTCGCGCGTTGATCTCCTTGAGCACCCGCTCGGCGATCATCTTCTGCCGGTCGTTGAGCACCAGCGAACCGAGCATCTCGGCGCAGTCACCCACGGACAGCCCGCAGACCTCGGCGATGCTGCGGCCGTCGATGGTGACCGCCAGCACCTCGGGCTTGAGCCGGGCACCGCCACACGCCGGGCACGGCACGTCGCGCATGTACCCCTCGTACTTGTCGCGCGACCAGTCGGACTCGGTGTCGGAGTGCCGCCGCTCCAGCCACTGCACCACGCCCTCGAACCCGGTGTAGTAGGACCGGACCCGGCCGTACTTGTTGCGGTACCGGACATGCACCTGGTTTTCGACGCCGTACAGGATCGTCTTCTGCGCCCGCGCGGGCAGCGCGCGCCACGGGGTGTCGATGTTGAAGTGCTCGGCCTCGCCGAGCGCTTCGAGGAGCCGCAGGAAGTACTCCAAGGTCTGGTTGGTGGCCCACGGCTGGATGGCGCCCTCGCGCAGCGTGCGCTCCGGGTCGGGGACGACCAGCTCGGGGTCGACCTCCTTCTTGGTGCCGAGGCCGGTGCACTCGGGGCAGGCGCCGTAGGGCGCGTTGAAGGAGAAGCTGCGCGGCTCCATCGCCTCGAACGACAGGTCGTCGTATGGGCAGGCCAGGTGCTCGGAGAAGGTGCGCTCGCGGTGCTCGTCGTCTTCGGGCAGGTCGACGAACTCGAGGATCACCACGCCCGCCGCCAGTCGCAGCGCGGTTTCCACCGAGTCGGTGAGCCGCTGCTTGGCGCTCGCCTTGACCGTCAGCCGGTCGATCACCACCTCGATGGTGTGCTTTTCCTGCTTCTTCAGCTTGGGCGGCTCGGTGAGTGGGTGCACCACCCCGTCGACCCGCACCCGCGCGTAACCCTTGGACTGGAGCTCCGCGAACAGGTCGACATATTCGCCCTTGCGGCCGCGCACGACCGGCGCAAGCACCTGGAACCTGGTGCCCTCGTCCATCGCGAGCACCCGGTCGACGATCTGCTGGGGCGTCTGCCGCGAGATCGGGCGCCCGCACTTCGGACAGTGCGGCTCACCCACCCGTGCGAACAGCAACCGCAGGTAGTCGTAGACCTCGGTGATCGTGCCCACGGTCGAGCGCGGGTTACGCGACGTCGATTTTTGGTCGATCGACACGGCCGGCGAAAGGCCCTCGATGAAGTCGACGTCGGGCTTGTCCATCTGACCGAGGAACTGCCGCGCGTACGACGACAGCGACTCCACGTAGCGCCGCTGCCCCTCCGCGAAAATCGTGTCGAAGGCGAGGCTGGACTTGCCCGATCCGGACAGCCCGGTGAAGACGATCATCGCGTCGCGCGGCAGGTCAAGATTGACGTCGCGAAGGTTGTGCTCGCGCGCGCCACGGATGATCAGTCGGTCGGACACAGCCTTGCCCCCGGGGGAGAGTTTTCGAACGCTTGAGCTTGCCAAAAACCAGAGTCTTCGAACACCAGTAACTGCCGCCGCAACTCTAGTCCCGGGGTGCGACAATTTCCCGCGCGGCCGCATTCCCGCAGCTCACGGACGATGCCTGGCACGCACCTCCCGATGAATCCGGCGCCACCGCGCGCGCTCCTCAGCGGCCAGACGGACATCTCTGCGGCGCGCCTCGAACGCGATCTCCCGCTGGAGCCGCCGCCAGCTCGCGAGCCGCCGCGGCGCCAGGTCACCTGACTCGATCGCCGCCCGCACCGCACACCCCGGCTCGTCCTCGTGGCGACAGTCACTGAACCGGCACTCAGCCGACAGGTCCGCCACGTCGGCGAACGCCTGGTCGAGCCCCTCCGACCCGTCGAGCAGCCCGACCGCCCGCACACCAGGCGTGTCCAGGACCGCTCCTCCACCCGGTACAGGAATCAATGCCCGATATGTGGTCGTGTGTCGACCCTTGCCGTCCGCACGACGGATCGTTTGTGTGCCCATGACCGTCGCGCCCGCGAGCGCGTTGACCAGCGTGGACTTGCCCGCGCCCGACGGACCGAGCAAGCCGAGCGTGCGCCCGGCCGCGACCAGCGGCCGCAGGCGCTCCAGGCCGTCGCCGCGCAGTGCGCTCGCCGCGACCACATCCACACCAGGCGCGAACACCGCGATGTCCGCGGCGACAGCATCCGGGTCCGCCGCCAGATCGCTTTTTGTGAGTACGACGACAGGCTGAGCGCCGGAATCCCAGGCGAGCGCCAACAAACGCTCGATCCGCCCGACATCGGGCGTCGGATGCATGGGCTCGACGACAGCAGCGGCGTCGATGTTCGCGGCGAGCACCTGGCCGGTCGAGTCCTTGTCGGACGTGCGCCGGACGATGGCGGTGCGCCGGGGTAAAACCGACTCGATGGTCAGCCGGTCGTCGGGCCAGGAGCGCACGGCCACCCAGTCGCCGGCGCACGGCAGGTTGGCGGGATCGCGTGCGGCCGCTGCCATCACGCTTCCGCCGAGGCTCGCCCGCACCGTGCCGTCGGCGCAGAGCACGGTGCATATCCCGCGGTCCGCGCGGACCACGCGGCCCGGTCGATGATGGTTGTCGAGTTTCGGGTAGGAGTCGTCCCAACCGAGGGACGTCAGGTCGAACGTCATCGGAGAACCTTTGTGAGAGAAAGGGTGCCCTATCGCTGTGGGCGGGTCGAGGCGAGGAAGCCCATTTCGGTCCTCACCTCCTCTCGGGCCTTCGTGACGCGTCTGAAGAGACAGTAAGGTCAAGCCCGGCTGGGGGGAACTGATTTCTGTAGGGTCGGGGGTGTGACCGACCTAGCTGGCGCTCGCTCCGCTCGCGCGGGTCATGCGCCGCCTCCCTGTAGCCGACCCTGCGCTCGGTCGCTTCGCTCCCTCGACTCCGGGCCGGCTGCGGGAGGCGGCGCATGACCGCTGATCCGCTCGTCCTGTTGCCTCAGCTCGAACAGGCCACCGACCGGGTGCTGCGCACCGCCGCCACCCTCGGCGACGCCGCCGGATCGTCGTCGCTCCCGGGATGGACCCGGGGGCACGTGCTGACCCACCTCGCGCGCAACGCCGACGCCTACGTCAACCTGCTCAACTGGGCCCGCACCGGGGTTCGCACACCGGCGTACCCGAGCGCCGAAGCCCGCGCCGCCGACATCGAGGCCGGCGCCGGCCGCCCCCTCGCCGAGCAAATCGAAGACCTGCGCACCGCCGCCACCCGCTTCGCCGAGCTGGCCGCCGACATGCCGGCGTCCGCCTGGGCCGCCACCATCGAAAAGCTCGGCGGCCGCGAAGTGTCCGCCGCAATCGTGGTGTGGGACCGCCTGCGCGAGGTGGAAGTGCACCACGTCGACCTCGACGCCGGATACACCACCGCCGACTGGCCAGACGCGTTCAGCCAGCACCTGCTCCGCGAGCTTCTGGGCGGCTTCGGCAAGCGCGACGACGCGCCATCCTTGATCCTGCGCCCCGACGAGCTCGGTCACGACCTGGCCCTCGGCTCGGGCGGTCCAGTCGTCGCCGGCCCGTCGCACGCCCTAGCAGGCTGGCTGTCCGGCCGGTCCAGCGGCGAAGACCTGCGCGTCATCCCCGACGGCCCGCTGCCGTCCGTGCCCGCTTGGATGTGAAAATGCCGTACACCGGAGACGTGAGCCCCGGCAGCCCGCCCGACGTCCGCGAGCTCGACGCGCTCACCATCACCAAAGTGTCCGTCGGCCCGATGGACAACAACGCATACCTCTTGCGGTGCAACGCCACCGGCGAGCAAATCCTCATCGACGCCGCCAACGAGGCACCGCGCCTGCTTTCGTTGGCCGGCGACAGTGGACTGTCCACTGTGGTAACGACGCACCGGCACATGGACCACTGGGTAGCGTTGGAAGAGGTGGTCGCGGCAACAGGCGCGCGCTCAGTCGCGCACGCCGCCGACGCCGGCGAGTTGCCTGTACCGTCACAGACGGTGGCCGAAGGCGAAACGGTATCGGTGGGCGAGTGCACCCTAGAGGTCATCCACCTGGTCGGGCACACGCCAGGATCGATAGCCCTGCTGTACCGCGACCCGACCGGCATCCCCCACCTCTTCACCGGCGACTCCCTCTTTCCCGGGGGTCCTGGCCGGACAACAGATCCGCGGGACTTCGACTCGCTGATGACCGATCTGGAGGCGAAAGTCTTCGGGCGGTTCCCTGACGATACCTGGTTCTACCCGGGCCACGGCAGGGATTCGACCCTGGGAGCCGAGCGTGCCTCGATCCCAGAGTGGCGGGCTCGCGGCTGGTAGCTGTCGCGCGTCGGGACTCCCGGGCTCTATGCCTGAGGAGTCCCGATGTCCCTTATTTTCGCGGAAGCTGAACGCCGCAGCCCGTACGCGTTGTTGCTGGAGCTGCACGAGCATGCTCTGCTCTCAACTGACGATGCTGGCGGTCATCTGACGGAGCTGGCGCTCGCCGCTGCCGTCGTGTCCTGGTGGACGCGGTGGCAGCCGCTGACTGTGTACCGTGCCCTTCTCTCCGGCGCCACCCTCGCCGAGGTTGCGGCTGCGTGCGGCTTGGACCGTGCGGAGGTTGCTCGCCGCTGGACGCGGTGGGCTGAGGCCCAGATGCGGCTCGTAATCGGCTCTCGTCCTGCGCTCGATCCGGCGGAAGCGGAATTCGTTCGCGGCCGTATCGAGGCTGAGATGGTCGCGTGAACGCCGGCCGGCTCGCTCGGAACATCAGCACGGCGGCGGTCGCTTCCATTGCGGCCTGGTCGTCATGGAGTCACATGGTCGACGTCGCGCTCGCCTACGGCGAGCGAGCCCAGGTCGCGTACGTCTTGGCAATCTCGGGCGACGGCATGCTCGTCGTTGCCTCCCCCGCGATGGTCGACGACCGGCGGGCCGGGCGGCCGGTGCGGTGGTCCGCTCGCATCGCGTTCGTCGCGGGGGTCGGTGCTTCTATGGCTGCCAACATCGCCGCCGCTCAGCCGAGTCTCGGTGCTCGTGTGGTGGCTGCCTGGCCGGCGGTGGCTCTTCTGCTCGTGGTGGAGATGCTGTCCCGGACACGTCGCGCGCGTCCGGACCTGTCCGCGGCGGTTCCGGACGCCTCGGGCGCGGTAGGTCCGGACACTGTCTCTGCCAACGGCGCAGGCCCTCAACGGCGTAGCGCCGCCGCGACAGGCGCAGCCATCGCGGCCGTCCGCGCCGAGCGTCCCGATGCGACCGCCTCGGACATCGCCGCCGCGGTCGGCGTGTCAGAACGCCACGTCCGTCGGCTGCTCGGCACCCCATCTCGGTCGCTCAGTCCCAGGCCGGCACCCACCACTGCCAGCCCTCCGGAGCCAGCGGCCACGACGGATCGGGCCGCCAACCAGCCGGCGGAGCCCATCCCTGCGGCGGAGCCGGCCAGCCCGGTGGCACGGTGAACCGGATCGAGGTGGGCGCAGGCGGGATTGGAGCGTGCTGACGCGGCGGCTCGTACGCCGCCGCTGGCGATGGCGTAGTTGAGGCGATGGCCACGGCGACAGCTGATTGCCGGACGTCCGCAGTCTGGCGGAGCCACTCGTCCGGCAACTCGTGGGCGCGTGCCACGTAGAGCACGACCTCCGCCTTGATGCGGTTGCCTTTGACGATCGCACGCGCCGAGGTCGTCACGCCGGCCTCGGCGAGATGCCGGATAGCCGGCAGCACGTCACCGCTCATCTTCGGCGTGAGCTGCCCGACCCGTTCGTCGTTGATCCTGATCTCGACGACCGCCTTGGAGGTCCGAGCCGTCTCCTCGACAACCTCGTGCAGGGTCGCGTACGCCCAGCACTCCCCTTCTGGTCGTAGATGCGGCGCGAGTGCGTCGAGATGCTTGTCCTCGCCGGTCACCTGGATGGCGTTGCCCAGCGGCAGCGTCCGGTGCTCACCGCTCGGCGGCATGTTCGTCGGCACGAGCATGTGCGGCTCAGCCAGGTCGAGCGTGACGCTGGCGTGGAAATTTCCGCGCCCTGGCTCGTCGTCGTACGAGAACATCGAGGCCCAGATACGGGCTTGTACCTGCGGCGTCCACCCGTTGGCGACCAGCCCCGACAGCACCGCGACGTACTGCGGCGCCACCTCCTTTGGCAGGTAGCCGAGCTGGTGGTTGCCACACCAGACCGCGACGGCGTTGCGGTCGAAGCGGTTGTTGGGCTCGGGCAGAAGTTGAACGTCGACTTTGATCTCGGAGCCGCCGGGCTTCAGGTCCGGGCCGACCACCGCTCGGATGGCCTTGGCATGATGCGACTCACCGGCGACGTCAACGCGTGCCCAGCCACGCTGACCCCACAGGTCAAAGGCGATCGACATAGGAGCAGACCCTAGTTGTGATCGCCGATCCGGTCGTGACCTTCATCTGTCAGGTTTCCGATCGCAGGGACCGCCGTTTAAGCCTCCGCCACGTAACTGGAGCTACCTGCGGAGAGCTTGCCACTGGTGTGATCTTCCCGCACAACTAGCCTGCGGCGATTTCATCTACCTTGTCCCGAGGGGTTGCAGTGTGCGACCAGTCTCGGTGCGCGGCGAGACCAAGAGCCACAAGGCACGGCGGCCACGAGGCTCCGATTCCGCGTGTCCCCGCTCATCTCGGTCTGCTGCCAGGAGAGAATCTTGTGGGCCGGCCACGCCTAGCCACAAGCCTCTAGGCCAACGCACTTGCACTTGTTGCCAAAGCTCGACATCGTGGAGGTCCCGTCATGGTCAGTCCAGGGACGGAGTCCACTATCCACATCCGATAGCTCGGCCGAGGAGGAGAACGCTAGTGCCAGACCTCATCCCCAACGTCGGCGCAGGAACGTTGTTCGAAACAGTCCTCCTAGCGGACGACCGGGCGATGCGCGTAGGAGCCATCCAGAGTCTGGACTATAACCGGGCCATCGTGATCACCCACGATCGTTGGAAGGCCGACGCCGGCGGCATACCACAGTTCTCCTTTCTGCTCGCAACGGCGCGTGAGGTCGGAACCGGCGGCGGCGACGATGACGAGGTTCTTCTCCTGCGGGTTGAAGGGACGGGGCCGCTAGCCCTTGAACGCGACCTGCTCGGGGTCCGGGAGGAGGCGCTACGCGAGGCATTGTCACGCAATGAGGACCCTTCACCATCCAGCATCCTCGACATCAATCTCGACCCGTTCACGAGAAATAGAGTCTCGTTTACAGGACTGGATTGTCGGATCCTCGGCACATTCTATGAGGAGAAAAGAGATGGTCGTCATGTGCTTCAATTCGGGCACGACGTCGACAATTTCTACGCCACGTCGGCCTACCGCGTATTTAAGCCGTTCGCCGACGGCCTACGAGCCATCGCATCTTACGTAAAGCAAGACGCCGAATCCCCTGAGATGGTAAGAATCGGCGCAGTCCGTTACTCATCCACGAGGCGCCGCGCAACCGCTGCAAAGCAGGAGGATGTAACAGTTGAGGTTAATATAAACGACTTTATCGGTAGCAAGACCGGCATGTTCGGCATGACGCGGATGGGTAAGTCGAATACTATGAAGACCGTCTGCGCACGCATATTTGCGGTCTCTGAAAGGCGCCGCGCCTCCGAGGGCAGCCCTATTGGTCAACTGATTTTCGACCCTCAGGGCGAGTACGCCAACCCTAACACCCAGGACGGCACCGAACTCGCTGCCATTGGAACAAGCCACGTCGTCATTTACAAGTTTGGCGCCATTGGAGGCCAGCCGAATGTACGGCCTCTTGGTTTCAACTTCTTCGACCCAGCCCAAATCGACGCCGCGAAGGGCGTAATATCTGCCGCTCTTGCTGATGCCGCCTCGGACTATGTTCGCGCATTCGTGCACGCAGACTTCACTGGAAAACCCGTTGAGGGCGAGACGACCAGTGATGCTCAGCAACGTAGGAAGCGAGCAGAGCGAGGCAGGCTAATACTTTATGGCGCCCTAGCGAAAGCGGATTTCAAGATCCCAAATACACACACCGCGCCAGACGGCACCGAATGGCCATGGCGGGCGTGGCTCTCGATGCGGAAACCACTCGCCGACGAGATGGAGCGGCAACTCGGAGCCAACCACGTCAAGCGCGCCAATGGCGGGTACGTGGGTGTCGCCCGAGAATCCTTGCTGCGCGTCATAGACTGGCTACTCGAACGTGATCAAGCCGGCGACCTCACTGGCGATGCAGCTGCGGGACTCGCATCAATCATCGGCGGCGACGCGTGGCGTTCAGCACAACCGATCTATACTCAAGAAAGTCAGGGCAAATCCGTATCTGGCTACACCAAACTGAAGCCGCTCCGCCTTTTCCACACGCCATCATCGAAGACAGACTACAGGAGCGAGATCTATTCCGAGCTTGTCGAGGGCCGAATCGTAATTGTGGATCTCCACCTGGGTCCAGACTCTGTGATTCAACGGCTTTCTGAGGATTTGGCGGAACACCTAATGGAGCGCCAAACTGACGTCTTTACCTCCGGGCGAGAGGCACCTCATATTCAAGTCATTCTTGAGGAGGCCCACAACCTGTTCTCGTCAGATAGATATAAAGACGACCTAGACGTATGGGTACGAATGGCCAAGCAGGCTAGCAAATTGAACCTTGGCATGCTCTATGCGACTCAAGAAGTCACGGGTGTGGACCATCAGGTTTTGGCAAATACCAAGAATTGGGTCGTTGCTCACTTGAACAACGCTAGGGAAGTAAGGGCGCTAGGCGATTACTACGACTTTAGATCATTCGGAGACGCAATCATCAGCCACGAGGATCGCGGCTTCGTGCGGCTAAAGACGATGTCGTCCCCGTATATCATTCCGGTTCACATCGATCGGTATGGACGGGACCTGGTTAACGAGGCGCGCAAGGCCGCCGGCGAGTTGCCCTTGCCTCCCGCAGGAGCGTG
Organism: Micromonospora sp. CPCC 205371; assembly: GCF_026130045.1. Classification (GTDB taxonomy): domain Bacteria; phylum Actinomycetota; class Actinomycetes; order Mycobacteriales; family Micromonosporaceae; genus Phytohabitans. Next base: position 10,562 of record NZ_JAIBNX010000099.1, read on the forward strand.
ACAACTCATGCCCTACGATACTGTCTCGGGCGGGTTCGAACGTCCGTCCCGCTTGGGACACGGCAACGCAATCGTTCGCGCCATGGCAGACCGATCGACATTTTACGTACCATCCGAACATGTACGCGACTTGGCGTGGCTGGCCCCGAAGATCCGCAATCGAGCAACCTTGCCCACGCCTACCAGCGGCGATCGCCTGACCAACGCTATTGGCATCGACGGTTCTTTGATGGTGGTCCCGGTCCGCGACGGTCTTCCATCCGTTCGCTACGGCTACGCCCAGGCCGCTGCCATCTGGCTCGACCTCGAGGCGATGGAGCATCAGCGACGAGAACGCTTCGTCGATCCTGTGGCCCTAAATCGTGCAGTCAACTCAGCTCTGGTCTCTTACGACTTGCCCGTCGCTGGCGCATACGTGCGCGAAGGAATATCGATTTCAGACTCTTGGCGCGAAAGCATTAATCGACTGTTCCGTATTAAAAAGGTCGAAGTCAACAGACTCAACCAAAGCTTGCTTGAATTGCTCATGCTACTTCATGGGCGACCCGGAAAACCAGCGACCACGCTTTCGGTAGACTGCCCGAATCGCGCATGCAGTCAGCGTCGAATTGCTGTAAGTCCAGACGGAACGAACTGCCCGTCATGTACCGGTCGCGTCCTACCAACCGACGTGCTACGGATCTACGAAGAGGTCATTGAAGATGGGGCGAATCAAGAGGCTCTCGGCCGTCTAATGCAGGTGGTCGAGCTATTGGTCGTCGTCGGACTGGTTACCCTGCTCTGGGAACAGTCGCGGGATGCTTTGCTTCGCAGCACGATGTTCGTCATGGACGGACCACTGGCGGTCTACGGCCCCCCCGCCAAGCTTCGCGCCCGCGCCCTTGAATACTTCCAGAAAATGGCGGACCCTTCGACGGGCTCCAGGCCACATCTGTGCGGCATTGAGAAGACCGGCACGTTCGTTGACTACGCAAAAACTCTTGCGAGACACGACGCGTTGAAACCTGGAGACCTGTTAGTGCTTGATCACGAGGTAATCGGCGCTATCAACAATTCCGAGAATCCCATAGCGTATGGCGCGGAAACCTATTGGGGTCGGAAGTTTGTCTATCGGGCGAAAGACGGGCGTGTGGTTGTCGTTACGGTACTTCCAGAGGCCGGGCAGCCATATGACGATAATGGAGGCCAACCAGAACCCGAGAGCTATCCTTCGTTACCAGCAATCTTGGATGTAATCGATCGTACGGGGTCCTCGATGTATAGGGACGGAGTAATTCCGGTCGCTCTCGCCCATTCTAAGGCGGCATATCCGATCGGAGTCGGAACAGACGTCCTGCGGCTCGCAGCGAAGCGGAGGCTTGGCCTGGACGGAAAATCCCCGCTGAGTTCTTCAGGTGGGTACTAGGTTGTCCCGGCCCACGACAACGAACCGCGCATCTGGCGCTCCCCGCCTAGTGGCCACCGACGCTGCACCCGCCCACATCGCATCAGAACCGCGCAGGCTGGAACCCGTAACGCCGCTCAAGGATGCTTCGTGCGGATTGATGCGCTATCAGTCTCCACTTCGCTATCCGGGGGCAAAATCCGGCCTTTCCGGAGTAATCGGCGAACTGATAACCGCGGCGCGGTCTTCGATTGGCCCTCCAGAGCTTTTCTTGGAGCCCTTCGCCGGAGGATCTGCTACGTCGCTTCGCCTTGCCGGGGCTGGTCTAGCTAATCGGGTCTTGATAGCTGACGCTGATCCTCTTGTGGCTCGCTTTTGGCAAGTGGCCGCTGCGGACACAGAATGGTTAATCGATAGGATGTGGGAGGAGCCAGTCACCCTCGAACGGTGGGACTTCTGGCGTTCTTGGAAGCCGTCCAGCGCTTCGGATCGAGATATTGCAATGAAGTGCTTGTTTCTTAATCGAACAACCTTCTCTGGAATTCTCCATGGAAGAGCAGGCCCAATTGGCGGCCGACGGCAAGACGGACCTTACAGCATCGACTGCAGGTTCAATAAGGAAGGTATTGAGCGCCGGCTTAGATTCGTCGGTGACCTGTACGCGACAAACCGGATAGCCGATGTCTGGTGCAAGGATTGGCAGCATAGCCTTGTCGATGTTGCCGAATGGTACCCCCAGCTTCTCCCGAATAAGGTCGTCACGTATCTCGATCCACCTTATTTGGAACGATCAATGAGACTTTACGGGAAATCGTTCGATCCTTCTGGAGGATACGCACCGAAGGGTGGCATCTCTATCGATTGGTCTGGCAAGGCCGAGCACTACAGGCTAGCCGAATATCTGCGCCGCAGAGCCCAGTTCAGATGGATATTGTCCTACGACAACCATCCCGTATTGATCGGTGACGAAGGGCTTTATGCTGCGAACCAGATGGGACCGACCGCAGAGGAGCGCAGTTTACTCGGAGTCCGATCCTGGAAGATATCGAAGCGACTTGTAAATTTGCGCTACAGCGTGACTAGCAAGATCAGATCGGAACGTTCTGAATTGTTGATCACGACGCTTCCGCCTGGAACCGTTCCGTCGGACGGCAAGTTCATGGCGATTCCTTAGCAGAAGACTTCCAGTTCGGCTCGATAATCGTGCAGGAGGTATAAACGTCGAGCCACGCGCCGGCGCCAATTACAGTCGCTTCAGTCACTATCGGCGAATCAATTTGACCGTCTCAGACCTTAGATTTACCGCGCTAGCTTTAAACCCTCCCGCCGCAATAGCCTTCCCGAGCGGGTTGCGCACCGAGTACCAATACGGGAGGTGACTACGCGCCGAGGAAGCGAGCGGAAATCCGAGTACGTCCTCAAGGTCAGCAAAAGTTAGCGGTACGGCGTCTGCGGCCTCGGCTTTGAGCCAGTCCGTTAGCGGCCGGTAATTACTCGCCGTGTGGCCGGCTTCGATATCTGCATCTGAGTCGAAGCTCGAAGAAGATGTCGATCCCCGTAAGATGGCGACGACCTCGGCCGGCACACGAAATCCTGAGGCACGAACACCGTCCGGATAAAGCGGCTTGAGGATCGGCGTAACCGGGTCCGGGAGACGACCCGCTCGTTGAAGATCGGCCGTGATTCTGCTGGTTGGTCGCGTAAACCCTCTTAGCATTCGTTCGTCGCTATAGCCACAAAGTCCATAGACATCCTCCCGGCTGATTGTCCCCCCCAATGCTGCCGCCTCCCGGATAACGTCCGCTTGAGGCTGTCCTTCCGCGTCCAAGCGCACGAGTAGCTGCGTAACCGCCTCCGGGGTCCAAGTGCCGACCTGGTCGAGTTCCTGCTGTACTCGCCCGGCATCCTCCAGCGAGTCCGGGCTGACTTGGACGTTCAGTGTTGCCGATCGGAGGAGTAGATCGTGGGGTCGCAGGAGGAACAACTGTCGTCCATTGCTCAGGTCAAAAAATTCCTTCGTCATTTCGTGGCGGGGGCCGATCACTACTGACCGATGTCGCCACCACCAATCCTCTTTCTCATCGCCAGTAATTATCACGAGGTCGAGCTGGCGTTGGATAGCTTCTTGGCAAGCTTGCCAATAGACCAGGTAATCACCCGCTGCACCTTCAGGATTTTCGTCCTCCTTGTCGGCGTCCAGATACCCAGGCGGCCGCTGATCCTCGACCCGTTGCTTCCCCTCAGTGATCCATTGACTCCAAACGTCATCTTTCGGACGCGGCAGAACTTTTCCTTCCACTAGCGTGCCAAGCCGGGTGAGGACACGGTCCTCGGTGGCAGGTGTTGCGGCATGAACCCGATCTGGCTCAGCCCTGCCGATCGCGTCGAGGACTTCCTCAAAGACCTTACTCACGTCGCCCTGTAGGCGTGTGAGATCTGCTTCAGCAAGTGCTACTTGCTTTGCCCAGCGGGCGAGGGCGTCTGAGGTTGACCGTTGGTTCTTCTGGAGAGCAGCACGAACCTCTTGCACTGCGGCGTCTGGGTTGCCGATCGCCGCAAGCCGATTTCTGTGAAACTCCAGCATAGCCTGATGCGGAACAGCAAGGCGGTCGCCGAATCTCTCGAATATTGCCAAGAGGTCGTTCGTCGTACGCGCATTATATCGATAGAGATTGAGTAATACGTTTGCGTCGACTGCAACGAGTGCCACTTTTAGGGCACTATCGACATCAACATCGGTAAGGACGCGGTAACCCTCGAACCCGTCAAACAAGCCAGCCAAGAGGGCCTCCTCGCGGTAAGAAGCTCGACCATCCAAGTCCGCAAAGGCCCACTTGCTTAGCAGGCCCGCCAAGATCATCTACGTGCTGCTAGGGATCATCCCGACTCGCGCTCATGGCAGCTTATCGGCCCGACGCAAGGCATCCGACGGTCATGACGTGACGACCGCGTCGCAACAACCAAGGCCAGGCCGTCAAGGCCCAAAGCGGCCCTTACCGTAGGGGCAGTACGAGGACCTCGAAGATGGGGGAATCAGTGAAGGGCTTGACCGTGCCGATCATTCTCCATCCCCAACGGAGGTAGGCGGAGCGCGCAGGTTCGTTGTCGGGGCGTACGAGGAGGGTGGCACGTTGCTCGGTACGCCGGCGTAGCAGCGCATCGTGCAGTGCGTGGCCGAACCCGTGGCCCCGCCGGCTTGGGTGGACCATCAGCTCGTTGAACGCGAAGGTCCGGTTGCCGTCCTCGCGGGTGAATTCCTCGTCGTCTGCATGTGGTCCTTGTAGGCCGGTCCACCACCGCGAGTTCTCCGGCAGTGTGTACCCGAGGGCGAAGCCGACCAGGTCGTCGTCGGCGTGGCCGGTGACCATCGCGAAACCGTCTCGGTTGGCGTATGCGTCCAGGCGGTCCCAGAACCGCTCGGGCGTGCGGAACGGGTCGGCGAGTTGTCCGGCGTACACCTCGGTGTAAAGGGCCAGAATCTCCTCGCGCATGGCGCGCATGCCGGCCGCGCCGTGGTGGCGGATGGTCAGGTCGGTCACGGGGCAGTCCCGTACGGCGTGGTTCGGTACCAGGCGAGCACGTCGGCGACCTCCGGTGTCCGGCGGTGTGGATGGAGTTGTTCGGTGAGGAGCCGGAACTCGGAGCCGACGCGGGCGCTGGCGACGTCGCCGTCGAGGAGCCGCAACGCGTCGCTGGCGGCCTCAGCCGCGCCGACAACCTGCCGTGCGGTGACGCGGGCTTTCGCCAGACGTACAAGGTGCAGGCAGCGATTACGGGCGAACCGCGGTTCGTAGGCTGCCAGCGACTGTTCTAGCAGCGCGGCTCCGCGCTTGCCGTCCCGGAGATCGAGTGCCGCGTCAGCTTCAACAGCGTCGATCTCCGGGTGGTTGAAAAACTCCAGCCACTGGGGCGGAGTCCCTCGGTCCTCGTCGAGTGTGTGGCGGGCGTCGGTGAATGCTCGGGCTGCCTCACGGCCGTCGCCGAGCATGGCGAGCGACCGTCCGCGGCGCATGGTCAGCATCGCTTGGACCCGGCTGACTGGCTGGGCTGGCAGGAGCCGTTGGGCTGCCGCGACGTACCGGAGTGCTTGTCGTGGTCGGCGCAGGATGACGGCGTGTAGGGCGAGGTTGGCGAGCGCGTGTACCTGGGTGTCGGCGCTGGCGGCCTGTTCTGCGAGTGCGAGTGATTCGGTGTAGTAGGTGTGGGCGGCGTCGTGGCGTCCGGCGTCGGTTGCCAACCATCCCGCGCAGATGTACGCGCGGCCGGCCAGCCTCACCAGCGCGTCGCCGACGGGTTGGCTGTACTCGGCCTGGTCGAGCAGCGCGACGATGCCCTGGGCCCGGGCGGCAGCTACGTCCCAGAGGCCGGCGGCGCCGTGGCGGGCGTCGAGCGCCCGCAGCCGTGCGACGACCTGGTCAAGTTTGGCTACGTCCGCCTCGGTCAATGGGGCATCGTCGGCAAGGTCGATGCCGGCCAACGCCGCAGCGCCCGCGGCGGCCGCGCCGAGGTTGAGGAAGGTGCGGCGGTACACGTCTGCGAACGCTACTCCCGCAGCCGGCATCGTCTCGTGACGTCGTACGTCCTCCTCGTACGCGGCGATCAGGTCACCGGCTGCACCGAGCGCCGTGTCGCACTGTTCGGCGAACACGCGGCTGCCACGCCGGCGCCCGTTCTCGACCTTGGACAGGTAGCTCTTATCGAAATTGACCTTGCGAGCAAGAACGTCAAGCGATACGCCAGCTCGGCACCGGGTTCGTCGTAGTGCCTCACCGAAAGAGTCCACAGTCAACCTCTGTCAACGGGTCAACCCCTGCCGATCGCACGATTTGGCTGTGACGCTACCGGCAACCGTTTCGCACGGGAACGCCATCACCGATTTTCTCGGAACTGGCACCCGTACGGAACGCCGGAAACCGTCAAGGCGCAACCCAACCAGCCTCGCGACACTATCGCGCGGCGAATTGGTGCCGCCTTGCCAATAAGCCGGCGCGGCGGCTCGCTGAGCGCCTCCCACAAGACTCGTGGGCCGTCGTGCCGCATCACCTGCGGGAGGACCAGTGGCAGCCTACGACGGTACCGACAGCCGTCCCTCATTGCGTGCTCGCTGGTTGGCCAGCCGAATGCGTCAGCTACGCGACGACCAAGGACTGGCGCGCAGATTCGTCACCGCTCACCTCGACGTCGACCTGAGCGAGTTCGGCAGGTTTGAACGAGGCGAGCACGCATTCACCCGCGAACGCGTCAACGCACTCCTGGACGTGTACCGCGTGCACGACCCCGACGAGCGGGACCTCCTGCTACGCCTGGCCCAAGCGGTATGGCGGTCCGGCTCTGAACTGGACTTCGACGGCGCCGTCCCCGACGCGTCATTCGCCGACCTGCTCTGGCTGGAATCACACGCCACCCACATCCGCTGCTACAGCCCACTGTCCATCCCCGACCTGCTACACACGCCCTCGCACGCCGAACAGACGGCCCGCTCCGCAGCGGGCATAACAGCGGGTCAGGAGCGGATCGCCGCGTGGCAGCGCCTCACGGCAGACCGCCAACAGCGACTCGATCTACATCCTGAGCGGGTCGAGTTGACCGTGGTGATGGACGCATGTGCGCTGTCCCGTCCCGTCGGTAGCCCGCGCGACTGGCAAGACCAGCTCGACCACATACGTCAGGCGGCGACGCTGCCGAACGTGACGATTCGCGTCCTGCCCACCGACGTACCACGGCCGACGGCCGTTGACGGCGCGTTCAGCATCTTCGACCTGCCCAGCCGCTACCCGGCACCGCAGGTAGTGCACATCCCCTACCTAGGCGGCCGGCTGTTCCTGGAAGACAGCCACGCCCACGCAACCGCATTCGAGCACCTCTACCGCGTCGCCTCCGATGTGGACCAGCCAACCATCCGTATCGCCTCCGAACAGGAAAGGTGACCATGCCGACCAAACGAGAACAGTTCAGCCAGACCATCCGCGCCCAATACCTGGGCCAGCGTATGCGCGAGCTACGCGACGAACGCGGCCTGACCCTCAAATATGTGGCCGCCTACCTCGGCGTCGAGTTCTCCACGCTCGCCAGGTACGAACGTGCCGAGTGGCCGTTCCGCAAAGACCACGTGATCGGGCTGCTGGACGTCTACGGCGTCTACGACGACAACCAGCGCAACCAGCTGGTCGCGCTCGCGGCCAACGCCTGGCGAGCTGACCACTGGTACCGCGACGGCATCAAACCCGACGCCACCCACGGTCCCATGCCCGACCGCTGGTGGGTACAGAACCGTGCACAGCAGATCTGCGTCTACAGCCCCAACCTCATCCCCGCCCTGCTGCAGACCACCGCCTACGCCGACGAAATCCTCAACCGCGCCCAGCTCGGCAAAGTCACCAAAGAGCAGCGCGAGAAGTACCTGCACGACAACACCGCCCGCGCCAAAGCCCTCAGCCGCCCCGAACCCATCCAACTCCACGCCATCGTGGACGAGCGGGCACTACACCGCCCGGTCGGCGGCACCACAGCTCAGCGCGCCCAACTGGAACACCTCGTCGAGACCGCCCGATTCCTGCCAAGCGTGGAAATCCAGGTGCTCCGCGACGCCACACAGATCCACCCAGGACTGTTCGGCGCCTTCACCGTCTACCGGATGCCGCAGCCCTACCCCGACGTCGCCTACCTCGACCACCCCGGCGGCGGCCTCCTCATCGAAGGCAGCCCCGCCGAACAGCTCAACAACCTGTTCAACGACCTCGCCAAGGAACACGCCGAACCAGCCAACAACTCCATCGCCCTGATCAACATCATCAAGGAGGAACTATGACCAGCACTCAACCCAGCGAACAGCCCAAGCCCGACGGCCCAATGGAAATAGCTGTCGGCGTCGGCGCACAAGCTGTCGCCGAGTTCGCCGACGAACACCACATCAAGATCGCACCCGAACTCCGCGAAGACCTCGCACGCGCAGTACTGACCGCCGCCTCGACGTATCTGGCCACTCCCACCACCCGCGGCCAGACGTAGACCAGCCACAACACGGCAAGTCGCCGGCCACCGGAACCGTAGCCCCCTCGGGCTCACATCCGGCGGCCGGGGTTTGTGTTTGCGGTCCGGGCCCCCGTGCGGGTCCCCGCCTGGCTGTCCGCCCGCATGTCCGCCTTCATCCGGACACCTAAACCGACCCCACCTGAGCTATCACAGCGCAGGTCAACGGCATCGAAGCCGTCCCCCGCTCTGCTCCGACAGACCCTTATCGGGTCTCCCCCTCATGAAAGGAAGTCCTTATGCCAGAACCGTTCCTTCGCATCCAGTCTCGCCTGACCGACCGCGACCATACGCTGCTCGGCTGGCTGGCCGATCACGGTGTACTCACCACGTTCCAGATCGCCCACGCCTTGTTTCCCTCGCTCGACTTCGCGCAACGCCGCCTACGCCGGCTGTGCGACGCCGGCCTGCTGACGCGGTTCCGGCCGTTTCGCGCGGACGGCGGCACCTATCCGTACCACTACGTGCTGGACCAACTCGGTGTCGAAGTAGTCGCCACCCACCGGGGTGAGGACCTGCCCCGCAAGGACAAGGCCCGCCAGCGCCGCTGGCACCTCACCAACCGCGCCAACCTGCCTCACCTACTCGGCACCAACCAGTTCTTCATCGAGCTCGCCGGCCACGCCCGTATGCATCCGGGCAGTCACCTCCTGCGCTGGTGGTCGACCTCTCAGTGCCTACAGCCGGGTGCCCTCGCAGACGATCCGAACGACAATGAACAGCGCTACTACCAGCCCGTCGTCCGCCCTGATGGACACGGCATCTGGCAGGAGAACGGTGCCGCGGTGCCGTTCTTCCTTGAGTACGACACTGGGACCGAGACAGTGGGCAGGCTCGTGGACAAGGTGGCCGGATACGCCGATCTCGCCCGCGTCACCGGCTACGTCTGGCCGGTGCTGTTCTGGTTCCACGCCACCGCTCGCGAACACAACCTGCACCGACGGCTCATCGAAGCCCACGTCTGGGTGCCCGTTGCCACCGGCGCGCGGGACGCTGCCGTGAACCGCGGCAGCCCGGCCGCAGCGGTGTGGTGGCTGCACGGCCGTCCCGGCAGCCGACGCCGGTTAGCTGACCTGGCCGACGCCGTCTCGGACGATCGCTATCACACGGGCTCGGCCCAGCCCGTGTGACTTGCTGTTACTCCATGTGAGAGAACGGGCATGTAATTTTCGGCCGATTCTGCGGCCTTTTCTATATGAGGAGGCGATCCGCCCCCAAGCGGGATCGCCATCGTAGCCGGAGATCCGCAGACCGGCTGCGCGCTGCGCAGCGGAACCCGCACGCGAGCACTCGGAAGGAAGAACGACATGTTCTCGATCCACCACAACCGACGCGACAAACCACGATCACAGCCTTGGGAGGACTATGCCTCAACGCAGCACCGGCGATCACGAGGTCCACCGACCTGCATCGCAGCGGCAACATGCCCCATGCAGTGAAAATGCCAACGCGCAATCGACCGGTCCCGACGACTGGGCCGACGTTGTCCGCGCCATCGTTGATGCCGCGCCGCCAGCAACGGAAGAACAGCGCGCGAAGCTCTTGGTCCTGCTTCGTAGAGCACGACGAACGCAGACCTAGCCATCAATCTGGTCATCGCTTCAGAACAAGGCCGCTCAATTCGCTGCCTCCCGGGATCCATCCGACTTCTGGGCGAAGTATATCGATCCAGCGGCTTGGTATATGGATCCCTCCCCACCCCGAGCCTCAAGAGACGTAGACGCCCGACCATTCAAATAGGCCGAGATGAGCTCTTGAGCAAGTCGAGCAAATGGGGCGAGATGTGGAATCAGGAGAGCCACTAGAGCCAGACCGACGGTCGGCTCAACGAACCAATAGCGCTCTCCAAAGATCCGCCCAATCTGCCCAGGGAGTAGCAGGAACAGCAAGAGATATAAGACGAAAGAGCGCACGTGCTCTTGATCTTCCTTTGTCCGAGCTACGCCCTGACGTTCAAAAACAACATCACCGTCCGCGTTATACGGGTGAAATGCCGAACCAGATCGCCAGTCCCCCCATGCACCACCATCGCCAATTACTCTAAACTCAACAGCCCACCCCGGCTCAAGGTGGCCGATTTTGAAACGCCGCTCAGACGGCTTACTCGTATCGGACACCTCGTGAACATCGAGTTCCGGCTCCGGCGGTGGGTCCGACAAGAACTCCATTACCTTCGCCTCACGCGGAATTACGAAGCGCAAATACTGGTTCTTTATCGTGGTATTTCCGGTATTGACTAACCGAAACCTCACCCCGACCAACGACCGGATTTCACGATCCTGATAGAACACCCGTACCTTCTGCTGGTGCGCAGGACTCACATCAACAATTCCAGAATCAATGTCGACCGACCAGGACAAGCGCTTCTTAGCCGAACGCTTACGCTTGGACCATTCGAGGACGCTCGAAAAGAAGAAGGAGAGGATGGCGCCAGCGACTAATAAGGCATACGGATTAGACAATATCGACGAAACGGCATCGGATTGGGTAACGGTCTTCCACATACCAGTCCCTCTGCGGCAGTTTGACAGTTCAGCACCATGACATCGCAGCGCACCGATATAGTCACATGTTCTTGATGTAGGGCAGACTGCTACTGTCGAAGATCGGACAACGCAGAAGAGCCGATCCGGGTTTTCGGAAACATGATGTAGATGCCCTCGTCCGACCAGGACTAGTACGACAGCCCGGGATCGTTATGTAGATGGCCGGCGATGGGCCGGGCGGGTTGAGGCTGATCGGTGCGCCTGCGGGCATGGAGACGGCCGCCGGTTGATCATCGATGACTTGTGGAGACAATCGAATATCGTGCGGCGGCCGCTGGGCACAGCGTAGACGCCGCGGGTTGGCTGGCGGAGTTCGACACCGGGTTCGCGGCGATCGCGGGCCGGTTCGGGCGGGTGGAGCCGCGCAGGCAGGCGCGGGCGTTCCTGCTCGGCCTGTTGTCTGATGTGGACTCGCGTTCGTGTTGGCAGTTGGCCGAGCAGGCTGGTGACGGCTCGCCGCATGCGATGCAGCGGCTGCTGGGTGAGGCGGTATGGGACGCCGACACTGTCCGAGACGACGTGCGCGGCTATGTGGTCGACGCGCTGGGCGATCCGGGCGCGGTGCTCATCCTGGACGACACCGGCGATCTGAAGAAGGGCAGCCACACCATCGGCACCCAACGGCACTACACCGGCACGGCCGGCCGGATCGAGAACGCGCAGATCGCGGTGTATTTGGCGTATGCCGCGCCGGGCGGGTCCACGCTGATCGACCGGGAGGTGTACCTGCCGAAGGCGTGGACCGACGATCCGGGCCGGTGCGCCACCGCCGGCGTGCCCGACGACGTGCCGTTCGCCACGAAGATCACCCTGGCCCGGCGGATGCTCGCCCGCGCCCTGGACGCCGGCGTGCCGGCAGCCTGGGCAACGGCGGACGAGTTCTACGGCGGCGACCGACACCTACGCCGCGACCTGCAAGCCCACGGCGTCGGATACGTCCTGGCCGTAGCCAAAAGTCACCGGGTCACCGCCCGCCCCGACCTGGGGCCAGTACGAGCGGACCGGCTCGCCGCCGCCCTACCCACCCGCGCATGGAACCGGCTCTCCGCCGGGCCCGGCTCGAAAGGAGAGCGATACTACGACTGGGCCTGGATCACCATCACCCCACCCGCCGACGAGACCAACGGGCACCACTGGCTGCTCATTCGCCGGCGGATCAGCGACGGCGAACTGGCGTTCTACCGCTGCTGGTCGCCACACCCGGTCCCGCTGCGTGCCCTGGTCACGGTGGCCGGAACCCGCTGGAACGTGGAGACCTGCTTCCAGACCGGCAAGAGGATCGGCCTGGACGAACCGCAGGTGCGCCGCTGGGATTCCTGGTACCGGCACACCACCCTTGTGATGCTCGCCCACGCCATCCTCACCGTCATCGCCGCCCACGAACGCGGCAACCACGATCAGGCGCTGATTCCCTTGACCTTCAACGAAATCCGACGTCTGTTCGCGCAACTCATCGCGAACACCATCCATCCGATACACCACCGGCTGCGCTGGTCCTGGTGGCGACGCCAGCACCAAGCCCGCGCCCGGACCAGCCACTACCGCCGCCGCGGCCACACCACCCATCAACCCGCATCTACATAACGAACCCGGGCTGTCGTACTAGTCAGGCTCGGTCACCCGTCCTCCAGATGATTTCGATCGACCTTGAGTCGAATCCCGGCCCTCGCCGAGCCACGGGCAGGATGCGCACCCGCTCGATGAGCACACCGAGCACTGCATGCCGCTGGGCAACATTCATCTCGTCCCAGATCTCCCCAGCACGCTCCCCCGCCATGTCGAGCACCAACTTGACATGAGGGTTCACCCGATACATGCGCGCTTGGGCCTCAGCCTGTTCAAGCTGCGGCTTGAGTCGAGCAGTTATCCGATGCAACTGCTCAGCAGTGATCTTCTCGTCGGCATAGTCGTCAGCAGCCTGAGCAAGCCTGCCGCGAATACCCTCCGCCCGCATGAACGCCGCCGCCTTGGCGCCCTCGTCCACGATGAGCAAGTCCGCGAGGTCCGGACGCATCAACCTCTCCACGACGACCCGTCGGACGAACAGATCAACCCGTGACTCGTCCCGCCCCACGCACCCCGTGCCCTCGCAGATGTACAGGAGCTTCTTGGCCCCGTACCGAGCGTTGCCCTTGCGAGACACGCGCAAATGGCCGCTACAGACACCGCACTCCCCGATACCCCACGACAGCAGATGAGCCCGAGCACCAGGCCGTACCAGCACAGCCGACCCGCGAGCGGCCTGGGAAAGAAGCGCCACAACGGCGTCGTGGTCATCACGCTCGACCAGCGCCGGCCAGTTAGCCGGAATCAGTACCTCATCGGGCCGCCCACGATGATGAACGCGCAAGCCCACATTCGCCGGCCGCATCGCGATCTTCTTGACGCTGGTCTTGTTCCAGCGCGCCCCGTCCTCGCTCTGACCCTTCGCACGGCGCCGCCGTTGGTGCCCTGCGCCCGGCGCGGGAACACCTCGCCGGTTGAGGTCCTCGGTGATGGCACGTAGCGTCTCAGCCTCGCGCAGCCGACGGACAATCTCGCGGACGATCGAAGCCTGCTCCGGGTCCTCCTCATCGCGAAAGCCAACGACCCGCTTCTGGTCGTCGTACTCGTAGACCCGCCTCCATCCATATAGGACAGCCCCGTTGGCGCGGCCTTCCTGAGCGCGCTGAAGAGCAGCCCGCGCAACCCGCTCCCCCTTGATCTCACTCTCGGCGGTGTCGAACTCGCCAAGGATGCCGGCCATCATCCGCCCAGACGCGCTAGTCAGGTCCAACTCAGGTCCCTTCACAGCAAGCACGGACACACCAGCAGCCCGCAGCCGCTCGATACCTTCGGCACGCTCCCGGCGGTTACGCCACAGACGAGACGTGTGAAACACGATGATGCGATCGACCTGACCAGCCGCCACAGCGACCATCAGCGCCTCATACCCAGGCCGATGAACACCCTTGAGCGCCGACACATCGTTGTCGGAGAACTCCGCTACGACCTCGCCACCTCGCGCCGCGGATAGGCCGCGACCGTCTTCGAGCTGCCTGAACACGCCCTTCTCAGTGCCGAGGTCATCTTCCGAGATCCGGGCGTACAGCGCATCGCGCATAGCCACTCACCTATGTTACCCTCTAACGGCCCCCACTGTTCCCCGGCGGGGTGGGCAACACGCGCGGAGACGCCGCCAACTTCACATCGCTCATCAACGACGTCGAGCGAAAGCTTTTCGACCACCTCCCTGACGAGACCTGGTTCTACCCAGGCCACGGCAAAGACTCGACCCTGGGAGCCGAGCGCCCGTCCCTCCCGGAGTGGCGAGCCCGCGGCTGGTGACCACAGGAGTGATCAATCATGACGAAGGTGCTTGTAGACGTCGACGACGACGCCCTTGCTGAGGCGTCGGCACTGCTCGGCACCAAGACGAAGAAGGACACCATCAACACCGCGCTGCGCCAGGCAGCCAATCAGCTACGCCGGGCGCAGGCCCTGGCTCGCCTCGCCGAGCTTGGAGAGACCGGCACGTTCGACGAACTGCTGGACAAGACCACATACCGACCGCCGAGCTGAACGGCCTCGCACTCGTGCACTACGACCGCGATTTCGACCAGGTCATCGAGGTTACGAGCCAGCCAGCGGTGTGGGTTGCCCCGCCTGGCTCCATCTCCTGAGTTAGTCGCCCACGAGGGCGGCTAGTGATATGGCGACGCCGGCGACGGCAAGAGGAGCGTAGAAGCCGATCACCGACCAGGAGAAGTAGATCCTGGCTCTGGAGTCGACTGCCCCCTGAAACTCGTCCTTGTCCATCGAAAACGACGGCACCGTACCGTCACAGATGGCCTTGTAGAGGCGCCGAAAGAGCCGCTCCTCATGCAGGTAGTACATGTCGAGCACCGAAAACGGCAGGATCACGGCCAGCCCGAGGAGCGTCAGGTACCACCGCTCGCCTATGGATGAGAAACCGAAGGCGGCCCCGGCGATGGTCAGGGTCCAACCCTTGGCGACGGTCGACGACTGCGACAGCCGGGCGATGACGGCCTGGACGAACTCAAGGTGTTGGCGGAGATCCTCCGGGTCGAAGTCGCTGTCGTTCCTGTTGCTGCTCATCGCTCGCCCAACACGGCACGGAGCTTGCCCTGTGCTGTGTTCATCGCCTCTTCACTCCAGTCCGTCTTCAAGGGCCAGCCGATATCCATGGCGTCTCCCCACTGTCGAGGTACGACGTGGATGTGCAGGTGCCGAATCGATTGCGTAGCCGCCTCGCCGTTGGACTGGATCACATTCAAACCGTCGATGGGAAACACACGGCGAACCGCCTCGGCGATCTCTAGCGTGGCATCCATGAGCGCATGACCGGTCTCCCGATCGATGGACCAGATATCGGGCGCGTGCGAGCGCGGCACCACCAGCGTGTGTCCGGGAGACACGGGCTCCAGAGGGAAGAACGCGACGACCTTGTCGGTCCGCAGGATCTCACGAGCGGGTGCCTCACCGGCCACGACGGCACAGAAAACGCACTCAGACCGTTGGCTCACCAAAGCCCCGCCTTCTCGGACTCGATGCTCCTGTATATCAGCCTGCTGCTATACCAGCGCAGGCTGGCGGCATACGCAGGCGCCCGCGAAAAGGCGAACCTCGACACTGATGGTCGACCGCTGGCGGTCAGTCCGGGTACCGCGACCGCGGGCTGACCGCCACCGCCGTGTAGGGATCTACGCCAGTAGCGGGGAAAGGATCTCCCAGTGGACGTAGGACAACACGGCTAAGAGCGGAGCAACCACTACCATCGCCTCCTATGTGGACGCACCGACCGATCACGATCTTGGCGTCGATCCGCAAGCCGGAACAGGCTAACAGGTCAACACCAACCGCGTGTACCTCGCAATTGGCGCGAAAGAGGCAAGCGCTTTCTTAACTCTCTGTGATGATTTGGTCGCCGGCGGACTGCCAGACCATGCCGTTGTGGGTTGCTGTCATGTGGACGCCGGCCACGGGCGTCGACACGGAGGCCGGCTGCTGCTCGACCGTCACGGGCACACCCGCGGTCGCCAGCCGCTTTGCCAGCGCCACGATCTCAGGGCTCGGCCGCACTCTGGCGGTCTGCCACATGCGGTCGCTGGCCTGCGCGACGAGATCTGGGATCAGGGCGCGGTACCCCGCGTGCGCGAGCCCGCGTATGGCGAGCGACAGCACCCGTTCGGTCGCGTAGTCGTGCACGAGCTGCCGGGCCTGGGTCGCCACGACGGTGTACTCGCCTAGCTTGAGCCGCAGGTCGAGCAGGGCGCACAGGGCGTCGAGATGCTCGGTCCGCAGGGCGTGGCGACGCCCGTCGGCCCAGTCACCGGCCACGCCGGCCAGCGGCTCTCCATGCCACAGGTCGAGAGCGCGCTCGTAGGCTGCGACGGCCTCCGGGTTGTCGCCTTGCCGGGCCGCCGAAGCGACACCGGCGCGGAACCGGTGGTAGTCCACCCAGGATGGATCGACCCGCAGTTCGTACGCCCTCGGGCGGTGGTTGCGGATCATCTGGCGGTCGCCGCCGGCCTGGGAGAGGAGCCGCCGCACGGCGCGCACATGGGTGGCGACGGTCTCATCCGCCTTCGCGGAGGGCTTGTCGCCCCAGATGTTGTCGATGAGGGTGCCGACACGCACCGGCCGGCCGGCGTTGAAGGCCAGGGTGGCTAGCACGCAACGCTCCGCGGATCGGCTAAGCGAGAAGACCGATCCAGCGGATTCGATCTCGACGTTTCCCAGGAGTCGAAGGTCCATTCGCAAACCTCCCGCAGCCTCCAGTGTCGCATGGCCGGCGTGTCCGGGTTCGCGTCCGGATTTCTGTCCGCACGAGCGTCGCACCCTCTCGGCATGGAATGGCTACGAGTACCAGTGGGGCGGGACGCGGCGGCGTGGCGGACGGTGGCCACGGAGCGCACGGTGCTCGCCGTCGTGCACACCCTCGCGTGCCTGGGGTACGTGCTGGACGCGGTGGAACTGCTGGAACCTGATCAGCGGGTCCAGGTGGTCTTCGCGCAGGCGCCGGACCTCTTCGCGGGCGGCGTATCCGAGCGCCTGCGCGCCCTGGGAGCGGTCACGATCGGCTGGCACCAGGCGACGCACAGCGACTTCGACCTCGTGCTGGCGGCCGACTCCGGGAGCGTGCACCAGCTTCATGGGCCGCTGCTGGCGCTCGGTCACGGGGTACCGAACAACAAGCTGGCGCCGCCGGCGCTTGGCGGCCCGGCCAGCAACATGGTCGTCGGTCTGAGCCCGCCGTGGCTCACCTGGTACGGGCGGGTGGTGCCGGCCGCTGTTGCGCTGCCACACCGGGATCTGCTGCCGGTGCTCGACCGTCACTGTCCACAAGCGACGCCGGTCGCGGTCGTCACCGGTGACCTGTGCCTGGACCGGCTGCGCGCGAGCCGTCCCCACCAGGACAGGTACCGGGATGCGCTCGGCGTCGAGCGCCCGCTCGTGGCGGTCACCTCGACGTGGGGGCCCGAGTCGCTGTTCGCCCGCGGCTGGGGCGTCGTGTCGGAGCTGCTGCGCTCCGGCGAGTACGACGTCGCGGCCGTGCTGCATCCGGCGGCCTGGTACGGGCACGGCGCCCGGCAGGTCCTCGGCTGGTTGCGGGAGCAGCGGCGCGCTGGGCTGCGGGTCGTGGAGCCGACGAGCTGGCGTGGCCTGGTCGCGGCGGCTGACGTGCTGGTCGGCGACCACGGGTCCGCGACCGCGTACGCGGCCGGCGCGGGCGTGCCGGTGCTTCGGGCCGGCGGGCCAGCGTCTCACACCGCGCCCGGGTCGCCGGTCTCGCTCACGCCGGTGCTGGCACCGGACCGCCCACTCGCCGCCCAGCTCCGCACGGCAACGCAGCTCCACACGGCAACGGACGACGCGCGGATTGTCGCGGAGGTGCTCACCTCCGAGCCCGGCCGCGCCGCCGGGTTGCTGCGCGCTCACATGTACCGCCTCATGGGCTTGCCCGAGCCCGGAACCGCCTGCGTGGCCGCCCCGGTCGCGCCACCGACCCTCGTCGAGGAGTGAGAAGTCATGGCCAGTCGCATCGTCGTGGCCGGGGTGTCGAGCCTCGCCGTACACCTGCCGGTCTCCGGGTTCCCCGTCGACTACGAGCCGGTGGTCAGCCCGCCATGGGTCGACACCGGCCCGGGCGGCGCCGGCGCCCAGATCGCCACGATCCTGCGGTCGCTCGGCGACGACGTCGAGCTCTGCACGGTCGTCGGCGCGGACCCCGCCGGGGCCGTCCTGCGTGGACAGTTGCGCTCCGCCGGCCTGGACGGCCCGGCGGTGGTGGAAGGGCCGGCCTCGTCGCAGTGCGTCATCCTGGTCGCGCCTGACGGCCGGCGGATGGTGTACCCGCACCTGAGCGTCGTCAACACCGTCCGGTACCCGGAGGACCGGTTCGTCGAGGCGCTGGCCGGCGCGGACCTGGCGGTACTGACGAACACCGACTTCGTCCGCGCGCTGCTGCCACCGGCGGTGCTGCGCGGCGTGCCGGTGGCGGTCGACGTCAACGTGATCGCCGACCTCGATGAGCCGTACTACCAGCCGTGGCTCGACGTCGCCGACATCATCTTCTGTAGTCACGAGCGCCTGCCCTGCGCACCCCGGCAGTGGATCGCTCAGGTGCTGACCCGCCACCCGGGCGCCGCGATGGCGGGAGTGGGCTGCGGTCCGCGCGGGAGCATGCTGGGGCTGCGGGACGGGCGCCTGGTCACCGCGGGTGCGGTCGCGCCGCTCGGCGTACGGAACACGTCGAGCGCCGGAGACTCGCTGTTCGCGGCGTTCCTGCACGGTTGGCTGGCGACCGGTAACCCGGTGGAGGCGCTGTGCGACGCGGTCGTCTTCGCCGGCTGGCGGATCGGGCACCGGCAGCCGACGGCGGTGGCGCTGGGCGCGGACGGCCCGGCCCGCTTGCGGTCCCGCCACCCCGTCCCGGTCAGCCTCGGCTGGTGGGGCGGGGGGGGGTAGCCGCCGCACCGGCTCGGCCTCGGCGTCGCCCAGGTCTTCGTAGAGCCGCAGCGCCTCGGCCAGGTGCGCGCGAGCCTCCGCGACCGGCCCGGCCAGCCCCAGCTCGCCCAGCCGCCACAGCGCGCCGGCGACGCCGCGCGGCGACCCCAGCCGGCGCATCTCGCCGAGCGCGGCGGTCAGCTCGTCGCGGGCCGCCGCGCTTTCGCCGAGGCCGGTCAGCGCCCGGCCAATCTCGGTACGGGTCCGGGCCGCCTTGATCGGGTCCGGGATGGGCAGGCCAGCGAACACGCCGGCGGCCTCGCGCAGGTGCTCCAGTGCCCGCCGGTACTCGGCGAGTTCATTGTGGACGATGCCAAGGTACAAAATCGCCATGCCAGAGCGGCGGTGGTCACCGATGTCGCGGCAGAGCGCTACCTGCCGGTCGAAGTGGGCCACCGCCTCGGCGTACCGCTGCTGGGTGAGCGCAACCACGCCGAGGCCTTCGAGGGCTGCCACCACGCCGTACCGGTCGCCGATGTCGCGGCAGAGCGCCACGCTGCGCTCGAACAGCTCCCGCGCCTCTTCCGAGCGGCCGGCGTCGACGTGTGCGTGCGCCCACCGCCGCAGCAGCGCCGCCTCCCTTTTCGGGTCGCCGAGCCGGCGCGCGCACTCGACCGCGATCCGGTCGACGAGCATCCGGTCGTGGTGGTGGCGCCGGAAGTGAAACAGCGCCCACATGGCGTCGGCGATCCGCCAGGCCAGCAGCGGCTCGTCGCGGGCGGCGTGCTGGACGGCGGCGACCAGGTTGGTGCGCTCGGCCTCCAGCCAGTCCAGGGCCTCCCGATGGCCGGCGTGCCGCACGGCTCCCGCATCCAGGTGGGTGAACGGGTCGGCCGGGTCGCGCCGCCGGTGCGGTGTCAGGAGCCGGTCGGCGGCCATCGCGCCCGCCAGGTACCACTCCAGCGTGCGCCGCTCGATGGCCGCCGCCTCCGGATGCTGCTCGGCCTGCTGCCGCGCGTGCAGCCGCACCAGGTCGTGCAGCCGGTACCGCTCCCCCGCGACCTCCGCCACCAGGTTCGCCTCGACGAGGATGTCGAGCAGGTCGCCCGCCTCCAGCTCGTCGACGCCGAGCGTCGCCGCCACCACGGGCAGGCCGAACTCGGTGCCGGGATGCACGCCGACCGCCCGATAGCAGCGAGCAACCGGCTCGGACAGCGCCGCGTAGGACATGTCGAACACGCCGTGCAGGCCGCGGAGCCGTCGATGCTCCTGCGCCAGCTCGTCGGCGACCCGCTTGACGGGCCAGCCGGGCCGCGTGGCCAGTCGCGCGCTCGCGACGGTCAGCGCGATCGGTAGGCCCGCGCACAGCCGCACCAGCGCCGCGGTGGCGGCGGCGTCCGTGGCCGCCCGGTCGGGCCCGATCGCGCGGGCGAGCAGTTCGGTGGCGGCGGCGGCCGGTAGCGGCTCGACCGTGAGGAAGGCGGCGCCGTCGCTGAGCAGGCCGCCGAGGCGCCAGCGCGCGGTCACGAGCACGGCGCAGGATGCCCACGCCGGCAGCAGGGGGCGCACCTCGGGCCCCCAGAAGGGGGTGTCCGGGTCGGCCCGCAGG